>NZ_CP109485.1:6735000-7103750 GCF_035918235.1 Streptomyces sp. NBC_01445 | reverse complement strand
GCGCAGCTCTGTCGCGTCCCAATAGGAGGACAGGTACTGGAAATTGAAGGCCTGGTGCAGCTCGTCGGGGCGCACGTAGTTCGCGGTGCGCTCGACGGTCGGGGTCCACGCCTCGGCGACGAAGATGCGCTCGCCCGCGTACTCGTCGAGGATCAGGCGCCAGGCGCGGTAGACGTCGTGCACGCCGTCCTGGTCGAAGAACGGCATGACGTCGTTGCCGAGCAGCTTCAGCTGTTCGTGCGCGCCGAGGTCGGGCAGGCCCTCGGCCTTGACGAGGCCGTGCGCGACGTCGATGCGGAAGCCGTCGACGCCCATGTCGAGCCAGAACCGCAGGATGGAGCGGAACTCGTCGCCGACGGCGGGGTGTTCCCAGTTGAGGTCGGGCTGCTCGGGCGCGAAGAGGTGGAGGTACCACTCGCCGTCGGCGACGCGGGTCCAGGCGGGGCCGCCGAAGATGGACTCCCAGTCGTTGGGCGGCAGTTCACCGCTCGCGCCCTTGCCCGCCCGGAAGTGGTAGCGCTCGCGCAGCGGCGATCCGGGTCCTTCGGCGAGGGCCCGCTTGAACCACTCGTGCTGATCGGACGAGTGGTTGGGTACCAGGTCGACGATGACGCGCAGGTCAAGGCCGTGCGCGTCGCGGATCACGGCGTCCGCGTCGAGGAGGGAGCCGAACATGGGGTCCACGGCACGGTAGTCGGCGACGTCGTAGCCGGCGTCCGCCTGCGGGGACGCGTAGAACGGGCTGAGCCACACCGCGTCCACGCCGAGGTCTCTGAGGTGCGGGAGCCGGGCGCGGATGCCTTCGAGGTCGCCCATGCCGTCGGCGTTGCTGTCGGCGAAGCTGCGCGGATAGACCTGGTAGATCACCGCGTCGCGCCACCAGCCGGTGGACGCCTGCGCGGGAACGGAGGTCGAGGCGGAGGCCGCGCCGGCCTGCGCCGTGTCGGCAGTGTGCTGACTCATGGTGTCCTTGCTGCGTCAGGGGTTTGCGTGCGGGCGGGCGGAGCGGCGGGGCTCAGCCCTTGGTGCCGCCCGCCGTGAGGCCGGTGACCAGGTTCCTCTGGACAAGGTAGAAGAACGCGGACACCGGAATGGCGATCAACACCGCAGTCGCCGCCATGTAGTTCCACTGCGCGTCGTGCTCGCTGACGAAGCTGCGCAGGCCCACGGCGAAGGTGTACTTCTCGTCGTCGAGCATGAACGTGGAGGCGAAGGCGACCTCGCCGAACGCGGTGATGAAGCTGTAGAACGCGGCGACCGCGAGGCCCGGCTTGGCCAGCGGGACGATCAGCCGGGCGAAGGTGCCGAACGGCGAGAGCCCGTCGATGCGGCCGGCCTCGTCGATCTCGTACGGGATGGTGTCGAAGTAGCCCTTGAGGAGCCACGCGCAGTACGGCACCGCGGTCGAGCAGTACACGAGGATGAGGCCGCCGTACGTGTCGATCAGGCCGAGGTCGCCGAGGATCTCGTACATCGGCACGATCAGGACGGCGATCGGGAACGCCTGCGTGAGCAGCAGGACCCACATCAGCTTGCGGTGGCCGGGGAAGCGCATGCGCGAGACGGCGTAGCCGGTGGTGGCGGCGAACAGGACGCCGACGACCGTCGTGCCCAGGGACACGATCAGCGTGGACTGGAGCCACTTGAAGAAGTTGGTGTGCTCCAGGACGAACGAGTAGTTCGAGAAGGTCGCCTTGTCGAGGATGCGCCCGGGGTGGAGGTAGTCGTCCTTGTCCGGGCCGAGCGACAGATAGACCAGCCAGGCGATCGGGAACAGGGCTGTCAGGCTCGCGACGCTCAGCACGCCGTGCGACAGGAACGTCGCGAGGCGGCTGCGCTCGCCGCGCCGGCGCACGCGGCGCGGGCGGACGGTGTCGGTGACCGGCTGCGCGCCGGTTGCCGGGGTGTCGACGGTCGTGGTGCTCATGGGGGCGGCTCCTGCGGCGTCAGGCGAGCTGCTCATTGCGGTTCAGCCAGCGGTAGTAGAAGGACGTGAAGACGGCGAGGAGCGACAGGAGCAGCACGCCGTACGCGGCGGACTGGGCGTAGTCGCGCGGCTGCTGGCCGAAGCCCAGGTAGTAGGCCCAGGTGACGAGGATCTGGGCGTCGGGCGCGGTGTTGCCGAACAGCAGGAAGATGACGTTGAACTGGTTGAACGTCCAGATGACGCCGAGCAGTACGACGGTGGAGCTGACCGACCGCAGGCCGGGCAGTGTGACGTTCCAGAAGCGCTGCCAGGGGCTCGCGCCGTCCATCTCCGCGGCCTCGTAGAGCACCGGGTCGATCGACTGGAGGCCGCCGAGCAGCGACACCATCATGAACGGCACGCCGCACCAGGTGTTGACCAGGATGGCGGCCGAGCGCTGGAAGAAGGTGTCCTCCAGCCACTGCGGCTGCGGCAGATGCAGCGAGCCGAGCACGGAGTTGATGATCCCGGAGTCGGACAGCATGATCCGCCACGAGAACACGGTGACGAACGTCGGTACGGCCCACGGCAGGATGAGCAGCAGCCGGTAGAAGGTGCGCCCGCGCATCTTCTGGTTGAGCAGCATCGCGAGGCCGAGCCCGATGACGTAGTGCAGGGCGACGCAGAGCGCCGTCCACACGATCGTCCAGATGAAGTGCGACCAGAAGCGGTCGTAGGAGGTCGGGCCCCACAGGATGTCGGCGTAGTTGTCGAGCCCGATGAACTGGTACGTGGCGTCGATGTGGTTGACGCCGATCGTGCGCGCCGAGTTGAGGCTGTCGGCGTCGGTGAGCGTCAGGTAGAAGCCGCGTACCAGGGGATAGATCACGAGGACCCCGAGCACGACGACGACCGGCGCGATCATCGCGTACGCGTACCAGTGCTTCTGGTACGAGCGCCGCAGGCGCCCGAACGGGCCGGGGCGCGGCGCGCGGCCGCCGCGCGTCTTGGCGGCCGTGCTGTCGACGGCGACTGTCATGGTTCGGCACCTTCTGGGGATCGGCTGCTCAGTGCGTGCGGCGCGGCGCCGCCGGTTCCGCCCGCCCCCTCGCGGGCGGAACCGGCGGCAGCCGTCAAAGAGGGGTCACTTGCTGAAGTCGGGGACCAGCTTCACGTACGCGTTCTGCGCGTTGCCGATGCCCTTGTCCAGGGACTCCTTGCCTCCGGCGACCTTGGGCCACTCGGTGTCGAGCGGGGCCCACAGCGAGCTGTACTCGGGCAGTTCGGGGCGCGGCTGGGCGGTGGTGAGGACCTTCTGGAAACCGGCGATGCCCGGGTCGGTGACGACCTTCGTGGTGTACGCGTCCTGGCGCGTGGGCAGCGTCGAGTTCTTGAGGGCGATCTGCTCCTGCGTAGCCGCGGAGGTCATCCACTTCACGAACTTGAGCGAGGCCTCCTGGTGGGCCTTGTCCGAGCCGGCGTAGACCGAGAGGTTGTGGCCGCCGGTGGGGGCGCCCGCCTTGCCGGTGGAGCCGGCCGGGACGGTCGCGATGCCCAGGTTCTCCTTGTCCTTGAACGCGGAGCCCTTGTAGAAGTTGGTGATCTCCCACGGGCCCTGGATGATCGCGGCGACCTTGCCGTTCACGAACGCGTCCTGGATGTGGGCGTACGCGTCGGCGGTGGCGTCGGCCTTGTGCAGGCCCTTGCCGTCGAAGAGGCCCTGCCAGGTGGTGAGGCCCTTCTTGGCCTCGGGCGAACCGATGGTGATCTTCTTCGCGGTGGCGTCGACGGTGTCGCTGCCCTCGCCGTACAGGAACGGCATCGAGTAGTAGCCCTGCGTGGAGCCCCAGTAGCCGTCGATGCCCGTCTTCGACTTGATCTTGGCCGCGTCGGCCTTCAGGTCGGCCCAGTTGGCGGGCGGCAGGTCGATGCCGGCCTTCTTGAAGAGGTCCTTGTTGTAGACGAGGGCCAGGGTGTCGGTGACCAGCGGCGTGCCGTAGGTCTTGCCGTCGAACTGGGCCTGCTTGATCAGGCTCGGCTGGAACTTGTCCTTCTCGGCGAGGGCCTCGGTGCCGTCGAGCGGCAGGAGGTAGCTCTTCTTCGCGAAGGCCGGCGTCCAGCCGACCTCGGCGCGCAGCACGTCGGGGGCACCCTTGGAGCCCGCGGCGGTGTCGAACTTGTTCTGCGCCTGGTCGAAGGGGACGTTGACGTAGTTGACCTTGATGCCGGAGTTCGCCTTCTCGAACTTCTTGACCAGGGCCTTGTACGTCGGCGCCTCGTTGGTGGCGTTGGACGTGTCCCACCACGTGATGGTGACGGGCCCAGAGGCCTTGTCACTGCCGCTGTCGCTTCCGCCGCAGGCCGTCGCCGCGAGGGCGAGGGACGCCACCAGCGCGGTGGCCGCTATGCCACGCCGCATGAGATCTCCTAGAGGGTGAAAGCCCGAAGTGGTGGGAGACGGTCCCGTCCGTACCCCTTGCCGACTCGCCGACCGCACCGTTGCCGCCGCCGGGCGACGTGAACGTAACAGCGTTGCAAGCACGGCGAAAGACCTTGCAGAAAAATATTGCAAGGAGATCCAGTCGGTTATCGGTCCGTGACCTGCACTCCGGTGTGTGCGGACACGTTGCCGGGCCTGACAGGCCATGGATGCCTTGTGCAAGAATCTGCAAGCTCTTGCTACACCGGGCCGGCGCGGGGATCATCGGAACCCCCATGGGCCCCACGCGAGCCACATGCCAGTCACACGAGGGAGCGCCATGACGCAGCAGTCCGCAGCGGGCCGTTCAACTGCCCGCACGCGGCAACCGGTTGACGGTGGGCAGTCCGGCACGCGACCGGTACAGTCCCATCCCGTGACCGCGCGACTGGCCGACATCGCAGCGCAGGCGGGGGTCAGCGAGGCGACGGTCAGCCGGGTGCTCAACGGCAAGCCGGGGGTGGCCGCGGCCACCCGCCAGTCCGTGCTCGCCGCGCTCGACGTCCTCGGCTACGAGCGGCCCGTGCGGCTGCGCCAGCGCTCCGCGGGACTGGTCGGCCTGATCACGCCGGAGCTGGAGAACCCCATATTCCCGGCGCTCGCCCAGGTCATCGGCCAGGCCCTGACCCGCCAGGGCTACACGCCGGTCCTCGCCACACAGACCCCCGGCGGCTCCACCGAGGACGAGCTCACGGAGATGCTCGTCGACCGGGGCGTCTCCGGCATCATCTTCGTCTCCGGGCTGCACGCCGACACCTCGGCGGACATGCAGCGCTACGAGCAACTGCGCGCGCAGGGCGTGCCGTTCGTGCTGGTGGACGGCTTCTCGCCGAAAGTGCAGGCACCTTTCATCTCCCCGGACGACCGGGCCGCGATGAAGCTCGCCGTCACCCACCTCGTCTCGCTGGGTCATACGCGGATCGGGCTCGCCCTGGGCCCGAAGCGGTTCGTGCCGGTCCAGCGGAAGATCGAGGGCTTCGTACGCACGATGCAGGACCTCCTGCCCCTGTCCCCCGAGGAGATCGAGCGGGATCTGGTGCAGCATTCGCTGTACACGCTGGAGGGCGGGCAGGCGGCGGCCACGGCGCTCATCGACCGGGACTGCACGGCGGTCGTGTGCGCCAGCGACATGATGGCCCTCGGCGCCATAAGGGCGGCGCGGCAGCGAGGCCTCGACGTCCCGTCCGACGTCTCGGTGGTCGGCTTCGACGACTCCCCGCTGATCGCCTTCACGGACCCGCCCCTGACCACGGTGCGCAAGCCGGTACCGGCGATGGGCCAGGCCGCGGTCCGCACGCTCCTGGAGGAGATCGGCGGGACGCCGGCGCCGCACAGCGAATTCGTCTTCATGCCCGAACTGGTGGTCCGCGGTTCAACCGCTTCGGCCCCGGGGGACCGTGTGCCGCGCCCCTAGGTAGCCACTCCTCCGCAGGGCGTAGAGCATGCGTGGACGACCCACCCGGGGGATGATCGAGCGGGGGGTCGGAATCTGGCAGACTCTGTCCCTATGGGTGAATCGACCGTGACGACACTGGAAGGCCGGCAGGGGCCCACCACATCACCCATGGCGGATGACCGCCGCGATGGGCGGGGACTCCTCGGCCGTATACGCGCACCGCGTCGCCCCAGGCTCTGGTTCGAGATCCTGCTGATCGCGGTGAGCTACTGGACGTACTCCCTGATCCGCAACGCCGTTCCGGAGCAGCGTTCGCAGGCTCTGAGCAACGCCGACTGGATCTGGCGGATGGAGCACCACCTCTCCATCGCCGTCGAGGAGAACGTCAACCACGCCGTGAATTCGGTGACATGGCTCATCGTCGGCATGAACTACTACTACGCGACACTGCACTTCATCGTCACGCTCGGTGTGCTCGTCTGGCTCTTCCGCTATCATCCCGGCCGCTACGCGGCGGCCCGGCTCGCGCTCTTCGCGACGACGGCGGTCGCCCTGGTCGGCTACTACCTGTACCCGCTCGCCCCGCCCCGCCTGATGAACGGCGGCCACTTCGTCGACACGGTCGCGGTCCACCACACCTGGGGCTCGATGGCGTCCGGCGACCTGAAACACATGTCGAACCAGTACGCGGCGATGCCGTCCATGCACATCGGCTGGTCCCTGTGGTGCGGCCTGACGATCTTCGCCCTGGCCTCGGCGCCGTGGGTGCGGATCCTCGGACTCCTGTACCCGGCACTGACCCTGGTCGTCATCGTCTCGACCGCGAACCACTTCTGGCTGGACGCGGTGGGCGGCATGGTGTGCCTCGCGTTCGGTTTCACGATGGCGCGGATCTGGTACGGGGCGCTCCCCCACACCATGCCGCGCCTCGTGCCCGCGCCCGCCACGTCCGGGGTCACGCCCCCCGGTACGTGAGGTGACCGCCGACCGCCGTCAGGCGGACCGGCGCCTGCGCCACCTCGTCGGCCGGGGCCTCGACCGGGTCGAGGCCGAACGCCGTGAGGTCGGCCCGCAGACCGGGGGCGATACGCCCCGCGTCCTCACCGGCGGCGAGCGCCGCGTGTGACGTGCAGCCCTCCAGCGCCATGAGCCCTGTCAGCCCCTGCGCGGGCCCGGCGGCCCCCTCGGGGACGCGGGCCATGGACAGGACCCGGCGCACGTCGTAGTGCGCGATCGGCCAGTCCGAGCCCAGTGCGAGAACCGCGCCCGCGTCCCGCAGGTCCCTGATGCGCCAGGCGCGCGAGGCCCGGTCCGTACCGAGCCGCTTCGACCACTCGTCGCCGTGGTCACCGCGGGTGTACGCGGTGTGCGGCGGCTGCATCGACGCGGCGACGCCCAGCGCGGCGAACCGCGGGATCGTGTCGTCGGGGACCGTCTCGATGTGCTCGATCCGGTGCACGCCCCGGCCGCTCCCGCCCAGGGACTCGACGGTGTCCAGGACGTGCCGCACGGCCGCGTCCCCGATCGCGTGGGTCGCGGTGCCGACGCCCGCCGCGTGCAGGTACCGCACCGCGTCCGCGTACGCCTTCGGGTCCGGCCAGAACGCGTCGGTGCCCTGGCCGTGACAGTCCGCGTGCTCCAGCCACGCGGTGCCGCCCTCGACGGTGCCGTCCATGAAGAACTTGACCCCGCCGACCCGCCAGTGCCGCCCGGCCTCGCGCTGGACGGCGATCAGCTCGTCCAGGCCGGCCTTGTCGACGCCCGGCATGCACCAGGGCGCGAGCCGCAGCCGCAGCGGCAGCACGGCCTCCTCCTCGACCGAGGCCAGCAGCTGCGGTACGTCGCCGTGGCCGAGGTCCATGACGTGGGCGCCGGTCAGGCCCGTGGCGGCCATGTCGGACAGCAGGGCGAGCAGCCCGGCGCGGCGCTCGGCGAACGAGGGCCTCGGCATGACGGCGAGCATCAGGTCCATCGCGGCGTGCTCGACGAGGTGCCCGGTCGGGCGGCCTTCCGCGTCGCAGACGATCTCCGCGCGCTGGACGAACTCGCGCGGCCCGGTGATCCCGGCCGCCGCGAGCGCGGCCCCGCTCGCCAGGGCGGAGTGCCCGTCGTAGAGGCGGACGAAGGCGGGCGCGCCGTCGAGTACGTCCTCGATCAGGGCGCGGTCGACGGGACGGCCGCCGAACGCGTTGTGGTCGAGCCCCCAGGCGACGACCCAGCCGTCGACGCGGGGCGCCGAGCGCAGGGCCGCCCGCAGCTCGTCCGGGTTCCGTACGCCGGACAGGTCGGTGCCGGTCGCCATCTCCAGGCCCCACACCGGGTGGCTGTGCGCGTCGACCAGGCCGGGCACGAGGGTCGCGCCGGTGAGGTCGACGCGTTCCGTGCCCGGTCCGCTCCAGTCGCGTACGACGTCCTCGGTGGCGCCGACGGCGGCGATGAGACCGTCGCGGACGGCCACGGCGGTCGCCTCGGGGTGCGCGGGGTCGAGGGTGCGGACGCGGGCGCCGGTGAGGAGGAGGTCGGCTGCGGGCATGGGGGTGAACTCCGTTCGGGGTGGGGCTGTGTTCCGTAGGGGCGGGCTCTGCGGACTACGCGTCGGCGGACGGTTCCGCCGCGAAGCGCTCGTACACGTCCGGCTTGGTGCGGCGCAGGCGGCGGGCGAGGCCGATGCCGAGGACGAAGACGGCGGGGGCCACGGCCATGAGGACCATGTTGACCAGGGAGGACGCGCCCGTGAACAGGTCGAGGTGGGTGCAGACCAGCACGATCGCGATGCTGAGGAGCACCGTCGCCGCGATCGGCGCGACGACCGTGCGCAGCACGCCCTCCTCGTGGGTGATGCGGCGGAAGTAGAACGGCACGGCGATCGCGGCGAGCAGCTGGAGCGCCATCAGGCCGATCATGCCGGGGGTGTTCACCCACAGGAGCAGCTGCGCGTACGGGTCGGCGCCCGCGGCCCAGAAGGCGAGGACGACGGCCGCGCCGAGCACGGTCTGCGCGACGCCCGCGACGTACGGGGAGCGGTGCTTGGCGTGGACCGTGCCGAAGGCCTTCGGCAGGACGCCCTCCTCGGCGAGCGCGAGCCCGTAGCGGTTGATCGCGTTGTGGAAGGCGAGGAGCGAGGCGAGGACGCTGGTGACGATGAGGATGTGCATCAGGTCGGCCGCCCAGCCGCCCACGAAGGTGGTGATGGCGGAGAAGAACAGGCCGGCCGGGTCGCTGCCGGCCGCCTCGACGACGTGGGCGTCGCCGAAGGCCTGGATGACGGTCCAGACGATGAACGCGTAGAACAGGCCGAGGAAGGCGACCGCGATGTAGGTGGCGCGGCGCACCGTGCGGCCGGGGTCGCGGGCCTCGCGGCGGTAGATGACGGTCGACTCGAAGCCGGTGAACGCGGCAAAGGCGAAGGCGAGTACGGCGGCGGTGCCGGGGACGAGCACGTTGCCCGGCGCGAAGGACGCGGCGGACAGGCCGTGCGCGCCGCCCTTGAGGAGCACGCCGCCCGCGAGCAGGACGAGGATGCCGGTCTCGGCGCAGAGCAGGACGCCGAGGAGCCTGGCTCCGAAGTCGATGGACCGGAAGCCGCCGTACCAGATGAGCACGAGCCCCGCGAGGGACACGGGCAGCCAGGGGATGTCGATGCCGAAGAGGGCATGCAGGGTGTCCTGCGTGGCGGTGCCCAGCAGGCCGTAGACGCCGATCTCCATGCCGTTGTAGCCGACCATGGCCAGCAGGGCGGCGCCGATGCCGACGGAGCGGCCGAGGCCGCGCGTGATGTACGCGTAGAAGGCGCCCGCGCTGCGGACGTGGCGGCTCATCGTGGTGAAGCCGACGGCGAAGACGGCGAGCGTCAGGCCGGCGAGGAGGTAGCCGACGGGGGCGCCGATGCCGCCGAGCGCGATGGCGAACGGGGCGACGCCTGCCATGACGGTGAGCGGGGCGGCGGCGGAGACGACGAAGAAGGCGATGTCGGCGGTGCCGAGGGTGCCGGCGCGCAGGGTGGGTTCCGCGGCGGTGGCGGTCGCGCTGTTCTGCGTCTGCGGTGAGGTTACGGGCATGGGGAAGGAAGCCCTTCTGGCGGCGGGGGACGGGGGTCCCGGAGGCGTCGCCCCGGTGGCCGGGAAGCGAAACCTAAAGGCTTTCGGTTTCGGCAATGTAGCCTCCCTTTGGGCATTCGGGAAGACCTCAGATTCGGGGAGCGCACGATGGGACGGCCGAGCAAGCCGCTGCTGGACAGGGAGCGGATCACCACGACCGCGCTCGAACTCGTCGACGAGCAGGGCGACTTCAGCGTCCCGCGGATCGCCAAGCGGCTCGGGGTCCAGACGGGATCCGTGTATCACCATGTGGACGGCCGGGACGGGATCGTGGAGCTGCTGCGCGAGCGGGTCGCCGTCGCGATCGACCCCGCGACGCTCACCGGCGGCGAGCGGCCGTGGGCCGAGGCCCTCGCGGACTGGGCCCGCTCCTACCGGGCCGCCTTCGCCGCCCACCCCAAGGCGATCCCGCTGCTCACCACGTCACCCGTGCGG
This sequence comes from Streptomyces sp. NBC_01445, assembly GCF_035918235.1. Taxonomy (NCBI): domain Bacteria; kingdom Bacillati; phylum Actinomycetota; class Actinomycetes; order Kitasatosporales; family Streptomycetaceae; genus Streptomyces; species Streptomyces sp. NBC_01445. Next base: position 7,093,437 of record NZ_CP109485.1, on the reverse strand, counting down.
GCCCAGCGGGTCCTCGACCAGTACGAGCTCGCGGCCGGGCTCCTGCTCGACGCCGGGTTCGCCCTGCCGGACGTGATGCCGGTGATCATCGGCCTGGAGAACGTCGTACTGGGCTCCGCCCTGGACATGGCGGCCCCGGAGGCGATGTGGGAACTGGCCGACGAGACGGCGACGCCGCGCCTGGCGGCGGCCCTGGCCGCGATGGGCGCGGGCCGCGCCGACGCGGCGTTCGAACTGGCCCTGACCGGGTTCCTCGCCCACGTGTCCGCGATGGCCGGGTGACTCTCCGGGCCTACGCCCCGTAGAAGCGCTCCTCCATCACCGCGCGCGCCCGGCGCGTCAGGCGGCGGTAGTCCTCCAGCATGTCGCCGACGTGGCCGGGGTCGTAGCCCAAGTACCGCCCCACCGCCGCCAGTTCACGCCCGTCGGACGGGAACGTGTCGCCCGGGCGGCCACGGACCAGCATGACCGCGCCGCGCACGCGGGACGCGAGGATCCACGCCTCGTCGAGGATCGCGGCCTCCTCGCCCGGGATCAGCTCCGCCGCGCATGCCGCGGCGAGCGCCTGCCGCGTACGGGTCGTGCGCAGCCCCGGCTCGGCCCACCCGTGCTGGAGCTGGAGGAGCTGGACGGTCCACTCGACGTCGGAGAGCCCGCCGCGGCCCAGCTTCGTGTGCAGCGTCGGATCGGCGCCGCGCGGCAGCCGCTCGGACTCCATGCGCGCCTTGAGCCGCCGGATCTCGCGCACGGCGTCCTCTCCGAGGCCCTCCGCGGGGAACCGCAGCGGGTCGATGAGATCGATGAAGCGCCGCCCGAGGTCCAGGTCGCCCGCGACCGGTTCGGCCCGCAGGAGCGCCTGTGACTCCCACACCAGGGACCAGCGGCGGTAGTACGCGTCATAGGACTTGAGGGTGCGCACGAGCGGCCCCGACTTGCCCTCGGGACGCAGGTCCGCGTCGATGAGGAGCGGCGGATCCGCGCTCGGCAGGGCGAGCAGCCGCCGCATCTCGGACACGACGCGGTTCGCGGCCTTCGCCGCCTCCTGGTCGCCGACGCCCTCGCGCGGCTCGTGCACGAACAGCACGTCGGCGTCCGACCCGTAGCCGACCTCGTGCCCGCCGAACCGCCCCATGGCGATGACGGCGAACCGGGTGGGCAACTCGTCGCCCCACCCCTCGCGCACGACGGCCCGCAGCGTCCCGGCGAGGGTCGCGGCCGTGATGTCGGAGACCGCCCCGCCGACGCGGTCCACGAGCGCGCCCTGGTCGGCCTCGGCGGGCGTGTCCTCGGTGCCGTACGAGGCGATGATGTCGGCGGCCGACGTACGGAACAGCTCGCGCCGCCGTACGCCACGGGCCGCGGCGACGGCCTGCTCGGCGCCGTCCGCGCGGCCGACCGCGGCGAGCACCTCCTGCTCCAACTGGGCGTGCCCGCGCGGTTCGAGGCCCCGCTGGTCGCCGAGCAGGGCGACGGCCTCCGGTGCGCGCATCAGCAGATCGGGGGCGAGCCGGCCGGCCGAGAGCACCCGGGCGAGGTTCTCCGCCGCCGCGCCCTCGTCCCGCAGCAGCCGCAGGTACCAGGGCGTCTTGCCGAGCGCGTCGGACACCTTGCGGAAGTTGAGCAGTCCGGCGTCCGGGTCGGCGGAGTCGGCGAACCAGCCGAGGAGCACCGGGAGCAGCGTCCGCTGGATCGCCGCCTTGCGGGTCACGCCGGAGGCCAGCGCCTCCAGATGGCGCAGCGCGGCGGTCGGGTCGTGGTAGCCGAGGGCCACGAGCCGTTCGCGCGCCGCCTCGGTGCTCAGCCTGGACTCGCCGGAGGCGAGTTGGGCCACGGCGTCGAGCAGCGGCCGGTAGAAGAGCTTCTCGTGCAGACGGCGCACGACCGAGGTGTGGCGGCGCCAGGCACGGTGGAGTTCGGTGATCGGCTCGGTCCGCATGCCCATCGACCGACCGATGCGCCGCAGGTCCGCGTCGCCCTCGGGGACGAGGTGCGTACGCCTCAGCTTGTAGAGCTGGATGCGGTGTTCGAGGGTGCGCAGGAAACGGTAGGCGTCGTCGAGCTGGACGGCGTCGACCCGTCCCACGTACCCGCCGTCGGCGAGAGCGGCCAGCGCGTCCAGGGTGGTGCCGCTGCGCAGCGAGAGGTCGGCCCTGCCGTGCACCAACTGCAGCAGCTGTACGGCGAATTCGACGTCCCTGAGCCCGCCGGGCCCCAGCTTCAGCTCCCGGTCGACCTCGCCGGCGGGGATGTTCTCGACGACGCGCTTGCGCATCTTCTGCACGTCGGGCACGAAGTTCTCGCGCTCGGCGGCCTGCCAGACGAGGGGCGAGAGCGTCCTGATGTACGCGTCGCCGAGTTCGAGGTCGCCGGCGACGGGCCGCGCCTTGAGCAGCGCCTGGAACTCCCAGGTCTTGGCCCACCGCTGGTAGTAGGCGAGATGCGAGGAGAGGGTCCGCACGAGGGGGCCGTTGCGTCCCTCGGGGCGCAGGTTGGCGTCGACGGGCCAGATCGTGCCCTCGACGGTCGTGTCGGAGCAGATCCGCATCATGTGCGAGGCGAGCCGGGTGGCGGCCTGGATCGCCTTGCCCTCGTCGGCGCCCTCCACGGCCTCGCCGACGAAGATGACGTCCACGTCGGACACGTAGTTGAGTTCGTGTCCGCCGCACTTGCCCATCGCGATGACGGCGAGCCGGCACAGCGCGGCGTCCCCGGGCGCGTCCGCCTCCGCCATGGCGAGGGCCGCGCGCAGGGTGGCCGTGGCCAGGTCGGCGAGTTCGGCGGCGGTCTGCACGATGTCGGTCGTCCCGCACACGTCACGGGCGGCGATCGACAGGAGGCAGCGCCGGTAGCCGACCCGCAGGCCGTTCGGGTCGACAGCGTCCGCGAGACCCCGCTGGAACTCCTCCACGCCGGGGTGCAGGTCGGACGGCTCGTAGGTGACGAGGGCCTGCCAGTCCAGCGGATGCCGGGCCAGATGGTCGGCGAGCGCCTCGGACGCGCCGAGGACACCGAGGAGCCGGTCGCGCAACGGCTTGGCCGTGATGAGCGTGTCGAGGAGCTCCCGGCGCTCGGGGTCACCGGCCTGCGCCTCGACGAGCCGGACCAGACCGAGGAGGGCCAGATCGGGGTCGGCGGTGGCGCCGAGGGCGTCGAGAAGCATCGGGTCGGAGCGCACGGCCGACAGGCCCGGCACGTCCAGGAGCCGCTCGGCGGCGGAGGGATCCGTGAAACCGTGCCGCAGCAGCCGCGTGAACGTACTGCTCCTGCGCCCTTGCGGCACCGACATCGCACGGCCTCCTGTTCGATCACGCACTGGTCCAGAGCCTAAGGCTTCGCCGGTGAGTTCCGCCCGCGTGCGCGGTCTGCCCTTTGACGGGAGCATCGGGAGAGCGAGAGGCGGATCATGACGGACGCGGAGCCCCTGGCCGAGGCGGACAGCCGGTACAGCGACGCGTCGGCCACGACGCTCCCCTGGGCCGAGGCCGGGGAGAAGGTCGCCGCGGCCGAGCTGTTCCGGACCTCGACGGTACGGCCGGACGGGCGCCCCCCATGCCACACCGTTGCGCAGTCGCAGAACTCAGCCGGAAAGGGAGCACCCATGGACTGGACCCTCGAAGTGATCGTCGTGCCCGTCACGGACGTCGACCGGGCGAAGGACTTCTACGCGAAGCAACTCGGCTTCAAGGTCGACGTGGACCAGGTGGTCACGGAGGGCATCCGCATCGTGCAGCTGACGCCACCGGGCTCGCGCTGTTCGATCACCCTGACGCAGGGCCTGCCGGGCCCTCCGGGACAGCGGCCGATGGCTCCGGGGTCCCTCACGGGCCTGCAGATGTGCGTGACGGACATCGCCTCGGCGCGCGCCGAACTGGTCGAGCGGGGCGTGGACGTGAGTCGGGTGCAGCACGCGGATGTCACCGGCTGGGAGGACGGGCCCGGCGAGGTGTGGAACTCGTTCATGTTCTTCACCGACCCGGACGGCAACGGATGGATCGTGCAAGAGGCGCCGGCTCCGCTCTCGGAGCGCTGAGGGTTCACCCGCCCTTCACATATGCGTGGGACGGGGGCATCTTGGCGTGTGCATGCTCTAGCCGCACCGCCGCCGTCTCCCCCACCGGAGGTCTCACGTGCCTGGCAGATCATTGTTCCGACGAGGCCGCACCGCGGCGCTCGCTTCGGCCTTCGCCCTGACCGCCACCGCGGTCGCGCTCTGGTCCGGCGTGGGCGGCTCGTCCGCGCAGGCCGCGGCGGGCGTCCCCACCCCGGACCACACCGTGGTCGTGGTCTTCGAGAACCACGCCTACAACCAAGTGATCGGCTCCTCCAGCGCCCCGTACATCAACAGCCTGAAGACGAACGGCGCGAGCCTCTCGGCGTCGTACGCGCTGACGCACCCGAGCCAGCCGAACTACTTCGCGCTGTTCTCGGGCGCCACGCAGGGCATCACGGACGACAGCTGCTACACGCCGGGCTTCTCCTCGCAGCCCAACCTGGCCTCCGAGCTGATCGCCGCCGGCAAGACCTGGGGCAGCTACAACGAGGGCCTGCCGAGCCAGGGTTCGACCACCTGCTCGTCCGGCGACTACGCCCGCAAGCACAACCCGTGGTTCGGGTTCAGCAACGTCCCCACCTCCACGGCGAAGACGTTCGCGCAGTTCCCCTCGGACTACTCGACGCTCCCCCAGGTCTCCTTCGTGGTCCCCGACCTGTGCAGCGACATGCACGACTGCTCGGTGTCGACCGGTGACACCTGGCTGAAGAACAACCTGTCCGCCTACGCGACCTGGGCGAAGGCGCACAACAGCCTCCTCGTCGTCACCTTCGACGAGGACAACCGTCTGGCCGGCAACAAGATCCCGACGGTCCTCTACGGCCAGCAGGTCACCCCGGGCGCCACCTCGGCGACCACCTACAACCACTACGACGTCCTGCGCACCATCGAGGACATGCACGGGCTCCCGCACGCGGGCAACGCGGCGTCCGGCAAGGACATCACGGGCATCTGGACGTCCTGACATGTACGTAGCGGACAGCCGCGCTGCGGCATCCGCGGAACCCGCCGCCCGGCCACCGGCCGGGCGGCGCGGCACCGCGATCGCCCCCACGGTCCTGGCCCTCGGCTCGGTCAGCCTCATCACCGACGTCTCGTCCGAGATGGTCACGGCGGTCCTGCCGCTCTACCTCGTCGCGGGACTCGGCCTCTCGCCCCTCGGCTTCGGCCTCCTGGACGGCGTCTACAACGGCTTCTCGGCGCTGGTCCGTCTCGTCGGCGGCCACTTCGCGGACCGGGGAGGCGGCCGCCACAAGACGGTCGCCCTGTTCGGCTACGGACTCTCGGCGCTCTGCAAACCCCTGCTCCTGCTGGCCGCCACCCTCCCCACGATCGGCATGGTCCTGGCGGCCGACCGCACGGGCAAGGGCCTGCGCACGGCGCCGCGGGACGCCCTGATCTCCCTGAGCAGCACCCCGGCCACCCGCGGCAGAGCCTTCGGCGTGCACCGGGCGATGGACACGACGGGCGCCCTCCTCGGCCCCCTCGCGGCCTTCCTGATCCTGCGCGCGACGACGGACGGCTACGACGCGGTCTTCACCGTCAGCTTCTGCGTCGCGGCACTGGGCGTACTGGTCCTGCTCCTGTTCGTCCCCCGCCGGCACGAAGCCGCCAAGGAGACCGCCAAGAGCAGCCACCCCGCACCCCCGCGCCCCACCTTCCGGTCCGCGCTCGCGCTCCTGCGCCGCCGCGAGGTCCGCCGCACCACGGTCTGCGCCCTGCTCCTCGGCCTGGCCACGGTCAGCGACTCCTTCGTCTATCTGCTCCTCCAGCGCCGCCTGGGCGTCCCCGACCAGTGGTTCGCGCTGCTCCCCCTGGGCACGGCGGCCGCTTTCCTGCTCCTGGCCGCGCCCCTGGGCCGGCTCGCGGACCGCGTCGGCAGCTGGCGCGTGTTCCTCGCCGGCCACGCCGCGCTCCTCGCCGCGTACGGCCTGCTGCTCTCGCCGTGGCACGGCTCCGCCCTGCCGTACGCGGTCCTGGCGCTGCACGGCTGCTTCTACGCGGCGACGGACGGCGTCCTGATGGCCGCTGCCTCCACCGCCATCCCGCAGGAGCTGCGCTCGTCGGGGCTCGCCGTCGTCCAGACGGGCCAGGCGCTGGCGCGCTTCGTCTGCTCGATCGGCTTCGGCGCCGCCTGGACGGCGTGGGGCGACCGCACGGCTCTGGGCGCGGCCACAGTGGCGCTGGCGGCGGGCGCGGCGGTGGCGTACGCCTTCCGGCCCGAAGCCCCCACCCCCGCGGAGGTAGTACCCGCATGACGACACGTAACAGGCTGCTCGTCCTCGTCGCCGCGGTCGTCGCTCTGGCGGCCGTCGCGACGGCCTCGGTCCTGCACGCGGCGGCGCGCGCCGACCGCAGGAACGAGGCGCACGCGGGCGGCCCGAGGGTCACTGCGGGCCGGGTGACCCTGCCGGCCGAGGCCACCGAGGCTCCCCGCCGCCTCGTCTTCCGCAACATGGCGTGGGGCCCCCACCGCGACGAGCTCACCACGGTCCCGGCGGGCCGCCCGGACGCGCCCCGCACCGCGTCGGGCGTCAAGTGCCTTCGTTTCTACGCCTCTTCGGGCACGGCGATCTGTCTGCGGGCCGAGCGGGGCGCGATGCAGGACACGTACACGGCGCGCGTCCTGGACTCGCGGCTCGAGGAGAAGGCCCACTACGCGCTGCCGGGCATCCCGTCCCGCGCCCGCGTCTCGCCGAGCGGGCGGTACGCGGCGTGGACGGTGTTCGTGGGCGGCGACAGCTACGCGGGCACGAACTTCTCGACGCGGGCGGCGATCGTGGACACCCGCACGGGTCACCTCACGCCGACGCTCGAGGACTTCCGGGTCGTCAAGGACGGCCGGACCTACCGCGCGGCGGACATCAACTTCTGGGGCATCACGTTCGCGGCGGACGACCGCCACTTCTACGCGACGCTCGCGACGCACGGGAAGACCTACCTGGTACGGGGCGATCTGCGCACCCGCACGCTGACCACCGTCCACCAGAACGTCGAGTGCCCGTCCCTCTCCCCCGACGGCACCCGCATCGCGTACAAGAAGCGCGTGAAGGGCCTTTCGGCGGACGCCCCTTGGCGGCTGTACGTACTCGACCTGCGCACGCTCCGCGAGACGCCCCTGGCGGAGACCCGCAGCGTGGACGACCAGGCGGTCTGGAGCGACGCGCACACCCTGACGTACGCGCTGCCGGGCGACTACGGCGCGGACCTCTACACCGTCCCGGGGGACGGCACGGGAGCCCCGCACCGCCTCACCAAGGCGGCGGTGTCTCCGGCGTACCTGTGACGGGCCGCCATCCGGAGCCGCGCATACAGGTGGCAGACGGGCCCGCGACCCGCAAGGCTGGGGCGACGGACATGACCCCCAGGCGGAGGCTGGGCAATCCATGAATACTGCAAGCGCCCCGCAGCCGCTGCACGAGGTGCTGCGCGAACAGCACCAGGGCTGACCCGGCTCACGGCTCCGGGATCAGCCGCACCACCGTCACGACCAGGATCGACACGGAGACGTAGTACCGGACGATGACGCCGCGCACGGTCGCCTCCCTGCGGTCCGCCCACCGGCCGATGGGGAGGGACCCGTGCCCGTACGGGTCGACGCCGAGGGTACGTTCCAGCTCCGCCCTGAACGGCACGGGTCCCGCCATTTTCGCGAGGGTGTCGTCGGCGGGCGGCGCGTACGAGATGCGGTGGCGGCGGCGATGACGGTGGCTCACGCGGCTCCGGCCCTCTCCGCTTCCTCGCGGGCGAGCCGGTCCATGATGGCGTCGGCGGCCGGGTCGGGCACGGACTCCAGCATCCAGTGCCGCATCACGGCGTGGATCTCGTGCACCCCGGCCGCGTTGATCTCCCGGTCGAACTCCTCGCGCCGGTGCTCCGGCAGGGCGTCGCGGATGGCGGGGATGCTGTTGGGCACCTCGACCTCGACCCCGTCGACGAGGGTCTTGAGCGGTTCGGCCATGATGCGCTCCCTTCTCGCTCACCGACCACGGTAGCGACCGGGAAGCGACGCAGGGGGCGGTACGGCAGAGGGGGCGGTACGCATCACGCGCCCCGCCCCCTCCCCGACCTCAGCCCAAGAGCAGCCCTCTCAAGTGCCTTAAGGGCACCTACGGATCTCCGTAGGTGCCCTTCGGCGTCCGGCTCCGACCTTGAAGGGTCAGTGCTTCGCGGGCCGGAGCGGCCTCCCCAATGCCACCCCGGCGGGGGCGTTGCCAACGGGGATCGGGGAGCCCACGACCGCGTTGGTGCTGGTGTCGATCACCGACACGCTGTCCGAGCCGGAGTTGGCCACGTAGGCGCGACCGCGGAGGGCGTCGGTGGCCACCCAGGCGGGGCCGTAGCGGACGGGGATCGGGGAGCCGACGGCCGCGTTGGTCCTGGTGTTGATCAGCGACACGGCGTACGAGTCGGAGTTGGTCACGTAGGCGCGGCCTCTGAGGCTGTCGATGGCCACCCCGGCGGGGCCTTTGCCGACGTGGATCGAGGCCCCGACGACCTTGTTGGTGTTGATGTCGATCACCGACACGGCGTACGAGTGGGCGTTGACCACGTAGGCGCGACCGCGAACGCCGTCGATGGCCACCCCGGACGGGTTTTTGCCGACGTGGATCGGGGAGCCCACGACGGTTTTGGTCTTGGTGTTGATCACCGACACGGTGTCCGAGCCGGAGTTGGTCACGTAGGCGCGACCGCGGACTCGGTCGACGGCCACCCCGGACGGGTTTTTGCCGACGTGGATCGGGGAGCCCACGACGGTTCTGGTCTTGGTGTTGATCACCGACACGGTGTCCGAGCCGGAGTTGGCCACGTAGGCGCGACCGCGGACTCGGTCGACAGCCACCCCGGACGGGTTTTTGCCGACGCGGATCGGGGAGCCCACGACGGTTCTGGTCTTGGTGTTGATCACCGACACGGTGTCCGAGCCGGAGTTGGCCACGTAGGCGCGACCGCGGACGCTGTCGACGGCCACCCCGGCGGGGCGTTTGCCGACGTGGATCGGGGCGCCGACGACCGCGTTGGTCCTGGTGTCGATCACCGACACGGTGCCCGAGCCGCCGTTGGCGACATAGAGGCGATCACTGCGCAGGTCTTTGTGCCGCGCTGCAAAGGCGTCAGAAGCCGTGGCGGACAGGAGGGCGATGGAGAATGCCGCCAGGATGACGCTCGACCGGTCGAGCCACTGGCGCCATGCGCTACGGCGTGGGGATGCAAAAACGTCGCCTGGCAGAAGCTCAGGCAGAGTTCGGGACATTCTTCCTCCAGCCCGGTCGGCTCTTGGGGGCCGTCATGATGAGTGCGACGGCTGAGCAGCAAAGAGCGTCCACGACCGTCACAGCACATCCTTTGGCCCGCCACGGTGCTCTGCCAGCCGGACTGCGCTGAACGTGGCCGCTTGCCGGGACTACTCCCCTGAGTTCAGGAACCGAGGCCGCGGCCGAAGGCAGCGCCGATCCCGGCCGAGCCCCTCGAGGCGTGGCAGCGAACAGTGCCGCAGGCCCGCGCGCTGCTCGGCGATGTGGACGTCACGCCCCAGCCCCCCGGCGCACGCGACGGGGCCGCCTGTCATAGACCGACGGCCCCGGAGGCTCGACGCGGCGTGAAACCGCCCTGAGCTGTGCTTACAGCACCGGCAGGTTCTTCCGCAGCTCGAAGGCCGTGACCTCCGAGCGGTACTCCTCCCACTCCTGCTTCTTGTTGCGCAGGAAGAAGTCGTACACGTGCTCGCCCAGTGTCTCGGCGACGAGTTCGCTGCGCTCCATGAGGGCGATCGCCTCGCCGAGGTTCTGCGGGAGCGGCTCGATGCCCATCGCGCGGCGCTCGGCGTCGGACAGGGCCCACACGTCGTCGTCGGCGCCCGGCGGGAGCTCGTAGCCCTCCTCGATGCCCTTGAGTCCGGCGGCGAGCAGCACGGCGTACGTCAGGTACGGGTTCGCGCCCGAGTCGATCGAGCGGACCTCGACGCGCGCGGAGCCGGTCTTGCCGGGCTTGTACATCGGGACGCGGATCAGGGCCGAGCGGTTGTTGTGGCCCCAGCAGATGTACGAGGGCGCCTCGCCGCCGGCGCCGGCGGTGCGGCCGCCGCCACCCCAGATGCGCTTGTAGGAGTTGACCCACTGGTTGGTGACGGCGGAGATCTCGGCGGCGTGCTTGAGCAGGCCCGCGATGAAGGAGCGGCCGACCTTGGACAGCTGGTACTCGGAGCCGGACTCGTAGAACGCGTTGCGGTCGCCCTCGAAGAGGGACAGGTGCGTGTGCATGCCGGAGCCGGGGTGGTCGGAGAACGGCTTCGGCATGAAGGTCGCCTGCACGCCCTGCTCCAGCGCCACCTGCTTCATGACGAGGCGGAACGTCATGATGTTGTCGGCCGTGGACAGCGCGTCGGCGTACCGCAGGTCGATCTCCTGCTGGCCGGGGGCGCCCTCGTGGTGGCTGAACTCGACCGAGATGCCCATGGATTCGAGCATGGTGATCGCCTGGCGGCGGAAGTCCATGCCGACGTTCTGCGGGGTGTGGTCGAAGTAGCCGGAGTTGTCGGCCGGGGTGGGGCGGGACCCGTCGAGCGGCTTGTTCTTGAGGAGGAAGAACTCGATCTCGGGGTGCGTGTAGAAGGTGAAGCCCAGGTCCGAGGTCTTGGCCAGGGCCCGCTTCAGCACGTAGCGCGGGTCCGCGAACGACGGGGAGCCGTCGGGCATCAGGATGTCGCAGAACATCCGCGCGGTGCCCGGGGCCTCGGCGCGCCAGGGCAGCACCTGGAAGGTCGACGGGTCGGGCTTGGCGATCATGTCGGACTCATACACGCGGGCGAAGCCCTCGATCGCGGAGCCGTCGAAGCCGATGCCCTCGTCGAAGGCCTGCTCCAGCTCCGCCGGGGCCACGGCCACCGACTTCAGGAAGCCGAGGACATCCGTGAACCACAGGCGGACGAACCGGATATCCCGCTCCTCGAGCGTCCGGAGCACGAATTCCTGCTGCTTGTCCATCTTCCGCTTCCACCCATCCTTGCTGGTCAGGCCGCCTGCGTCCGCGCCCTGCGGGACACCGTCGGCAGGCTCCTGAGCATCCCACCACATCACCGTTTCATGCGCGTTGCCGACCTTGATCGACTGGCCGACCCGGGCCCGAACATCGTGCGAACGGCAGATGTATACGACTCCGTGCCCATAGTGCCTGCTGGGGCCCCTAGTCCCATAGTCCCTGCCGTCCGCAGCACCGGCTACACGGCATGGCAACGGCCCCCCGCTCCCCACTACGATCAGCGGACCCGTTCAGCCGTCCCGTCCCTTTCCCAGAAGGACTCACCATGGGTTCCGCCAAGAACACCGGCTCCGCGACGCGCAAGGCCCGCATAGAGGAGATGCGCCGCGCCGAGCGCTCCCGCGAGCGCCTGCGCCGCGTCCTCGTCGTCGTCGTGAGCGCCGTCGTGGTCGTGTGCCTCGCCGGATTCGGGGCGTGGGCCCTCATGAAGGGTGACGACTCGAAGGACACGGCGGACGCGAAGTCGTCGGCCGGGTCGTTCAAGACCGGCTCGGACGGCGTGAAGACCTGGACCGGGAAGCTGGACCGCAACCACGTCGCGAAGAAGGTGACGTACCCGATGACGCCGCCGGTGGGCGGGGACCACAACCAGGTCTGGATGAACTGCAACGGCGACGTCTACAAGAAGGCGATCCCGAACGAGAACGCGGTGCACGCCCTGGAGCACGGCGCGGTCTGGGTGACGTACACGGACAAGGCCGACCCGGGTGACGTGCAGAAGCTCGCGGCGAAGGTGCGCCAGACGCCGTACTCGCTGATGAGCCCGGACCAGGACCAGAAGGACCCGATCATGCTGAGCGCCTGGGGCCACCAGCGGACCGTGAAGAGCGCCACCGACCCGGACGTGGCCTCGTTCTTCTCGACGTTCGTCCAGGGCAAGCAGACCCCTGAGCCGGGTGCCGCCTGCACCAACGGCCTGTCCCAGTGAGGCGCGCGGCCTGGATCGTGCCGGCCGTGGCGGCGGTGCTCGTCGCGGGCGGGGCGGTCACGTACGCGGTCGCCGACGGGGACGACGGCGGTTCGTCGGCCGTGCGGGTGCCGGGCGCCGAGTCGGCCGACGCCGGGTTCGCGCGGGACATGGCGGTCCACCATCAGCAGGCCGTCGAGATGTCGTACATCGTGCGCGACCGCACGAAGGACGAGGAGGTGCGCCGCCTCGCCTACGACATCGCGCAGACGCAGGCCAACCAGCGGGGCATGCTGCTCGGCTGGCTCGACCTGTGGGGGCTGCCGAAGGTGTCCGCGAAGCCGCCGATGTCCTGGATGGGCATGGGCGACATGCCGCCCGGGCAGGACGGCGCACTGATGCCGGGCATGGCCACGAACTCGCAGCTCGACGAGCTCCGCAAGGCGAGCGGCAAGCGGGCCGAGGTGCTCTACCTCCAGCTGATGACCGCGCACCACAAGGGCGGCGTCCATATGGCCGAGGGGTGCGTCGAGCGCTGCGGGGTCGGGGTGGAGAAACGGCTCGCGGCGGGCATGGTCGCCTCGCAGAAGTCGGAACTCGACCTGATGGCTGAGATGTTGAAGGACAGGTCGTAGGACAGGTCGAAGGAAAAGTCGTAGGAAGGGAAACCCCGGGAACCCCGGGAATACCTGAGGGAAACCCTCGCCCCGATCACGTACCGTCCCAAATCGCCCTCGAATGGCGTTCCTTGGGCTCTTCTTGGCGCTTCCATTCCCCTTGCATGAACGGTTCGGCGCAACAGTGATCAGTTGCGTGCGCAGGTCGATCCGGTGCACGCGCATCACCGTCGCCACACGCGACGAACCACATCGCAGGGGGTTGTATGAGATCCACCCGTGCCGCGGCCCGCGCCGGGCTCAGCCTGGCAGCGACACTGCCACTGCTCGCCGGCGCGCTCGCCATCGCAGCACCCGTCGCCCAGGCCGACCCGAACCCGGGCGCCCGCGACGCACTGACCGGCACCAAGCCGCTGTGGGCCACGGCCAAGGCCGACCAGGGTGCCGCGTCGAACAGCTCCACCGTGCACGCCCGCGTCTACCTCGCGGGGCGCGACGCGGCGGGCCTCGCGGCGTACGCGAAAGCCGTGTCCGACCCGCAGTCGGCGTCGTACGGCAAGCACCTCAGCGCCAAGCAGGCCCAGGCCCGCTTCGGCGCGACCAAGGCCCAGATAGCCGAGGTCACGAAGTGGCTCGAGTCCTCGGGCCTCACCGTGACCGACGTCAGCAAGCACTACATCTCCGTCTCGGGCGAAGTCGCCGCCGCCGAGAAGGCGTTCGGCGCCCAGCTGCACAACTACGCCAAGGGCAAGCACACCTACCGCGCGCCCACGGCCGCCGCCACGGTGCCCGCGTCCCTGAACGGCGCGGTCCTCACCGTGACCGGCCTGGACAGCGCGCCGCACAAGGCGGACCACGACGAGACGCTGCCGCCGCCGGACGCCGTGTTCCACAACGCCGGCCCCTTCTCGTCGTACTACGGCTCGAAGACGGCGAGCACTCAGCCGTCCGCGTACGGCCAGAAGGCCCCGTACGCCGTGAAGGGCTACACCGGCAAGCAGCTGCGTGCCGCCTACGGCGCCGGCAAGAAGACCGGCAAGGGGGTCCGCGTCGCCATCACCGACGCGTACGCCTCGCCGACCATCGCGAAGGACGCGGCCACCTACGCCAAGCGCAACGGTGACGCGGCCTACCGCAGCGGCCAGCTGAAGCAGGTCCTGCCCGCGGACTACACCAAGACCGAGGAGTGCGGGGCGTCCGGCTGGTACGGCGAGGAGACCCTCGACGTCGAGGCCGTGCACGCCGTGGCTCCCGCGGCCGACATCACCTACGTCGGCGCCGCGTCCTGCTACGACGACGCGCTGCTCGACTCCCTCGGCAAGATCGTCGACGGTCACCTCGCCGACATCGTGTCGAACTCGTGGGGCGACATCGAGGCCAACCAGACCCCCGACCTCGCCGCCGCGTACGACCAGATCTTCCAGTACGGCGCGATCGAGGGCATCGGCTTCTACTTCTCGTCCGGCGACAACGGCGACGAGGTGGCGAACACCGGCACGAAGCAGGTCGACGTGCCCGCCAACTCGGCGTGGGTGACGTCCGTCGGCGGTACGTCGCTGGCCGTCGGCAAGGGCGACAAGTACCAGTTCGAGACCGGCTGGGGCACGCTCAAGGCCAACCTGTCGGCCGACGGCAAGAGCTGGGACGCCTTCCCCGGGGCGTACACCTCGGGTGCGGGCGGCGGCACCAGCAAGACGGTGAAGCAGCCGTTCTACCAGAGCGGTGTCGTCCCGAACTCGCTGGCGCGCGCCAACGGCGGCTCGCAGAAGATGCGTACGGTGCCGGACATCTCCGCGGTGGCCGACCCGAACACCGGCTTCCTCGTCGGCCAGTCGCAGACGTTCCCCGACGGCTCGCTCAAGTACGACGAGTACCGCATCGGCGGCACGTCGCTGGCGGCGCCCGTCATCGCGGGTGTGCAGGCGCTGGTCCAGGAGGCCCGCGGCGGGCACGCGCTCGGCTTCGCCAACCCGGCGATCTACGACCGCTTCGGCTCGAAGATCTACCACGACGTGACGGACAAGCCGACCGGCCGTGACCTCGCGGTGGTCCGTGTCGACTACGCGAACGGGTTCGACGCGGCCGACGGCCTGCTGACCTCCCTGCGCAGCCTCGGCAAGGACAGCTCGCTCAAGGCGGTCCGCGGCTACGACGACGTGACGGGTGTCGGCTCGCCGGCGCCGGGCTATGTGACGTCCTTCGGCCGTCGCTGACCCACGAAAGAGCGGCGCCCGCCCCGGACACCACCGGGACGGGCGCCGCCCTCAATTCCCTTCCACGCGCTACTGCTTGACGACCCTCAGGTCGTCGCACCAGCCACTGCCCTTACCGGTGCGGGTGTAGCAGTAGAGGGTCGCCGAGGTATTGGTGGCGCCCGTGGTGAAGGTGATGCTGCCGGTGCGCCACCCGAACGCGCTGAAGGCGGGAATACGGGTCTCGGCCCCGCCGAAGTTCTTCACTCCCACGGCGAGTTGGGTGTCGTACGCGTCGACCCGCCCCCAGCCGGAGAGCGTGTACGTGGTGTTCGGCGCGACGGTGATCTTCTGCTCGGCCGTGCTCGGGGTCCCCGAGACGCGCAGACTGGAGCCGCCTCCGTGCGGATTCGCGGTGTCGGCCACGACGGCCCCCGAGGGCGCCCAGGGCGAGACACCCGTCTCGAAGCCGGGGTCGGCGACCAGGTTGGTCCCGCCCGAACAGGCGGCGTCATCGAACGCAGAGACCTGGTGGGCGCCGATGTCGGGACGACAGGCGACGGGCGCGGGAGAGCCGAAGTAGTCCTTGCCGCCGGAGCCGGTGGTGACCTGCCCGGCGCCGCGCGCCGGGGATCCGGCCTTCAGCTTGTACCCCGCGGGATCGGCGGAGCCCGGGTCGGCGAGGAGCGGGTCGGCGGTCACCTTGCCGGGGTCGGCGGGCTCGGACGCCGGGTGGTTGCCGTACATGACGTTGTCGCGCCAGGTGTGCTCGGCGGGCTTGCCGCCGTATCCGCCGGTGCCGAGGTTGTAGAAGATGTTGTTGCTCCACAAGGTGGTGGACGCCCCACCACTGCTCTCCACGACCGACGTGGTGGAACCGGCCCCCATGTAGAAGGTGTTGTTGAGGATCTGGGCGGCCGCGTCGCCGACGGCGTACAGGATGCGCGAGCCGTCGTTGACGGAGAGGTTGTAACGCGCGACGGTACCGGCCGTGTCGGCGCCGCTGCCGCAGGCCCCGCAGAGCAGCAGGAAGCCGCCCTCGTTGTCGTGGCTGTAGTTGTACTGGAAGACGGCGCCGCGGGTGCCGAAGTCGGCGTCGAAGGCCATGCCGTCGTTCATGCCCGCCGTGCGGCGCACATGGTGGACCTCGTTGTACTGGAAGACGGTCCCGTCACTGTTGATGGTCCACAGGCCCGCGTTGTTGCCGGCCGAGCGCATCCAGATGTCGTACGCCTCGTTGTGCTCGGCCAGCGCGTCCCGGGTCACGCGGACGACCATGCCGTCGCCGCCGATGTCGTGGATCTTGTTGCCACGGAACACGACACGCGTACTCGCCGTCCACGCGGGACCGCTCGTGCACCCGTAGACGGCTCGGCAGGCCCAGCTGGACTGGGTGGTCAGGCCCTCGCGGTCGACCTTGTAGATCTCGCTGTTCTGGACGAGTACGTCATCGAAGCGGGTCGGCGTCACGGTGCCGGAGACGCGGAACTGGATACCGTTGCTGCTCTTGGTGTCGCCGCCGTTGACGTCGTGGACGTAGACGTCGTCGAGGACGTAGTGGGTGCCGGTGCCGTGGTCGGCGAGCTCGACGAGGATGCCGTTGCGCTCGGCTTCCGTGGCGCCCTTGTTGGTGACCTCCAGACCACGGATCTCCCACTGCTCGACGTTGAGCAGATGGACGGCGGCGTAGACGGTGCCACCGCCCTCGATCACGGGCCGAGCGCTGCCGGAGCCGTAGGGGGCGACCCTGACCGGGGCGGCCGCGGAGCCCGATCCTGCGGGCTTGAGCTGACCGCGGCAGGTGGCTCCGCGCTTGAAGTAGAGCCGGTCGCCGGGGCCGTAGGTGACGGCATTGGCCGCGGCGAGGCTGTTGTAGGGCGCGGCGAGACTGCCGTCGCCGTTCGCCGCGGCGGAACAGTCCACGTAGTAGGGGGTGCTCGCGGACTGCGAGGGGTGGGGCGGATGGCCGGGGTGCGCGGACCCGGCCGCCTGGGCACCCGGCGGGGAGACGAGGGCGGAGGCGGCGAGCGCGAGACCTGCCGCGAGCGTGGTGCAGGCTCTTCGGAGCCCGGATGTAACCGGTACCATTCTTGCTCCTGGGGGTAGGAGAGGTGTTCGGCAAGTACCGTGCCCAGCAAGGTGGTTGAGGTCAATGCCCCTGACGGGAAACGGTTACATTCACAAGACGCATCCCCACCCCCGGACGCCCCGCCCCACTGCCGACACCCCACTCCCGACGCCCCAGCCGCCGCCCCTCAGGCGAGCCGTGAAAGATCCCCCCGCGAAAGCCGCCCGAGCAGCTCCTCACCGCGCGCGAACCGCTCGGCCTCCTCCACCGCGTACAACCCCAGCCGGCGCACCTCGCTGCCCTGCGCGCCCGCCATGTGCGGGGTGACCAGGACATTGGGAAGGGTGAGCAACGGGTGCCCGGCAGGCAGCGGTTCGGGGTCGGTGACATCGAGAAATGCATCAAGCCGGCCCGAGGCGCACTCACGAGCGAGCGCCTCGGTGTCGACGAGTGACCCCCGAGCGGTGTTCACAACGACACCACCGTCAGCCACGAGCTTCAGCATCTCCTCCCCCAGCAACCCCCGCGTCTCGGGCAGTTGAGGCGCGTGCACGCTCACGATGGAGCTGCGCCGGCAGAGCTCGGACAGCTCGACGAGCTCAACGCCGAGCGCGGCGGCATCGCCTTCACTGACGTACGGATCGGTGAGCAGGATCCGATACCCCGCGTCCGAGGCGCGCAGCCCGGCCATCACGCGCCGGCCGATGCGGGAGGCGCCGATGATCCCGACGACGCGACCGTCGGCGCCCTCGCGCGCGGTGAAGCCGGGCCAGCCGCCGGAGTAGTGGGCGGCGACGGGCAGCGCCTTCTTCGCGGCGAAGGTGATCGCGGCGAGCGTGAAGGCGACGACGGGACCCGCGTTGGCGTCGGCGGCGGAGGACACGGTGATGCCGGGCCGCTCCCACAGGGCGTCCGAGACGACGGGCTTTACCGATCCGGCGGCGTGCACGACGGCGCGGAGCCGGGGCGCGTGCGCCAGAACGTCAAAGGTGAGCTGCGGGCAGCCCCAGCCGGTGATCAGCACCTCGACTCCGGAGAGAACCGCGCGGGCCTCGGGGGTGCCGAGCGGCCCGGTCAGCGGAACGGGCGCGAGGTCGGCGCACCGCCCGAGCCGTTGCCGCAGGTCCGACGGGATGACCCGGTCGAGCACCTCGGCGTCCATGGCCAGTGCCGCGATCGGTCGGTGTGCTGCCACGCGCTACCACCCTCCAGCTGCAGATCTCTAGTAACCGGTTACCTCAAGATGCCAGGAGGCTAGGCCCAATCCTGAGAGATGGTCAAGAGATCGGGGAGACAAGGGGGTTGACCCGGCGTAGTAACCGTTTTAGATTCCCGCTCACCTTGTTCCAACGACGGAGGGGTTTCCGTGCCCACGGTGGCGAAGGACAGGCCCGAGACCGAGGCGGTGAAGCCCCCCGGCACCCCGGGCAGCGGGTCAGATACGCACAAACCCAGGCAGGACAGCCTCGGGAAACGGTTTCGGAGCAGCCGCACCTTCCTGCTGCTCATGGTCCCGGGCCTGGCCTACTTCCTGCTGTTCCACTACGGCGCCTTCGTCGGCAACGTCGTGGCGTTCAAGGAGTACGTCCCGTTCGACGGCCTCTGGGCGAGCCCTTGGGTGGGCTTCGAGAACTTCACCCGGATGTTCGGCGACGCCGACTTCTGGCACGCGACGTGGAACACCTTCTACATAGCGGTGCTCCAGCTGACGTTCTTCTTCCCCATCCCCCTGGCCATCGCCCTGCTCCTGCACAGCCTGACGTCGGACTTCCTGCGCCGCTTCGTGCAGTCGGTGGTCTATCTGCCGCACTTCCTGTCCTGGGTGATCGTGGTGGCGCTGTTCCAGCAGGTCCTGTCCGACACAGGCTTGTTGAACTCGTTCCTGGGCGACTCGGGGATCCACACGGTCGACATCATCGGCAACCCGGACGCGTACCGTCCGCTGGTGGTGGCCGAGGTGGTCTGGAAGGACGCCGGCTGGGGAACGATCATCTTCCTCGCGGCGCTGATGCAGGTCGACGAGCAGCAGTACGAGGCGGCGGCGATCGACGGCGCGGGCCCGTGGCGCCGCTTCTGGCACGTCACGCTGCCGTCCATCCGCCCGATCATCGTGCTGCTCCTGATCATGCGGCTCGGCGACATCCTGTCGGTCGGCTTCGAACAGATGCTGCTCCAGCGCCAGTCGGTAGGCCCGGAGGTGGGCGAGGTCCTGGACACCTTCGTGTTCTGGCAGGGAATCGTCGGCGGGGACACCGGATACGCGGCAGCGGCGGGCCTGTTCAAGGGCGTGGTGGGCGCGGTGCTCGTCTTCACGGCGAACCGGGTGGCGCACAAGCTGGGCGAACAGGGGATCTACAAATGACCACAACCACGCACCTCAAAGCCCCCTCGCGTCCGGCGTGGAAGGAAAATCCCAGACCCGCCACCCAGGCAGCCAAAGCGGTCGCGATAACAGTCGTCCTGGCCCTGGTCCTGATCCCGTTCCTGGTGATCATCTCCACGTCACTGGCCTCGAACAAAGAGGTAGTGGCCAACGGCGGCTGGGTCCTGTGGCCCACGGACCCAACCCTGCGGGCGTATCGCAACATCCTCAGCGGCGGGATAGTCACCAAGGCGCTGGGCGTAAGCATCGGCGTAACGCTGACAGGCACCCTGGCGTCCCTGGCATGCACGTCATTCCTGGCCTACGCACTCAGCCGCCCAGGAGTCCTGGGAGGCAAACCGGTCCTCCTCGTCATCCTCTTCACGTTCCTCTTCCCCCCTGGCATGATCCCGGCGTTCCTCCTGGTCAAGGGCCTCGGACTGCAGAACATGTACGCGGCCCTGATAGCCCCCGTCCTGATCAACGTCTTCAACCTGGTGGTCCTGCGGGGCTTCTTCCAGGGAATACCGGAGGAGCTGTACGAGGCGGCGCGCCTGGACGGGGCGGGCGACTGGACGGTGTTCTGGCGGATCGTGCTCCCGCTGTCCAAGGCGGCCCTCGCGGTGGTCGGCCTGTTCTACGCGGTGAGCTACTGGAACGCCTGGTTCAACGCCTCGATCTACCTGGAGTCCGACCACTGGCCGCTCTCCCAGGTCCTGCGCACCTATGTGATCGGCGGCGCGCAGATCAGCGACACGGGTCTCAGTGAGGCCGGCATGGTCTCGGCCCCGCAGACGACGCAGATGGCGGTCCTGGTGATCGCCACCGTCCCGATCCTCCTCGTCTACCCGTTCCTCCAGAAGTACTTCACCAAGGGCGTGCTCACCGGCGCCGTCAAGAGCTAGCCAGCTGCCCACCTTTCCCGAAGGGTCCACTCACGTGTCCGGTTCCTCGATGTCGCGTCGCACCCTGCTGCGTTCCATAGCCGTCGGCGGCGCCGCCCTGGCCGCCCCGTCCTTCCTCACCGCCTGTTCCACCGACTCGGGTGGCGGCGGCTCGGTCTCCAACGCGGGCAAGAAGGCGGCCGCGTGGCCGACGTACACCCCCGCCGCCGGCGCGAAGCCGGACCTGGCGGCCACCGCGGAGGGCGTCCAGGCGGGCTACACCACCTACCCCGCGAAGCTGGTCAAGGCCGTCGCGGAGAAGCCCGGCACGGGCAAGGAGAAGATCAAGGTCCTCTCCATCACCTACGGCACACCCCCGAAGCCGGCGGCGCAGAACAAGCTGTGGGCCGCGATCAACGAAGCGCTGGGCGTGGACGTCGAGTTCACCGTGGTCCCGGACGCGGACTTCCGCACGAAGATGGCGACGCTGTTCGCGGGCGACGACCTGCCGGACATCATCAACATCGGCGGCGGCTACGTCCTGCCGCGCGAGGCGCAGTTCGTGAAGTCCCGCTGCGAGGACCTCACCGAGTACCTGTCGGGCGACGCGGTGAAGGACTACCCGAACCTGGCGGGCATCCCGACGTACGCCTGGCAGGGCATGGGCCGGATCTCGGGCCGGATCTTCGGAGTCCCGGTGGAGCGCCCGAAGCCGCAGGACACGATGTACTTCAGCGGCCAGGCGTTCACGAAGGCGGGCTACAAGCCGGGCATGTCCGCCGACGACTTCACAGCAATGGCGAAGGAAGCAACAACAGCCAAGAAATGGGCCCTGGGCGCCTCGTCAACCGCGTACTTCGGCTTCAAGACGCACGCCACGTGGCACGGCGCGCCGAACCAGTGGCGCATCAAGGACAACAAGGCGACGTTCTTCGCGAGCACGGACGAGTTCAAGACCACGCTCGAGTTCATGTCGAACCTGCGCAAGGCCGGCGTGTACTACCCGGAGGCGACATCCGTCTCGCAGGTGGACCTGAAGACGCAGTTCTGGAACGGCACGGTCCTCTCCATGACGGACGGCTTCCTCTCCTACCCCGGCTCGGCACAAGGCATCAAGAACGCCTTCGACCTGGACGCACTGGTCCCCTACACCCCCAAAGACACCACACCGGGCTACCAGCAGTCGCAGGGCATCTTCGGCTACACGGTGATCAAGAAAGCATCGAAGGACCGCGTGAAGATGATGCTGCGGATCCTCGACTACCTGGCTTCGCCGTTCGGCACCGAGGAGTACGAGCTGGTCCACTTCGGCCTGGAGGGAACGCACTTCAAGCGGGACAAGGACAACAACCCGATCGCGACTCCTCTCGGCCTCGTCGAGTCGAAGGTGAACCTGCCGTTCGTGTACCTGAGCGACGCACCGCAGGTCCTGTACGCGCCGGGCTACGGGGACATCATCGAACGCCTCCACGCGTGGCAGCAGAAGGTGATCCCGATGATGGTGCCGAACGACCGCTGGGGTCTGCAGTCGGACACGTACAACAAGCAGGGCGCGACGCTCGACCAGATCATCAGCGACGGCGTGACGGCCACGGTCACGGGCCGCCGGAAGGTCTCCGACTGGGACGCCGTATACAAGAAGTGGCTCAACCAGGGCGGACAGCAGGCGCTGGAGGAATTCGCCAAGGAGTACGAGGCGGCGCACTGAACGTATGGCATCGTCCATGATGGTCCGGGGCGGCATCGCCCGCCCCGGACAGGCAAGTTGAGGAGAGACAACAGTGGGTGAGCGGGTCACCATCCGTGATGTGGCCGCGCGCGCGGGCGTCTCGGTCGCGACTGTTTCGCGGGTCCTGGCGGGTAACTACCCGACATCGGCGGCCTCGCGCGCCAAGGTCCAAAGAGCGGTCAAGGACCTGGACTACGTGGTCAACGCGCACGCCCGAGCCCTCGCCGGCGCCGGACGCAAGACGATCGCGGTCCTGATGTTCGACGTGGTCAGCTCGTTCTACGCGGCTGTGGCGCAGGGCGTGGAGATGGAAGCGGCCCAGCACAACAGACTCACCCTGGTCTGCTCGACGGGCGGCGACCCGGCCCGCGAACTGGCGCTGGTCCAGATGATGCGGGAACAGGCGGCGGAGGCCGTGGTCCTGGTGGGCGGGGTCATCGAGGACGACGAGTACCGCGAGCGAATGGCGCACTACGCGGAAGCACTCGCGGCGGCGGGCTCGCGCCTGGTCCTGTGCGGCAGACCGGCACCGGCACCCGACGTCCCCGCACTCGTGGTGGAGTACGACAACGGCGCGGGCGCACACGCGATAACGAGCCACCTCCTGGGCGCCGGCCACCGGAAGATCGCGATGATCGGCTACCAGCCGGGCAACACCACCGGCGAGGCCCGGGTAACGGGCTACCTCAGAGCCCTGAACGACCACGGCGTCCCCCGCTCGGACGCGATCCTGCACGGCATCGGCTTCGGCCAGCACCACGGCTACGAGGCAATGCGCGACCTGCTGGACAAGTGCAACGGCAAGCCGGACTTCACGGCGGTCTTCGCGGGCGACGACCGCGTGGCAGCAGCGGCGATCCGCGCACTGGCGGAGGCGGGCCTACGGGTCCCCGAGGACATCTCGGTGGTCGGCTACAACGACGACCCAGTGGCAGCAGACATCACCCCCGGCCTCACCACGGTGCACATCCCGGCAGCGGAAATGGGCCGCACGGCCGTAAGACTGGCCCTGACAGGCACGTCCCGCCCGGGCCAGCAACGCCACCTCCTGGGCACGCACATAGTGATCAGAGACAGCGTCCGCCCCCACCGCCACTGAGCGCCGTACGAGACCTGACCGAAGACAGGTAGTCCCACCGGGCAGTCGGCCGCGTGCGAGACAGGCCGAAAACAGCAAAGTCCCCCGGCGCTCAGCCGCGTACGCGACAGGGCCGGAGACAGCGAAGTCCCACCGGCGCTCAGGCGCGTACGAGACAGGCCGGAGACAGCAAAGTCCCACCGGCCGTGAGACGCCGACGAAACGGGAGGGGACGTGGGGGCATGTGCGCGCGCAGCCACCAGCACCACGCACAGGCAATCAGCTGGCTGACGAAAGCCCATAGAACAGCGAGCACGTACATGCCCCCGCGGCCCCGCACCCAAAAACGCACCTGACAAGCCCACACCGAGCCCGCACCCAAAAACGCACCTGCCGAGCCCGCACCCGAAATCGCACCGAGCCCGCACCCGACAACACACCGCCCGACGACAGCCGGCACCCGAGGACCGAGCGAGACCCACCCCCCTCCACTCCCCGGTCCGAGAGGACATCGCGTCAGTCAGACGATTAAACTGACCCCGTGCCTCAACTACGTCTCGCCCTGAATCAGATCGACTCGACCGTCGGAGATCTCGCCGGGAACGCCGAGGCGATCATCCGCTGGACCAAGCACTCCGCCGAACAGGGAGCGCACCTGGTCGCGTTCCCCGAGATGGTCCTGACCGGCTACCCGGTGGAGGACCTCGCCCTGCGCGAGTCCTTCGTCGAGGCATCCCGCCAGGCACTGACCGCCCTGGCCAGGCGCCTCGCCGACGAGGGCCACGGCGACCTCCCCGTGATCGTCGGCTATCTGGACCGCTCGGAGAAGGCCCAGCCCAAGTACGGCCAGCCCGCAGGCGCCCCCCAGAACGCCGCCGCGGTCCTGCACAACGGCCGGGTCGCCCTGACGTTCGCCAAGCACCACCTCCCGAACTACGGCGTCTTCGACGAGTTCCGCTACTTCGTGCCGGGCGACACGATGCCCGTGATCCGCGTACGCGGAATCGACGTGGCGCTCGCCATCTGCGAGGACCTCTGGCAGGACGGCGGCCGCGTCCCGGCCACCCGAAGCGCCGGCGCCGGCCTCCTGATCTCGATCAACGCGTCGCCGTACGAGCAGAACAAGGACGACACGCGCCTGGACCTGGTGCGCAAGCGCGCCCAGGAGGCGGGCTGCACGCTGGCGTACGTCGCCACCATCGGCGGCCAGGACGAGCTCGTCTTCGACGGCGACTCGATCGTGGTGGACGCCGCGGGCGAAGTAGTGGCCAGGGCGCCCCAGTTCGCGGAGGGTTGCGTGGTCCTGGACCTGGACCTCCCGGCGGCGAAGCCGGAGGCCCCGACGGGGACGGTCGACGACGGCCTGCGCATCGACCACCTGACGATCTCCGAGGATCACGTCCCGGCGTACGAGCCGGAGCTGACGGGCGGCTACGCGGACCGCCTGGACGACGACGAGGAGGTCTACTCGGCGCTGGTCGTGGGCCTGCGCGCCTACGCCGCGAAGAACGGCTTCCGCTCGGTACTGATCGGCCTGTCGGGCGGCATCGACTCGGCGCTGACGGCGGCGATCGCGTGCGACGCGCTGGGCGCGCAGAACGTGTACGGCATCGCGATGCCGTCGAAGTACTCCTCGGACCACTCGAAGGGCGACGCGGCGGAGCTGGCAGACCGCACGGGCCTCAACTTCCGTACGGTGCCGATCGAGCCGATGTTCGACGCATACATGGGGTCGCTGGGCCTGACGGGCCTCGCGGAGGAGAACCTCCAGTCGAGGCTGCGCGGCACGATGCTGATGGCGGTGTCCAACCAGGAGGGCCACATCGTGCTCGCGCCGGGCAACAAGTCCGAGCTGGCGGTGGGCTATTCGACGCTGTACGGCGACTCGGTCGGCGCGTACGGCCCGATCAAGGACGTGTACAAGACGTCGGTCTTCCGGCTGGCAGAGTGGCGCAACCGGGCGGCGGCGGAGCGCGGCCAGACTCCCCCGATCCCGGAGAACTCGATCACGAAGCCGCCGAGCGCGGAGCTGCGCCCGGACCAGGTGGACACGGACTCGCTGCCGGACTACCCGGTGCTGGACGCGATCCTGGAGCTGTACGTGGACCGGGACAGGGGCGCGGACGCGATTGTGGCGGCCGGGTTCGACGCGGACCTGGTGACGAGGACACTGCGGATGGTGGACACGGCGGAGTACAAGAGGCGCCAATACCCGCCGGGCACGAAGATCTCGGCAAAGGGCTTCGGCAAGGACCGCCGTCTGCCGATCACGAACAGGTGGCGGGAGTCGGCGTAGCAGTCACCGCCCCAGCCCCCGACCCCCAAGCCCAAGCCCCGGAGCCCACCCGTCACATCACCGACGACGAGTGGGCTCCCCGGCGTCCTGAGCCGGAGACACGGCATCGGGCAGATGCGAGGCCACGAGGAGCCCGTGCCCCGTCGCGGCGGAAGGGGCAGCGCCCCGGGACCGACGCAGGTCGACCCCATAGGCAACCCCGGCCACCCCGATCCCGAGGACGGCGAGCGCGGCCCCGGCGACCGCGGGGGACGTAAGCCCGAACCCGGCGGCGAGGGCGAGCCCGCCGATCCAGGCGCCGCCGGCGTTGGCGAGGTTGAAGGCGGCCTGGTTGGCGGAGGAGGCGAGGGAGGGTGCGGCCGAGGCCTTCTCCATGACCATGAGCTGAAGCGGGGACCCGGTGGTGAAGGCAGCCATACCGAGCAGCACGACGGCGACCCCGGCACTCCACTCGGCCCGCATCAGCACAGGGAACAGCGCAAGCACCACAACGAGCGAGACGAGCCCGCCGAACAGAGTCCCGCGCAGGGAGCGATCGGCGAGCCGCCCGCCGAGCAGATTCCCGGCGGTGGCGCCGACGCCGAACAGGGCGAGGAGCAGCGTGACGCTCGCCTCGGCGAACCCGGCGGTGCCGGTGAGCATCGGCGTGACATAGCTGTACGCGGCGAAGAGCGCGCCGAACCCGGCGACGGTGGTGCCGAGGGAGAGCCACACGGGCAGGGAGCCGAGCGCCTTGAGCTCACCGCGCAGCCCGCCGCTCTCGCCGTGGCCGTGGTCGGCGGGGACGAGGAGCAGGAGTGCGGCTATCGCGGCGAGCCCGATGGCGCTGACGGCGAGGAACGTGGCGCGCCAGCCGAGCTGCTGGCCCATGAGCGTGGCGATGGGGACGCCGATGACGTTGGCGACGGTGAGGCCGAGGAACATCAGGGACACCGAGCGGGCCTTGCGCTCGGGCGCGACGAGCGAGGTGGCCACGACGGCGCCGACGCCGAAGAAGGCGCCGTGCGGCAGCCCGCTGACGAAGCGCGCGGCCATGAGCAGGTGATAGTCGGGCGCGGCGGCGGACACGGCGTTACCGGCGACGAAGAGCACCATGAGCCCGACGAGGACGCGTCGGCGGGGCATGCGCGCGGTGAGGGCGGCCAGGAGCGGGGCGCCGATGACGACGCCGAGGGCGTACGCGGAGACGAGGTGGCCGGCGGAGGGGATGGAGATGTGCAGATCGTCGGCGACGTTGGGCAGGAGGCCCATCATCACGAACTCGGTGGTGCCGATGCCGAAGGCGCCCACGGCGAGGGCGAGCAGGGCCAGGGGCATGAAAAAGGGGACCTTCCACGGGAAGACGGGCGGGAGACGCGGGAATTTGTAAGTTTACGCGCGGAACAAACTCTCCCGTGCCAAGTATCCCGTGAGGTGAGGCCCCGGTTTCCACCGAGTCAACAACGGGTGTGGGGAGCGAACGCCGACGTCAGGACCGGGTGAGATCAACCTTCGCCGCGATCGGCAGATGATCGCTGCCGGTCTCGGGCAGCGTCCACGATGTGACCGGCTCGACACCCTTGACCATGATCTGGTCGATACGGGCCATGGGGAACGAGGCCGGCCAGCTGAACCCGAACCCACTGCCGGCGGCACCCTGCGTGGACCGCATCTGGGACGTCACGCCGTTCAGCGCACGGTCGTTCATCGTGCCGTTGAGGTCGCCCAGCAGGATGACCTTGTCGAGCGTCTCGTCGGAGATGGCCTCGCCGAGCGCGTCGGCGGAGGTGTCGCGCTGGCTTGCGGTGAATCCGGCGTGGATCTTGACCCGGACCGACGGCAGGTGCGCGACGAACACGGCGACATCGCCCTGGGGCGTGGCGACGGTGGTGCGCATGGCGCGCGTCCAGCCGAGCTGGATGTCGACGGGCCGCGTCCCGCTCAGCGGGTACTTGCTCCACAGCCCGACGGTGCCGGCGACGGAGTGGTACGGATACGTCTTCGCGAGCGCCTTCCCGTAGACGGGAACGGCGTCGGCCGTCAGCTCCTCCAGGGCGACGACCTGCGCCCCGGAGGCGGCGATGGCGTCGGCGGTGCCGGTCGGGTCGGGGTTCTCCGCGTTGACGTTGTGCGTGGCGACGGTCAGGTCGCCGCCGCCGGCGGTCTTGTCGGTGAGGAGCCCGCCGAAGAGGTTGAGCCAGACGATGGCCGGGACCAGGACCGCGATCAGGGCCGTCGCGGATTTCCGTACGACGGCCAGGACGAGCAGGACGGGCACGAACACGCCGAGCCAGGGAAGGAAGGTCTCGGTGAGGGAGCCCAGGTTTCCGAGGGTGTTGGGGATCTGCGCGTGGAAGAGCATGACGAGCGCGACCAGAACGGCCAGTACCGCGAGGACCACCCCGCGGCGCCAGATCCCCCGGTCACCGCGCCACCCGCCGGTCAGGCGGCGCAGCGGGTCTCTGGAAGGCCGGTGCCCCGAGCCGCCGCCACCCGTTTCCGTCCTGAACCCCTGCGCCATACCGTCGTCGCCTCACTGCCCTGCCGTGCACACCGACCTCGCCCTGAAACCCTAGGGGATGATCGGCGCCCTCCTCGCCGTCCACGACGGCCGTACGGGCACGAGGACGAGCACAGTGGCGCGCGGGGTTCCGGTTCGGCGGCACGCATGGGGCCTCTGTGACGAAACGCGCACATTCAGTCCGGTGGCCCCGCAGCTTCAGTCCTGTGGCCGCAGCCCGGCGAGTGCGCAGTCGACGATCTGCTCGGAGAGGTCGTCGGCGAGCGGCGCGTCGGGCCGGATGATCGTGCGCAGCAGCATCGGCCCGACGATGAAGTCGTTGATGAGCTCTATGTCGACGTCGGCGCGCAGCTCACCGTTCTCGACGCCGCGCCGCAGCACGTCGAACATGACGCGGCGGCGCGGCTCGATCACGGTGTCGTGGTACGCGTCCCAGAGCTTCGGCAGGCTCTTCATCTGCGCGAAGACGTTGTGCAGCAGGGCCGAGGAGCGAAGGGAGACGCCGCGCCTGCGCAGGTGCTCCAGGAGGCTGATCAGGTCGTCGCGCACCGAGGTGCCCGGCAGCTCGGGATCGGGCTCCTCCATGATGCGCAGGACCTCGACGAAGAGCTCCTCCTTGCCGGCCCAGCGCCGGTAGATGGTCGCCTTGCCGACGCCGGCGGTGCGGGCGATCCGCTCGATGGACAGGTCGGTGAGCGGGACGCCGTCCTCGATCAGCTTGAGGACGCCCTCGACGATGGCCCGCTCGACGGCCTCGCTGCGCGGGCGCCCCCGCACCGCGCGCCCCGCATCCACGTCCACGACCACTCCGCCTCTCCGCCTTCCCGCAGCCTTGCGTACCGGCGATTGTCTCAGCCGGTCACTGGCCTGCCACGACGGGTGCAGGTCAGCGACCCGCCCCGACGGTCTCCTCCGTGCTCTCCTCGGCCGGGGTCCGCGGCGGGCGCCCCGGCAGGAACAGGATGGTGACGACGGCGCTCACCAGCGCGATACCGGCCCCGCACACGGCGGTCACGTGCATGGCGTGCAGGAAGGAGTCGTTGGCCGCGCCGACCAGCGCGTCGCCGCGCGGGCCGAGCTTCGCCGCCACGCCGATGGTGGCCTCGATGGACTCGCCCGCCGTGTGCCGCAGTCCGGCGGGCAGCAGGCCGAGCTTGTCCTCGATGCCGCTGCGGTACGCGGTGGACAGCACGGAACCGAGTACGGCGATGCCCAGGGCGCCGCCGACCTGCCGGAACGTGTTGCTCAGCGCGGACGCGGAGCCCGCCTTCTCGCGCGGCAGGGCCTGCATGATGACGACGCTGGTGGGGGTCATGACGTGCGCCATGCCCATACCCATGAGGAAGAAGATGACTTCCAGGATCCAGATGGGCGTGTCCGCGTCGAGGATCGTGAACGCGGCGAGCATCGCGGCGAGGATCACCAGGCCGCCGGTCGTCGTGGCGCGCACTCCGAAGCGGTCGACGACGAGCCGGGCCCGCGGCGCGAAGATCAGCTGGGCGGCGGCGAGCGGCAGCATCAGGAGGCCGGTCTGCAGCGGCGAGTAGCCGCGCACGCTCTGGGTGTAGAAGACCGAGAAGAAGGTGACGCCCATCAGCGCGAAGAAGACGAGCGCGATGGCGGCGATCGCCGCGGAGAACACCTTGTTCTTGAAGTACGTGATGTCGATCGACGGGTGGTCGCTGCGCTTCTCGTACAGGACGAAGCCGACGAGGACGACGAGTCCGGCCGCGATGGTCAGCAGGACCGCCGGGTCCGTGAAGTCGGCGAGCTGACCGCCCTTGATGATGCCGTAGACGAGCAGGACGAGGCCGACGACGGAGAGGGCGACGCCCACCAGGTCGATACGGCCGGGCTTGGGGTCGCGGGAGTCCGGCACGAGAGCCAGCATCAGGACGACCGCGATGATCACGATCGGCACGTTGACCAGGAAGACCGAGCCCCACCAGAAGTGGTCGAGGAGCAGGCCGCCGGTGATGGGGCCGATCGCGATGGCGATGCCGACGCCGCCCGCCCAGATGCCGATGGCCTTGGGCTGCTCGTCCCGCTCGAAGACGTTCATGAGGATGGCCAGCGTCGCCGGCATCACGAAGGCGGCGCCGATGCCCATGATCGCCCGGAAGATGATGAGCTGGACCGGCGAGCCGGACTCGGCGGCGAGGGCGGAGCCGAGGCCGAAGACGACGAGGCCGAAGACCAGCACCTTCTTGCGCCCGAGCCGGTCACCGAGCAGACCCGCGGTGAAGAGAAGTCCGGCGAAGACCAGCGTGTAGGCGTTGATCGCCCACTCCAGCTCGCCCTGCGTGGCTCCGAGGCCCACGGGGGGCGGGGTCGAGATCGTCTTGATCGCGACGTTCAGGATGGAGTTGTCGAGCACGACTATCAGCAGGCTGAGCATCAGCACGCCGAGGAT
This sequence comes from Streptomyces sp. NBC_01445, assembly GCF_035918235.1. Taxonomy (NCBI): domain Bacteria; kingdom Bacillati; phylum Actinomycetota; class Actinomycetes; order Kitasatosporales; family Streptomycetaceae; genus Streptomyces; species Streptomyces sp. NBC_01445. Next base: position 7,063,302 of record NZ_CP109485.1, on the reverse strand, counting down.
CGCCCATCGGCGGCGGTGCACAGCCTCCGGTATGCGCGGCGATTCGGGAACGGCAGGAGTGGTCATGGGACTTACCCTAGGGCAGTTTCGATACGAGACCGTCTCGTATTGGAATCCTTAGGAAGACTTTACGAACCCGACGGGCGACCCGCTCACGGGGTGACCCGATCGGCGGCCACCCCCCTAGCCATTCCTCGGCACGCGGTGCCACCATGGAGGGGATCCGGGGACGCCGTAAGGGTGCCTCGAGACAACAGAAGGAGCCGTTGCGATGACGCAGCTTTCGGCTGCCCAGAACAACCCCGACAGCAGCAACAGCGGCAGCAAGGCGCTGTACGGGGGCAAGAGCAACCGGCGCATCACGGTGCGCGACATCACGCTCGCCAAGGAACGCGGCGAGAAGTGGCCCATGCTCACGGCCTACGACGCGATGACCGCGTCCGTCTTCGACGAGGCCGGCATCCCGGTCATGCTCGTCGGCGACTCCGCGGGCAACTGTCACCTCGGGTACGAGACCACCGTGCCCGTCACCCTCGACGAGATGACGATGCTCTCGGCCGCCGTCGTACGGGGCACCAAGCGCGCCCTCATCGTCGGTGACCTCCCCTTCGGCTCGTACCAGGAGGGCCCCGTACAGGCCCTGCGGTCCGCGACGCGTCTGGTCAAGGAGGCCGGGGTCGGCGCCGTGAAGCTGGAGGGCGGCGAGCGCTCGCTGGCCCAGACCGAGCTGCTCGTGCAGTCCGGCATCCCGGTCATGTCCCACCTGGGCCTCACCCCGCAGTCCGTGAATACCATGGGGTACCGCGTCCAGGGCCGCGGCGACGAGGACGCGCACCGACTGCTGCGTGACGCCAAGGCCGCCCAGGACGCCGGCGCCTTCGCCGTCGTCCTCGAACTGGTCCCGGCCGAACTGGCCGCCGAGGTCACCCGGTCCCTGAACATCCCGACCGTCGGCATCGGCGCGGGCGCCGAGTGCGACGCCCAGGTCCTCGTGTGGACCGACATGCTCGGCCTCACCGGCGGCAAGATGCCGCGCTTCGTGAAGCAGTACGCGGATCTGCGCGGCGTCATGGGCGAGGCGGCGAAGGCGTTCGCACAGGACGTGGTCGGCGGAACGTTCCCCCAGGAGGAGCACTCGGTCCACTGACCCGGACCACCACCTGAACCAAAGTGGCACCACAGCGGCTCGCCGATCTTCCCCCGTCGGCGGGCTGCTGCCGTTCCGCCGCCCTTCTGAACTGCCCGTCCGTCGCCGTTCTGTAGGTGCCGTACACGGGGCTGTCGGCCGCCTGTCGGTGGATTGTCGGTGGCACCTGGCACCTTGTACGTCATGACGCGAATCGACAAGAAGACCTCACACAGTGACGTCGGCGGCCGGACGGCCTCCGTCACCGTGCGGGGGCTGGTCAAGCACTACGGCGAGACCAAGGCGCTGGACGGCGTGGACCTGGACGTGCACGAGGGCACGGTCATGGGCGTGCTCGGTCCGAACGGCGCCGGCAAGACCACGCTCGTCCGCTGCCTGTCCACCCTCATCACCCCCGACTCGGGCTCGGCCTTCGTCGCCGGGTACGACGTGGCGAAGCAGCCCCGGCAGCTGCGCCGCGTGATAGGCCTCACCGGCCAGTACGCCGCGGTCGACGAGAAGCTCTCCGGCCGCGAGAACCTGTACATGATCGGCCGCCTCCTCGACCTGTCCCGCAAGGAGTCCCGCTCCCGCGCCGACGCGCTCCTGGAGCGGTTCTCCCTCACCGAGGCCGCCACGCGCCCGGCGAAGACGTACTCCGGCGGCATGCGCCGCAGGCTCGACCTCGCCGCGTCGATGATCGGCAGCCCGGCCGTCCTCTACCTGGACGAGCCGACGACCGGCCTCGACCCCCGCACGCGCAACGAGGTGTGGGCCGAGGTCAGGCGCATGGTCAACGACGGCGTCACGGTCCTCCTCACCACCCAGTACATGGAGGAGGCCGAGCAGCTCGCCAACGAGCTGACGGTCATCGACCGCGGGAAGGTCATCGCGGGCGGCGCCATCGACGAGCTCAAGGCGAAGGTCGGCGGCCGCACCCTGCGCATCCGCCCGGCCGACCCGCTGGAGCTGCGCCCGCTGGCCGCCGCCCTCGACGACATGGGCCTCACGGGCCTCGCCACGTCGACGGTGGACACCGAGGCCGGCACCGTCCTGGTCCCGATCCTCAGCGACGAGCAGCTCACCGCCGTGGTCGGCGCGGTCACCGCGCGCGGCATCACGATCGGCTCGATCGCCACCGAACTGCCCAGTCTGGACGAGGTGTTCCTGTCCATCACCGGCCAGAAGGCCAGTGCCCCGCAGGACGACACCCGTACCTCCGAGCTCGAAGGGGCCGCCGTATGAGCGCCACCACGCTGACGCCTCCCCTGAATCTCGAGGCCGACTCGCGCATCTCCCTGCGCTCCCACATCCGTCACACCGGCGCGCTCGTCCGCCGCAATCTGCTGTGGATCCGCCAGGACCCGGAGTCGATGTTCGACGCGGTCCTGATGCCGATCGTCTTCACGCTCCTGTTCGTGTACGTCTTCGGCGGCTCCATCGGCCAGGCGCTCGGCGGCGGCCAGGACCAGTACGTGCAGTACGTGGTCCCGGGCATGATGGCGATGATGAGCATGAACATCGCCATGGCGGTGGGCACGGGGTTCAACCAGGACTTCCAGAACGGCATCATGGACCGGTTCCGGACCCTGCCGATCGGTCAGGGCTCGGTCCTCTTCGCCAAGATCGTGGTGGAGCTGATGCGGCTCCTCATCGCGACGACCATCATGATGATCGTCGGCCTTCTGGTGGGCTTCGACATCACGAACTGGCCCGGCCTGTTCGCCGCCGTGGGCCTCACCGCCCTCTTCGGCACGTCCATCATGTGGATCTTCCTGGTACTCGGCGTCGTGATGAAGAGCGCCCAGGCCGTGCAGGGCATGGGCTTCCTGGTCCTGATGCCGCTGCAGTTCGGTTCGTCGATCTTCGCGCCGACGCAGTCGATGCCGGGCTGGCTCCAGGCCTTCACCGACTACAACCCGCTCTCCTCGCTCGCGGACTCCGCGCGCGGCCTGATGGTGGGCGGCCCGGTGGCGCACGACGTGTGGGTGACGGTGATCTGGTCCGCGGTCCTCACGCTCGTGATGGCTCCGATCGCCATCCACAAGTTCCGCACCAAGAACTGACGTTCACCCGGACAGGTGGTTCAACCGCGTTCGCGTCCCAGTAGGGCGGCGGCCTCGTCGAGAGACAGGTCGCCGCCTTCGGCGTACGCGGCCTCGTACGCACGGTCGCCGATGACCTCACGGATCGCGGCCTCGGCGGACGTGTGGGCGTCGCGCTCCAGGTAGGACCGCACGTGCCGGGACGGAAGCTGTCCGTCGGCGGAGCCCACGAGGCGGGCGGCGTCGCGGGCGTCGGCCGGGTCTCCGCTCAGGCTCAGGGCGCGGGCGCCGGTCACCAGATGCATGGCGGGCATGTGCGGGGCGATCACCAGGGCCAGCGGGTCGGTCGCCAGCTCCAGGGCCTCGACGACACCGGCGAGGGCTTCCTCCGCGAGGCCGTCCTCCGAGTCGAGCCAGGCCTTCATCCCGACGATGAAGCCCCGGAAGACGACGAAGCTCATCGCCTTGAACTCGTCCTGGAGGAGCCGCAGTTGCTCACGCGCCTCGGCCACACGGCCGGTGGCTCCGTACCGTCCGGCCAGGAACATGCGGGCGGCGGGCCAGGCCTCGTTCGCATGGCGCTTGCCGGGGTCGAGGATGCCGCGCAGCAGTTCCTCGCCGCGCTCGCCGTCACCGACCTCGATGAGGGCCTGCCCGAGCCGCGCGTTCAGGATGGCCACCTGCGCCTGCGCGCCGAGGCGTTCGGCGCCCTCGATGGCGGCGGCGTAGTCCTCGGCCGCCGCGGCGTACGCGCCGCTGCGCTCATGGGCCTCGCCGCGCGCGGACAGCGCCTCGGCGACGCCCCACCGGTCGCCGAGCCGGGTGAACAGTTCGAGGGACTCGTCCGCGTCCCGGACCGCGTCGCCCGCCCAGTCGCTGCGGTTGGCGAGGATGTTCGCCCGCAGCTGGAGGGTGAGGGCGAGCTCCCAGGTGTAGCCGAGTTTGCGGCAGGTCCGCACCGTGACGTCGGCGAGGTTCCACAGCGCCTCCATGTCGCCGCTCATCATCACCGCGTAGAACCAGAGGTTGCCCGGCGGGCGGCAGGTCTGCGGGAGGCCCGGGCGGTACGCCTGCGCGATCGCGCGCAGCTTCGCGCCGCCCTCCTCGGTCTGCCAGGTCTCCATCTCCATGTCCATGTAGGCGAGGCGGAGCAGGTGCACCCCGCGCCGCGCCTCCACGAGGAGTTCGGGGCCGAACGGCGGCGGGGCGTCGGTGCAGCGCTCGTAGAGCGGGGGCGCGGGGTCGGCGGGCGGGGTGAACGGGTCGGGGCCGAGCGCGGTGGCCTCGCGCGACCAGTTGCGGGCGTCGAGGCGCAGGTCGCGCATCTGCCAGAACCAGGCCAGCGAGAGCACCAGGGAGAGCGTCTCCTGCTCGTCCCGCGCGGCGACGGCGTGCCGCAGGGCGGTGCGCAGGTTCTCGTATTCGCGTTCCAGGCGGGCGACGGCCGCGCGCTGACCGTGGCCGCGCAGCTGCGGGTCGGTGGTGCGGGCCAGTTCGCGGTAGTACGTGAGGTGCGCGCGCTCGGCGCCCGCCCGGTCACCGGCCTCGTCGAGCCGGTCACCCGCGTACTCGGCGACGGTCTCCAGGAGGCGGTAGCGCATGGCGCCGGCCTGGTCGCGGCCCTCGCCGTCGGTGCCGTCCCCGTAATCTCCGTGGTCTTCGTGCTCTTCGTGCTCTTCGTGCTCAGCCTCGTCGCCGCCCCAAGGGGCCGCCACGACAAGGGACTTGTCCACGAGCGAGCCGATCGCGTCGAGGGCGCCGGGGCCACACACCGCCTCGGCGGCGGCGAGGTCGCAGCCGCCGCTGAAGACCGACAGCCGGCGCAGGACGGTCCGCTCCTCCTCGTCGAGGAGGTCCCAGGACCAGTCGACGACGGCCCTCAGCGTCTGCTGGCGGGGCAGGACGGTGCGGGCGCCCGAGGTGAGCAGGCGGAAGCGGTCGTCGAGGCGGTCGGCGATCTGGCGAGGCGTGAGCATCCGCAGCCGGGCGGCGGCGAGCTCGATGGCGAGGGGCAGTCCGTCGAGGCGCCGACAGATCTCGGCCGCGGCCCGCTCGTCGTCCTCGACCCGGAACCCGGGCCGCACGGCGGCGCCCCGCTCGCCGAACAGGCGCAGGGCGAAAGGCTCCGGCAGCGGCTCCACCGGGTGCAGCAACTCGCCCGGTACGCCCAGGGGTTCGCGACTCGTGGCGAGAACCGTCACGCCGGGGCACTGGCTGAGCAGCTGCTCGGCGAGGCGGGCGGCGGCCTCGATCACGTGCTCGCAGTTGTCGAGGATCAGCAGCATGCGGCGGTGCGCGCAGTGCTCGGTGAGGCGTACGAGCGGGTCCTCGCCGTGCCGGTCGGACGCGACCCGCAGCTCCTCGGCGCCGGCACCGCGCAGCACGGTCTCGCGGGCCCCGAGCGCCGTGACGACGGCCTCCGGGACGGCGTCCGGGTCCTCGATGGGCGCGAGCTCGGCCAGCCATACGCCGTCCGGCAGATCCATGCTCTCGGCGGCCTCCTGGGACAGCCGGGTCTTTCCGGCGCCGCCAGGCCCGAGCAGCGTCACGAGCCGCACCCGCCCGAGGTCCTCACGAATCGCCCCGATGTCGCCGGCGCGCCCCACGAAGGAGGTGAGCCGGGCGCGGAGGTTGCCTGTGTGGGCGGGTGCCCTGACCGGGGTGGTGGGTCTTTCGGCGGAGGCGGTGGGGGCGGGGGCGCGCGGCGTCAGCAGGTCGGCGTGCAGTGCGCGCAGTTCCGGGCCCGGGTCCGTTCCCAGCCGCTCCGCGAGCTCGACCCGTACCCGCTCGTAGGCCGCCAGCGCCTCGGCGGTGCGGCCCGCGTCGCGCAGGGCGCGCAGCCGCAGCGCCTGGAGCGGCTCGTCGAGCGGATGCGCGTCGCACAGCGCGGTCAGTTCGGGCAGTACGGACTCGGCCCTGCCCAGCGCGAGCGAAGCGGAGAGCCGTGTGCGCCGGGATTCGAGGTGGAGCGCCTCCCAGCGGACGGCGTCCGCCGAGCGGTCCGGCAGATCGGCCAGCGCGGGGCCGCGCCACAGGGAGAGCGCGTCGTCGAGGACGGCCGCCGACTTGCCGGGGTCGCCGTCGGCCAGCGCCTGTACGCCGTCCTTCACGAGCCGCTCGAAGCGGAACAGGTCGATGTCCTCGGAGGTGGCGGACAGCCGGTAGCCGCCGTCGAGCGAGTGCACCGCGTCGGCGCCGATCGCCCTGCGCAGCCGGCCCACGAGCGCCTGGAGCGCGCCGGACGCGTCCGCGGGCGGATCGGCGCCCCAGACCTCGTCGGTGAGCACCTGCGGAGGGACGGTACGGCCGGGGCGCAGCGCGAGCACGGTCAGCAGGGCACGCAGGCGCGCCCCGCCTACGGGGACGGTCGTGCCGTCGTCGCGGAGTGCCTGCGTGGAGCCGAGAATGCGGTAGCGCACCGGCCCATTGTCCCCAAACCGGCCCCCGGCCCGCGCCCGGGTTTCGGCGCGAGGGCGATCCGGGGTGTGGAGCAGGTCTTTCGGCGGCGGGCAGATATCCGTCAGGGCGGGGGCAACGGGCGCGCTCTCGCCGGTGTCGCGGAACCTGCGGCCTGCCCCGGCACGTTCCCCCCACACCGCACCACCGATACGGTCAGCCCGTCGCCCCAGCACCGCACCAGGCCGCACGCACCCCGGGAGCCCTCCTCCATGACCACCGCCGCCACCCGTCGCAGCGATCGCAGGATCAGCCCCGTCTTCCTCGGTATCGCCGCCGTCACCGCCGTCGCCGGCTGGGCGGTGTGGACGGACTTCGCCGCGCAGCCCGGCATCGCCGTCTTCCTGTTCGTGACGGGCGCCTGGATCGTCTCGCTCTGTCTGCACGAGTACGCCCACGCCCGCACGGCCCTGCACAGCGGCGACATCTCCATCGGCGCGAAGGGCTATCTGACCCTGAACCCGCTGAAGTACACGCACGCCCTGCTCAGCATCGTGCTGCCCGTCATCTTTGTGATCATGGGCGGGATCGGTCTGCCCGGCGGCGCCGTCTTCATCGAGCGGGGCCGGATCCGGGGCCGCTGGCGGCACAGCCTCATCTCGGCGGCGGGCCCGCTGACCAACGTCCTGTTCGCCGTCGTGTGCACGGCGCCGTTCTGGCTGGACGCGCTGAACGGGGTGCCGGACACATTCCGCTACGCGCTCGGCTTCCTGGCCCTGCTCCAGGTGACCGCGGCGATCCTGAACTTCCTGCCGATCCCGGGCCTGGACGGCTACGGCGTCATCGAGCCGTGGCTGTCCCAGAGCTTCCGGCGGCAGGTGGAGCCGTTCGCTCCGTTCGGGCTGCTCGCCGTGTTCGGCATCCTGTGGATCCCGGAGGTGAACCACGTGTTCTTCGACGCCATCGACGCGATTCTGCGCTCCCTGGGTGTCACCGAGTGGGACACCTACTGGGGTCAGGAGTTCTACCGCTTCTGGCAGGGCACCCCTGAGATCCCCATCGTCACGCAGTAGGCGCGACCGCCGCGTTCGCCTTCTTCTCGGCCTTGGCCCGGCGCGCGTAGTACCAGGCCATGTTCGAGGTGAGGCCCGCGAGCAGGACCCAGACGATGCCGAGCAGGCTGCCCTGCACGAAGGCGACCACGGCTGCGGCCGTCGAGAGGACGCAGACGACTAGGGCGTACAGAGCGAGGCGGGGCATGGGGGTCGGCTCCTGTCGGACGGAGAGTTGTACGCCGACCAGTGTCCCCCATGCCCTTCCGCGGCCGCACCGCGGTGACGCGCGCCGGTCAGACGTCGGTGACCCGCAGGCCCGCATGTGCCTTGTAGCGGCGGTTCACCGAGATCAGGTTCGCGACCAGCGACTCCACCTGGTGCGCGTTGCGCAGCCGGCCCGCGAAGACTCCCCGCATGCCCGGAATGCGGCCCGCCAGCGCCTGGACGATCTCCGTGTCCGCCCGCTCCTCGCCCAGCACCATCACGTCCGTGTCGATCTCGTCGATCGCCTCGTCCTGGAGGAGCACGGCCGACAGGTGGTGGAACGCCGCCGTCACCCGCGAGTCCGGCAGCAGCGCCGCGGCCTGCTCCGCCGCGCTGCCCTCCTCCGGCTTCAGCGCGTACGCGCCCTTCTTGTCGAAGCCCAGCGGGTTGACGCAGTCGACCACGAGCTTGCCCGCGAGGTCCTCGCGCAGCGATTCCAGCGTCTTGCCGTGGCCCTCCCACGGCACCGCCACGATCACGATGTCGCTGCGGCGCGCACACTCCGCGTTGTCCGCGCCCTCGACGCCCAGGCCCAGCTCATCCGCTGCCGCCTGCGCGCGCTCCGCCGCGCGGGATCCGATGATCACCTTCTGGCCGGCCCTCGCCAGCCGGTAGGCGAGCCCGCGGCCCTGGTCGCCCGTGCCTCCCAGCACGCCTACCACCAGCCCCGATACGTCGGGGAGGTCCCAGGGGTCCTTCGCGGGGGCCTTCTGCACACTGTCCGTAGAGGTCATACGGTGACCTTACTCAGGCGTACGGCCCAGCAGCGCGGCGACCGGGATCCGCCTGAACGTGATCGTCTCGTACGCGCTGAAGTCTCCCGTCTCGTACAGCAGCCCGACCGCCTCGGGGTCGAGCTGCACCAGGTCGGAGTAGGCCGCAGGCAGGCCGTCCACCCTGTGGGCCACCCTCCATGTCACACCCTCGTCCTCGCTCGCCCGCACGCTCATCAGCGCCCTGAACCCAGGGTCCGCCGGACCTGCGAACAGCAGCACCTCCCCCAGCCTCAGCAGGCTCCCCTCCACCACCGGGCCCACCAGGCCCGCCTGCGGGCGGAATGCCTTGACCAGGCTCTCGCCGCCGTCCTCCGACGTCGCGTCCGCCCTTGTGCCCGGCGCGGGCGAGTCGTTGCGGGCGTTGAAGTACAGCCGCCCGTCCGGCAGTTCGACCGCGGTCGTCTCGTTCACATTCACATAGCCGTCCGGGTGGTCGTCCACGTAACCGAGCCGCCAGGTCCTGCCCCTGTCGTCGCTCAGCAGGCAGTGGCCTCCGTCGTACTTTCCCTCCGTGCCGGTGTCGCCTCCGGCGGGCGGGAGGGAGTGGTTGGCCGGTACCACCACTCGTCCGCTGTGTGTCTGGATCGCGTGGCCCGGGCCTGTGGCGTACCAGCGCCAGTTCTTGTTCTTTGCCTGTGCTGTGATCTCCCTGGGCGCCGACCAGGTCAGGCCCTCGTCGTCGCTGTGCTGCACCCAGACTCGGCGTCCGTCCTCGGGCTCGACCTCGCCCCGTCTGATCGCCGTTTCTGTTGCCCCTGCCGCGTTCCTTACGTGGACGATCAGGACCCGTCCCGTGTCCAGGACCACCGGCGCCGGGTTTCCCGCCAGGTCGTTGCCGTTCGCCGCCACCACCTGGAGCGGGTCCCAGGTCCGGCCGCCGTCCGTGGATCTCTTCAGGACCACGTCGATGTTCCCGTAGTCCTCCCTCGATCCCACTCGCCCCTCGCAGAACGCGAGCAGCACGCCGGAGCGTGTCGTGACAGCTGCGGGGATCCGGAAGCTCGCGTATCCCTCGCGCCCCGCGCGGAAGGGAACAGACGTCTCAGTCAGCACCCCCCATCCCTCCCCACCCCGAGGGAATTCCCGGTGAACTCGGCCTGACGAGTTCACTGTTGAGGCAGTATGCGCAGGCATGGACGCCGTACGGGTCGCACTGCTGCGGGAAGTACTCGCCGGAACCGAGTGGCTGGGCGCCGCGCGCCGCTTCGCGGGCGCGCTGCGGGCCTCCGTCGTGCCGCATGGGGGCGGGCTGCTTCTCGTCGGCACGCCCGAGTACGAGCCGTGGCATCTCGCGGCGCATCTTGTGGACGAGGCCGCCTGGTCCGGGATGCCCGAGCTGTCGCCCACGCTCGTGCGGCACCGGGCGGGGGTCGGGGATCCGGCCCATCTTGCGGTGGGGCTCGGGCGCATCGAGGCGGCCCGGCGGGGCGAGACTCTGCTCGTTGTGGCGCCTGGGGCGCCGGGTGAGGAGTTGCTGGAGCGGGTGCATGACGCTCGGCGGGCGGGGGCCACGGTTCTGGCCATCGACTCGGGCGACCGTGATCTGCACGCCATGGCCCACGAGGCGCTCACGCCCGGGCCCGATCTCGACCTCGATACGGCGCAGCACCTGGTCAGCGCGGCCGCGGGCGAGAATCCCGTCGGCGGCCCGGCCCGGGGGCCTCGTCGGCGCTTCCGTGATCGGCTGTCCCGTCTTGCGGACCATCTGACCTCGCCGCCGCCTGCGGGGTGGTAGGGGTGGGGGTTTGCGGTTGATGGGTGGGCGATGGGTGCTGGTGCGCCGGCGGGTGCCGACTGTCTTCGGCCGGTGCGTTTTCGGGTGCGGGGTCGGTGCGATTTCGGGTGCGGGGTCGGTTCGGGCTCGTCAGGTGCGTTTTTGGGTGCGGGGCCGCGGGGGCATGTACGTGCTCGCTGTTCTATGGGTGCACGTCAGCTAGCTGATTGCCTGTACGTGGTGCTGGTGGCTGCGCGCGCACATGCCCCCACGTCCCCTCCCGTTTCGTCGGCGTCTCACGGCCGGTGGGACTTCGCTGTCTCCGGCCCTGTCTCGTACGCGGCTGAGCGCCGGTGGGACTACTTCGCCCCGTCTCCTACGCGGCGATGGGCGTCAGGTCTTGTCGTCCTCGTCCTTGGCCGTGGCGTCGTGCCACTTGGGGTCCGTCTCCCATTCGAGGTTTCGTTCACGCGCCGTCTCCATCGCGTGTTCCGCCTCGGTGCGCGACGCGTACGGGCCGAAACGGTCCTTGTTGGGGCAGTCGGGCCCCTCCTCGACCTTCTGATGCTCCAGGCAGTAGTACCACTCGCCGGGCTTCCCGACGGTCCGCCTCTTGAACAGGGCCATCTTCGGCTCCTCTCGCCATGACCATGGTCCCCCACAGCCGCTCGATACACTCGCTGGCATGTCTGGCCAGTCGCTGCTCGTACCAGGGGAGCTCTCTCCCACTCGTTCCGTACCCGGAAACATCCGGCGTCCCGAGTACGTGGGCAAGCCCGCGCCGACGCCGTACAAGGGGCCTGAGGTCCAGACCCCGGAGACGGTCGAGGCCATGCGCCTCGCCGGCCGGATCGCCGCGCGGGCCATGGAGGAGGCCGCCAAGGCCATCGCGCCCGGCGTGACCACGGACGAACTCGACCGCATCGCGCACGAGTACATGGTCGACCACGGCGCGTACCCGTCGACCCTCGGCTACCGCAACTTCCCGAAGTCGCTGTGCACCTCCGTCAACGAGGTCATCTGCCACGGGATCCCCGATTCCACCGTCCTGAAGGACGGCGACATCGTCAACCTCGACGTGACCGCCTACATCGGCGGTGTTCACGGCGACAACAACGCCACCTACCTGGTCGGTGATGTCGACGAGGAGTCCCGGCTTCTTGTCGAGCGGACCCGTGAGTCCCTCAACCGCGCCATCAAGGCCGTCCGGCCCGGGCGTCAGATCAACATCATCGGCCGCGTCATCGAGTCGTACGCCAAGCGCTTCGGTTATGGCGTCGTGCGGGACTTCACCGGGCACGGGATCAACTCGTCGTTCCACTCCGGCCTGATCATTCCGCACTACGACAGCCCGCACGCCACCACCGTCATCCAGCCCGGGATGACCTTCACCATCGAGCCCATGCTCACGCTCGGCACCCATGAGTACGACATGTGGGACGACGGGTGGACCGTTGTGACCAAGGACCGCAAGCGGACCGCTCAGTTCGAGCACACCCTTGTCGTGACCGAAACCGGTGCGGAGATTCTTACTCTGCCCTGACGTCGTGGATTCGTCCGCAGGCCCGTCCCGTTGGTGGGGCGGGCCTTTTGCGTTGCCCTGGTGGCTGATCGGGGTAGCGTTTTACCGACAGGACGTCGGGAACCTGATAAGTTAGGCAAGCCTAAGTTTAGCGATCTGGAGGCCTCATGGATACGCCGTTCTCCACCCTGATCCGCACCGCCTCGCACGAGCAGCACACAGAGGCCGAGAGCACCACGTTCATGAGCGACCTTCTCGGCGGAGCCCTCGGCGTCGACGCCTACGCCCGGTACACCGAGCAACTGTGGTTCGTCTACCGAGCGTTGGAGGGGGCCGCGGGGCGACTGGAGGAGTCCGCCGTTGCCGGGCCTTTCATACAGGCCGAGTTGTTCCGGGTCTCTGCCATCGAGCGGGATCTGGCCCATCTGCGGGGGGACGGCTGGCGCGACGGCGTTTCCGCGCTGCCGGCCACTCAGGCCTACGCCTCACGCGTTGCCGAGTGCGCTCGGGAGTGGCCGGGGGGCTACGTCGCCCATCACTACACCCGGTACCTGGGGGATCTGTCCGGCGGACAGATCATCCGCGACAAGGCCGAGAAGAACTGGGGCTTCGCCCGCAAGGGTGATGGCGTGCGGTTCTATGTGTTTGAGCAGGTCCCGAACCCTGCTGCCTTCAAGCGTAGTTATCGCGCCCTGCTGGACGGTGTTCGCGTTGACGAGCTGGAGAAGCAGCGCATCGTGGCCGAGTGCAAGCGGGCGTTCGCTCTCAACACCGCCGTCTTCAAGGCTCTTGGCGAGGAATTCAGCAGCGCCGCTTGATCAGGTGAGGCGGACTCTGCCGCCTACCTCGATCAGGCCTTCGGGCTGGGGAGCCGTGAGGATTTGAGAGCCTTTGCCCTGCGTGATGTTCAGGGCTCTGTGCAGTTGCGCCGTGAGCAGTAGTGCCGCTGCCCCCGTCGCCTCGTCCTCGTCGATGCCGTCGCCCCTTCCCGGGAACGCTCGGGCCCTCACCTTTCCTGCCGCCGCGTCCTCCCACGCCCAGGCATAGATCCACTCGCCCGGCGGGGGGACTTGGAGTTCCTCCACCTCTGACGCCGAGGCGTACTCGCGCAGTGTCCGGGGCGGCGCCCACTCCGGCCGCGCCTCGATCCAGGTGAACTCGCCGTCCAGCCGCGTGCCCACCACGCCTGCGGGCGTGACCAGTTCGGGTACGTCCAGGAGCCAGGCCGTGCCGACGCAGGGGTGTCCGGCGAAGGGAAGGCGCATGGTCGGTGTGTAGATGTCGATGACGCCGCGCTCGGGGTCGTCCACGAACACCGTCTCGCTGAAGCCCAGCTTCGCCGCCAGGGCCTGTCGCTCGTCCTCGTCGGGGACGTCGCTTCCCTCGCGTACGACTCCCAGCTCATTGCCGTGGTCGCCATGAGGGCCGCAGAAGACTCGGAGCACGTCGTAGTCCGTCACCGGGACAGTCAATCATTCGGTGGGGGGTGGCGGGTTTTTGCCTTTCGTTTGCCGTTTTACGGGTCGTCCATGGGTCGCTCGTATCCGGGGCGCGATCGGCGTCATTTCGTGAGAGCTGAATCACTGGACCCCTGGGTAGCACTGAGGTAAGCCTCGGTTAAGTTAGGTCCGCCTCACTCACCGTGCCTCACGTCTTGGAGCCCGCATGCGAGCCGTCCGACTCACTGTTGTCACCGCCGCCGCCACTGCGGCGACCCTGGCCGCCGTCACGGGCTGCACCCAGAAGAGCGACGCCAAGTCCGGTGGCGACCGCGTCGTCGAGGTCACCGCCACGGACGACAAGTGCGACGTCTCCAAGACGGAGTTCCCGGCCGGCCATGTCGAGCTCTCCATAGAGAACAAGGGCTCCAAGGTCACCGAGGTCTACGTCCTGTTCCCGGACGACCGGATCGTCAGCGAGCGCGAGAACATCGGCCCCGGAACCAAGCAGAAGCTCACCGCCGAGGTGAAGGCCGGCACGTACGAGATCGCCTGCAAGCCCGGCATGAAGGGCGACGGCATCCGGCAGAAGGTGACCGTCACCGGCGGCAAGGCCGTCAAGCGTGACGCCCGTCTGGACAAGGCCGTCGCCGCCTACCGGACGTACGCGCAGGAGCAGGCCGACGAGACGCTGCCCAAGGTCACGACGTTCACGGACGCCGTGCGCAAGGGTGACCTGAAGGCCGCGCAGGCCGCGTACGCCCCGTCCCGTATCGGCTGGGAGCGCACCGAGCCCGTCGCCGAGTCCTTCGGTGACATCGACCCGAAGGTCGATGTCCGCGCGGACGGCCTGGAGGAGGGGCAGGACCCGAAGACGGACTGGACCGGCTGGCACCGCCTGGAGAAGGCGCTGTGGCAGGACAAGAAGATCGGCTCGCGGGAGAAGGAGCTGGCGACGCAGCTCGACAAGGACCTCAAGGACTGGCAGACCCGCGTCGGCAAGGCGGACATCACGCCGACCTCCATGGCCAACGGCGCCAAGGAGCTCCTCGACGAGGTCGCCACCGGCAAGGTCACGGGCGAGGAGGAGCGCTACTCGCACACCGACCTCGTCGACTTCAAGGCCAACGTCGAGGGTGCCGAGAAGGCGTACGACCTGCTCAAGCCCGTCGCCGCGGAGAACGACGCCGCGCTGACGAAGGAGCTCGACAAGCAGTTCGCCGCCCTGGACACGCTGCTCGACAAGTACCGCAAGGACAAGACCTCCTACGAGTTCACCTCCTACGACAAGGTCGGCAAGGCGGACCGCAAGGAGCTCTCGGACGCGGTGAACGCGCTCGCGGAGCCGCTGTCCAAGCTCGCCGCCGCCGTCGTCGTCAAGTAGCCCTCCGGGTACGCAGGTAAGGGGTCAGGGATGACGGACACCACCGCCGATGTCTCGGTCGGATCGAACAACTCCCCCACACCGTCGCGTCGTTCGCTGCTCGCGGTGGGCGGTGCCGGGCTCGCGCTCGGCGCCGCCGCCGCGGGGGGCGCCGTCGCCGTGACGCGGACCGGTGACGATCCGCAGCCGGTCGCCGACTCGGGCGGCGCCGTGTCGTTCCACGGCGCGCACCAGGCCGGAATCGCCACCGCCGTCCAGGACCGTCTGCACTTCGCGTCGTTCGACGTGAAGACCGACGACCGCGACGAGTTCGTGCAGCTCCTGAAGGACTGGACGAAGGCCGCGTCCCGCATGACGGAGGGGCACGCGGTCGGCGAGGGCGCGTACGGCGGGCTGCCCGAAGCGCCGCCGGACGACACCGGCGAGGCGCTCGGCCTCAAGCCGTCCCGGCTCACCCTCACGATCGGCTTCGGCCCGTCCCTGTTCGAGAAGTTCGGGCTCACGGACCGGCGGCCCGAGGCCCTCGTCGACCTGCCGAAGTTCCCCGGCGACAATCTCGACAAGGCCCGCAGCGACGGCGACCTGTGCATTCAGGCCTGCGCCGACGATCCGCAGATCGCCGTGCACGCCATCCGCAATCTCGCCAGGATCGGCTTCGGCAAGGTCGCCATCCGCTGGTCCCAGCTCGGCTTCGGCAAGACCTCGTCGACGACCCCGGACGCGCAGACCCCGCGCAACCTGATGGGCTTCAAGGACGGCACCCGCAACATCGCCGGCACCGAGACCGCCCGCCTGGACGAGCACGTGTGGGTCGGCGCCAAGGACACGGACGCCGACTCGGCCTGGATGACCGGGGGTTCGTACCTCGTCGCCCGGCGCATCCGCATGAACATCGAGACCTGGGACCGTACGTCTCTCCAGGAGCAGGAGGACGTCTTCGGCCGCGACAAGGGCGAGGGCGCCCCGGTCGGCAAGGCCAAGGAGCGCGACGAGCCGTTCCTGAAGGCGATGAAGCCGGACGCGCACGTGCGGCTCGCGCACCCCGACTCCAACGCGGGGGCGACCATCCTGCGCCGCGGCTACTCCTTCACCGACGGCACGGACGGTCTCGGCCGTCTGGAGGCCGGCCTGTTCTTCCTGGCCTACCAGAAGGACGTGCGCAAGGGGTTCATCCGCGTGCAGCGGAACCTGTCGCGCAGTGACGCGCTCAACGAGTACATCCAGCACGTGGGTTCGGCCGTCTTCGCCGTCCCGCCGGGCGTCCGGGACTCGGGCGACTGGTGGGGCCGGGCGCTGTTCTCCAAGGAGGCATGAGGACACGATGTTCGGCAACTATCTGATCGGTCTGCGCGAAGGGCTCGAAGCGAGTCTCGTCGTCTGCATTCTCATCGCGTATCTGGTCAAGACGGACCGGCGTGACGCGCTGCGTCCCATCTGGATCGGCATCGCCATCGCCGTCGCCGTGGCGCTCGGCTTCGGCTTCGCGCTGACCTTCGGCTCCCAGGAGCTGACGTTCGAGGCGCAGGAGGCGCTCGGCGGTTCGTTGTCGATCGTCGCCGTGGGCCTGGTGACGTGGATGGTCTTCTGGATGCGGCGCACCGCGCGGCATCTGAAGGCCGAGCTGCACGGCAAGCTGGACGCCGCGCTGCAGATGGGTACGGCTGCGCTGGTGGCGACGGCGTTCCTCGCGGTCGGCCGTGAGGGGCTTGAGACCGCCCTGTTCGTGTGGGCTTCGGTACGTGCGTCCAACGACGGCACGCACGGGCCGCTCATCGGCGTCCTGCTGGGCCTGCTGACGGCTGTCGTCCTCGGCTGGCTGTTCTACCGGGGCGCCCTGCGGATCAACCTGGCCAAGTTCTTCACGTGGACCGGCGGCATGCTGGTGATCGTGGCGGCGGGCGTCCTCGCGTACGGCGTGCACGACCTTCAGGAGGCGCAGTTCCTGGGCGGTCTGTCCAGCAAGGCGTTCGACATCAGCGGGACGATTCCGCCGGACAGCTGGTACGGCACGCTCCTCAAGGGCGTGTTCAACTTCCAGCCCGATCCGACGGTCCTCCAAGTCGTCGTCTGGCTGCTGTACTTGGCCGTGACGCTCACGGTGTTCTTCGCGCCGTCCGGTTTCCTGTCCAGGAAGCCGAAGCCCGAGGCGCAGACGCCTGCCGAGTCCGCCAAAGCCTGATCCGGACGCTCGCGCCGCTCTCCTCCCCGATAGGGTTCGGGCCCGGGAAGGGGAAGGTGAAGAGAACCGATGAGCAAGCTCCTCCGCAGGCCTCGTGGTCTCAGGAAGCCGGTGACGGCGGTGGCCCTCGCGACCGCCGTGGCGGTCACGGCGAGCGGGTGTGTGACGGTGCACGGGGAGCGGGAGGTCGTCCCGGCGGCCACCAAGGCCGAGGCCGCCCGCGCCCTGAAGGATTTCACCGCCGCGTACAACAAGGCCGACAAGGCGTACGACGGGTCCCTCGACGAGGACCATGTGACGGGCGCGCTCGGCGCGATCGACGCGGCCAAGCTGAAGGCCGGGCACGTCAATCACCCCGACGGCAACCCGAACCACTCGGATCTGGCGCTGTCGGACGCCGAGTTCACCATCCCCAAGAAGGCGGGCTGGCCCCGCTGGTTCGTCGCGAACACCACGGCCAACCGGGGCGGCGACTTCCGGTGGATGCTGGTCTTCACCCGCGACGATGTGAACCGGCCGTGGCAGGTGTCGTATCTGACGCTCATGTCGCCCGGTGACGTCCCCGAGTTCAAGAAGGACAAGGACGGCTGGGCGCAGCCCGTGACGGCGGACGCCGCGGGGCTCGCGGTGGCGCCGCAGGAGATGAGCCGCAAGTACGCGACGTATCTGAAGGACGGCGGGGACGGTTTCGCGCCGGGCCGGCACACGTCGCAGTGGCGGACCACGCGGGAGAAGAACGCGAGCCGCCCGGGTCTCGCCCGGCAGTACGTCGACGAGCCGATGACGTCGGGCGACTACACGCCGTTGGGTCTGCGGACCGCGGACGGCGGGGCGCTGGTGTTCTTCGCGACGCACCACTACGAGAAGCAGACGGCGTCCAAGGGCCTGAGCATCACGGTCGACAACGAGAACGTGAAGGCGCTCATGACGGGCGACGTCAAGCAGTCGCTGACGCTGGAGCGCATCTCGAACCAGGTCGCCGTCGACCCGGCCAAGGGCGGCGACGTCGAGATACTGACGCGGCTCGAGGGACTTACGGGCGCCAAGGGCAGCTGACGCTCTGCGTGAGCCGCCGGCCCTCGCGCGTCAGCCGCGTGAGGGCCAGGCTGCCGTGAAGTCCCTTTCCTCGCCCACATAGCGTGCGCAGGCGTCGGTGAGGGCTTCGAGCAGGGTGAGCGGGTCCGGCAGCGGGTGTTCGAGGCCGCGCAGCCAGTCGACGGTCAGGTCACCGGGGAGCCGGGCGGGCGGCACGGGCACGTACGAGCCGCGGCAGTGCCAGCGCAGGCCGGGGTGCTCGTCCATCGTCTCGGGGTGGCAGTCCAGCTCGCAGGGCCACCACTCGTCCTCGTCCTCGGGGGTGCCGCGGGTGGCGGTGAAGAAGAGCATGCGGTCGCCGCCGGACTCGGCGACGGGGCCCACGTCGATACCGGCCGCGAGGAGGCGTGCGAGGGCCTCCTGGCCGGCCTCGAGCGGGACGTCGAGGACGTCGTGGACCATGCCGGTCGCGGTGATGAAGTTAGCCTGCGGCTGATGCCGGGCCCAGCGCTCGATCTGGCCGCGGTCCGTCGTGGACTGCGTCTGCCAGGCGAACGAGACGGGGTGCCTGCCGGGCGTGGGACAGCCGATGCGGCTGCACGAACACCGGTAGTCGGTCGGGTAGGCGGCGGGTGCGAGCGGCAGTCCCGCGTCCGCGGCGGCCAGGAGAAGGGCCTCGCGGCCGTCGTCGCCCTCGGCCTCCTTGGGGCGCCTGGCGCGCAGCCACTGGGAGATCCTGCCCTGTCCGCCGGACCGGCGGCCGTACTCCGCGCCCATCAATCCCCTCACCTCGCCGTAGTACCGAGAAGCATGTCCCATGGTCGCACCATCCTGCGCCGCGGGTGGCCACAGTCCACATCCGGGGTACCCGCGGCGATCCCGAGCGATACGAGGCGCGGAAGATAATCGGGTGTCATTACCGGCTTTACGCGGATTTGCCTGCCTACCGTGGTCGGCATGGTCACACGGACTGCGCTGACGGGCCTCGGCGGGCTCCTGGTTCTCGCCCCGCTGGCCCTCTCCCCCGTCGAGTGGGGCGCCGGCCCCCTGACCGTCGACAGCCTTCCCCGCATCGTCTACACGGCACACCGCGGCGGCGCCCTGGAAGTCCCGGAGAACAGCATGTCGGGCCTGACGGCCGCCTTCGAGCGCGGCACCGCGCAGGTACTCGACTTCGACACCCGGATGCTTCGCGACGGCACGATCGTGGTCATGCACGACCCGACCCTGGACCGCACGACGTACACGTCGGGCCCGGTGAACGGGATCGACGCCCGGCAGTGGGCGCGCGTGCGGATGCGTCCGAGGGCCTCGCTGCCGGGCCACTGGCGCGCGGAGCCGCTGCCTACGGTCGCCGAGGTGCTCGACCGTCTCGGCGGCCGCACCGTGCTGATGCTGGAGGCGAAGGACCCGCGGAGTTTGGACGGGATCGCCGCGATGATCCGGCGCCGGGGCCTCACCCGGTCGGTGTTCGTGAACTCCAACGACCCGGCCGTCGCCCTGCGCGCCCACGACTTGGGCCTCACGTCGCAGCTGTGGCGCTCGGAGGTCCAGATGCGCACGGACCGCCCGGCGCGCTGGGCCCGGTTCGTCGACCTGCTCGACGTGGACTACAAGGCGCGCGACGCCGATCTCGTACGGGCCGTGCGGTCCGGGATCCCGCGGGTGTGGGCCCACACGGTGGACTCGCCGCGCCAGCGGGACCGCGTGCTGCGGCTCGGCTGCAACGGCGTGATCTCGGACGCGCCGGGCCTGCTGGCCCGCACCCCGTCGGCCGTGCGGGCGCGGGTCAGCGGGGGCTGAGCCCGTAGAGGGCGTACTCGACGAGGGCGTCGGCGTAGGCGTGGTTCAGGGGGCCCGTGCCCTGGAGCCAGCGCTGGGCAAGTGGCGCGGAGAACAGGTCACGGGCGATGTACGGGTCCACGTCGGCGCGGATCTGGCCGGCGTCCTGGGCGGCGCGCAGGCGGCGCACGTACAGCTCCAGCGAGGGCAGCAGGAGACGGCCGACGAACTCCTCGCCGAAGGCCGGGTTGGCGACGCCCTCGGCGGCGAGGGCGCGGGCCGGGGCGTCGTAGCGGGGGTCGAGCAGCTCGTCGACGGTGGCGCGCAGGACCACCTTGAGGTCGGTCTCGATGTCGCCGGTGTCGGGGATGCCGTCCGCCTCCGCCCAGTCGCCCGCTCCGGCCGCCTCCGCCGCCTGGACGCCGAGGTCGATGAAGGCCTCCATGAGGACCTCCGCCTTGGAGGACCACCAGCGGTAGATCGTCTGCTTGCCGACGCCCGCGCGGGCGGCGATGCCCTCGATGGTCGTCTTGGGATAGCCGATCTCGGCGACGAGTGCGAGGGCGGCGTCGTAGATCGCGCGGCGTGAGCGTTCGCTGCGGCGGTTGGAGTCGGGAGCGGTCTTCTGGGCCATGGCCCGAATGTACCAGCGGGCGAGGCGAGACGTACCGTCTCAACTCTCTTGACAAGACGATCCGTCTCGCCGACAGTGGACATCGTTGGCGAGACGCACCGTCTCGCTCCGGGCGGTTCGACTCCCGCCCGGGACAGCGCCGATCGAAGATCGAAGGGAGACCACGATGAGCCGAGGTGGATCCGGGAACATGCTGGGCGTCGGCGGCACCCGCAGCAACCTCTCCCGCAAGACCCTGCGCGGCGGCGGCCGCGACGGCCGGGTCGGCGGCGGGCTCGACCCGCAAGCACAGAAGCGGGAGTTGCTGCGCAGGCTGCGGGAGGAACGCGCCGCCCGCGAGGCGTCGTGACGGCGTGCGGGGGCGGCAGCGTCAAGTGCTGCACGTCGGAGCTTCGCGGCCAGGAGCTCGGGGCCTGATCCTGTCTGCCGGGTGCGGGGTATCTGTGGCTGCTCGCGCAGGTCCCCGCGCCCCTAGGGGACCGTGGGCGCGTCAGGGGCGCCGGGAACTGCGCGAGCAGCCCACGACTACCCGCGGCCCACCCCGAACACCAAGCGGCACCCCTACGGGGCCGGAGGCCAGGCGTCGCCCCAGTCGGCGTCCCGGGCCGCCCGGTACAGCGGCCCGTGCCGCTTCGTCACCGTTTCGCGGCCCAGCGCGCCCTCCGCCTCGCACAGGTCCAGGAGTACCTGGCCCTTGCGGATCTGGGGGCGGCGGGTGATCCGGGCCGCGGGGCGCTCGGGGGCGAAACGGGTCGCGGCCACGTAGCTGAACTTCTCGTCCTCGTACGCGAGCGATCCGCCCTTGACCTGGCGGTGCAGCGACGACCGGCTGACCCGGGCCGAGAAGTGGCACCAGTCGGTGCCGGGCTCGATGGGGCAGGCCGCGCTGTGGGGGCAGGGCGCGGCGACGTGGAATCCGGCGTCGATCAGGCGCCGGCGTGCCTCGATGATCCGCTCGTAGCCGTCGGGGGTGCCGGGCTCGACGACGACCACGGCCCCGTCGGGGCTCGCGGCGGCGGCCGCGGCGTCGACCACGGAGCGGCGGTCGTCCTCGGTCAGTTCCTTGAGGACGTACGAGACCGTCACGAGATCGGCGCTCTCGATGGTGAGCGCCGCTCCAATACGGGAGCGCTGCCACCGCGCGGACGCCAACCGGTCGCAGGAACCGGCCAGTTCACGTCCGAGGGCGAGCGCGGGCTCGGCCCAGTCGAGGACGGTGACCGGGCGCTCGCCGGCCCAGGTGTCGGCGACGGCCCAGACCGCGGCGCCCGTCCCGCCGCCCACGTCGACCTGGCTCCCGGGCGCCCAGCCCTCGGGCGCCGCGTCGGCGAGCGCGCCGAGCGCCGAGCGGACCGCCTCGAAGGTGGCCGGCATCCGGTACGCGGCGTAGGCGGCGACGTCGGCGCGGTCCCGCAGGATCGGCGCGTCCGTCGGGGTGCTCCCCCGGTAGCTCGCGATCAGCCGTTCGACGGCGCGCGCCGCCTGCGTGGGCGGCAGCCCGTCGAGCAGGCCCGCGAGGGCCGCGCGCAGGGTGTCGGCCGGGGAGGCGGGCGAGTAAGGGGTCAGGGGGGCGTTCACCCCGTGATTCTACGGTCGCGGCGGGGGCCGCCTACGCGCCCACGGCCCGCGCGAGACGCGTCGCCGCCGAGGCGCGCGGGCCGTTCTGCGGGGGCCTGCGGCGCGGGTGGACCGTGTTCGCGAGGAGGATCAGGAACGTGTCCGTGGCGCGGTCGAGGACGAGCGACGTGCCGGTGAAGCCGCAGTGTCCGGCCGCGCCGCGGCCCGCGAGCTCGCCCATGAACCAGGGCTGGTCCAGCTGGAAGCCGAGGCCGGGCGCCGTCAGCATCAGCTCGACGTAGTCGGGGCCGAGGATGCGGGCGGTGCCGTACGAGCCGCCGTTGAGCAGAGTGCGGCACAGGACCGCGAGGTCGTACGCCGTGGAGAAGAGGCCCGCGTGACCGGCGACGCCGCCCAGCGCCCAGGCGTTCTCGTCGTGGACGATGCCGCGCACGAGGCCCCGGTCGGCCTTGGCCCAGGGGCGGCGCTGGTCCTCGGTGGCGGCGGCGCCGGGGTGCGGGCCGAAGCCCGTCGCCGTCATGCCGAGGGGCCGGGTGATGCCGTCGCGCACGAGGACGTCGAGGGGGCGCTGCGCGATGCGCTCCAGGACCTGCTGGAGCAGCAGCATGTTGAGGTCGGAGTAGAGGAAGGCGCCGGGCGCGGACGACGGGGCCTCGGTGCGCAGGGCCGTCAGGCGCGCCGCGTCGTCCGGGCAGTCGTAGAGCGGGAGTTCGGGGCGCAGGCCCGAGGTGTGGGTGAGGAGCTGGCGGATCGTGACGTCGTGCTCGGCGGCGGCGGTGAACTCGGGGACGTAGGCGCCCACCCGCGCGTCGATGCCGAGGGTGCCGCGCTCCAGCTGCTGCACGGCGGCGACGGTGGTGAAGAGCTTGGTGAGGGAGGCGAGGTCGAAGGCCGTGTCGGGGCGCATGGGGACGCGCGACGCGGGCGGGAGCTCGACGCCCCGGTCGGCCGTCTCGTCGTAGGCGAGGTACCGCGTCGCCCAGCCCGCCGCCTCGTGCGCGGCGACGACCGGGCCGCGGCCCGCGAGGACGACGGCGCCCGCGCACCAGGGGCGCGCCCCGCGGGGCAGTTCGCGCACGTCCTGGACGAGGCGGCGCAGCCCGTCGGGGTCGAGCCCGGCGCGTTCGGGGGTGCCGGGTCGCAGTCTTGGGGTACTCAGTGCTCCGCCTCCCGCGTCGGCCCGGTCCCGCGCTGCCAGGGGCGGCACAGTCCCAAGAAGCATGCGACGGCCGCCAGGGCGCAGGCCAGCTGGACGACGGCCATCGGGACGGCGGTGCCCTCGCCGGCGATGCCCACGAGCGGTGAGGCGATGGCGCCGACCAGGAAGGAGGAGGTGCCGAGGAGCGCGGAGGCGGAGCCCGCGGCGTGCGGGGTGCGCATCAGGGCGAGGGCGTTGGTGTTGGGCATGGCGAGGCCCATCGCGGACATGAGGACGAACAGTCCCGCCGCGATCGGTACGAGTCCCACGTCGCCGAAGACGCCGGTCGCCATGAGCAGGAGCGCGGCGGAGGCGAGCGTGATGACGCAGAGGCCGACGGCGAGCGCCTTGTCGAGGCTGACGCGGCCGACGAGGAGCTTGCCGTTGATCTGGCCCACGGCGATCAGGCCGACGGAGTTGATGCCGAACAGGAGGCTGAAGGTCTGGGGCGAGGCGCCGTAGATCTCCTGGACCACGAACGGCGATGCGCTGATGTAGGCGAAGAGGGCGGCGAAGGCGAAGCCGCCCGCGATCATGTAGCCGGTGAAGACGCGGTCGGCGAGGAGGCCCCGCATGGTGCGCAGCGCCTCGGCCGTGCCGCCGCTGTGCCGCCGTTCGGGGGCGAGCGTCTCGGGCAGGCCCTTCCAGACGAGGGCGGTCAGCGCGATGCCGACGGCGGTGAGGACGACGAAGATGCCGCGCCAGTCCGTGATCCGCAGAACCTGGCCGCCGATGAGGGGCGCGACGATCGGGGCGACGCCGGAGATCAGCATGAGGGTGGAGAAGAAGCGCGCCATCTCGACGCCGTCGTACAGGTCGCGCACGATCGCCCGGGCGATCACGATGCCGGCGGCCCCGGCGAGGCCCTGCACCAGGCGGAAGCCGATGAG
This sequence comes from Streptomyces sp. NBC_01445, assembly GCF_035918235.1. NCBI lineage: Bacteria > Bacillati > Actinomycetota > Actinomycetes > Kitasatosporales > Streptomycetaceae > Streptomyces > Streptomyces sp. NBC_01445. The sequence goes on along the minus strand of NZ_CP109485.1, from coordinate 7,039,285 downwards.
GAGCGGGGCCGTGGGGGCGAGGGCGCAGACCGCGGTGGCGGCGATGTAGACAAGGAGGCCGATGAGGAGGGGGCGCCTGCGGCCCCATTTGTCGCTCATCGGGCCGACCGCGAGCTGCCCGAGCGCCATGCCGGTGAGGCAGGCGGTGAGGGTGAGCTGGGCGGTGGCGGCCGAGGTGTGCAGCGCGCCGGTGACCTCCGGCAGTGCCGGGAGGTACATGTCCATGGACAGCGGCGGTACGGCGGTGAGGCCGCCGAGTACGAGGGTGACCAGGAAGCCGGTGCGGCGGCGGGCGACGAGCGTGGGCCCCACGACGGGAGGTGCCTCGGGTATGCGCTGCGCTTCGCGCGCGGACGCGTGCTGGCGGCCGTGGTCCGGCATGCGGTTCCCCTCCCGGTCGTTCATTCGATTACCTATGCTCTCAGCTCAGGTGCATTGGTTGAGACCACATTTCGTGACGTGCCGGCATGGGCAGTGGCCGGAACCTGGCAGGGGGCCTTCAGTGGTGGAACGTGAGCGTGTGCGGTGGGGCGTCCTGGCGACCGGGGGCATCGCCGCGTCCTTCACGGCGAACCTTCTCGACATGCCGGACGCGGAGGTCGTCGCCGTGGCGTCCCGCTCCGACGCCTCGGCGAAGGCGTTCGCCGAGCGGTTCGGGATCCCGCGGGCGTACGGGGACTGGTCCTCGCTCGCCGAGGACGAGGACGTGGATGTCGTGTACGTCGCGACCCCGCACTCGGCGCACCGCGCGGCCGCCGGGCTGTGCCTGGAGGCGGGACGGGCGGTCCTGTGCGAGAAGGCGTTCACGCTGAACTCGCGCGAGGCGGAGGAGCTGGTGACGCTCGCCCGCAGCCGCGGCCTCTTCCTGATGGAGGCCATGTGGATGTACTGCCATCCGCTGATCAGGAAGCTGAAGGCGCTGGTCGACGACGGTGCGGTCGGTGAAGTCCGCACGGTGCAGGCCGACTTCGGGCTGGCTGGGCCCTTCCCTCCCGCGCACCGGCTGCGTGATCCGGCGCAGGGCGGGGGCGCGCTGCTCGATCTCGGCGTGTACCCGGTGTCTTTCGCTCACCTGATCCTCGGTGAGCCGTCGGAGGTCACTGCGAGAGCGGCGCTCTCGGACGAGGGCGTCGATCTCCGTACGGGGATGCTGCTCTCGTGGGAGAGCGGTGCTCACGCGCTGCTCAACTGCTCGATCGACGCGGGTACTCCGGTCACCGCATCGATCACTGGGTCCAAGGGCCGTATCGACATTCCGCACGGCTTCTTCTACCCGGACCGGTTCGTGCTGCACCGCGACGGGCGGGAGCCGCAGGAGTTCACGGCGGAGGCGGGGGACGGGCCTCGCGACAGCCTCCGGCATGAGGCGGGTGAGGTGATGCACCGGCTGCGGGCCGGGGATACGGAGTCGCCGCTTGTGCCGCTTTCGGGTTCTTTGGCGGTGATGCGAACGCTCGATGCCGTGCGCTCCGTCGTGGGGGTGCGGTATCCGTCGGAGCGGTGACGGTTTCGTCGGCGGGTGACGGGCCGGTGGGGGCTGGTGGGGGCTTGTCGCGCAGTTCCCCGCGCCCCTGAAAGCAGCTGCCCGCGCCCCTGAGAATGACTCGGGGGCGCGGGTTGGCCGGTGTGGGTTGTTATGCCGGGCGCAAACCCTGGTCGCCCACCTTGGTCACGAACGACGCCGCCGTGGTGATCGGGGCTCCCGGCGTCGTCACCGCCGGGACCGTCTTGAAGTCGGCGCGGGCCTCGTGCTCGCCGAGCGCGACCGTCACGTAGCCGCGGCGTCCGTTGTAGAACTTCAGGTGCGGGTTGGCCTGGGTGTACGTGCCCCAGTTCGCCGGCTTGTCCGCGCCGTCCTTGCCGCTGCTGACGGACGTGGCGACGATCTCCGTGCCGAGGGTCTTCGACGACGGGTCGTCGAAGTTGTCCTTGATGTCGAAGGCGTAGCCGACGTGCACGTCGCCGGTGAGCACCATCAGGTTGTCGACGCGGGCCGCCCTGGCCCCGGCGAGGACCCGCTGGCGCGAGGCGCGGTAGCCGTCCCAGGCGTCCATGGACACCTTCGCGGCCGCGTTCAGGTCGAGCTTGCGCTGCGAGAAGGTGACCTGCTGCGGGACGACGTTCCACAGGGCGTTCGAGCGGCGCCAGCCGTCGATGAGCCACCGCTCCTGTGTGGCGCCGGTGATGGTGCGCGCCGGGTCGTCCGACTCGGGACCGGGGACGTGGGACCCGTCGCCGTACGCCTGGTTGGAGCGGTACTGGCGGGTGTCGAGAATGTCGAACTGGGCCAGCTTGCCCCAGATCAGGCGCCGGTACATCTGGGCGTCGGGGCCCTGCGGGAGCTGCGGGCGGCGCAGGGGCTGGTTCTCCCAGTAGGCGCGGTACGCGGAGGCGCGGCGGAGCAGGAACTCGGCGGGCGGGCCGTCCTGTTCGTCGATGTCGTCCGCGTAGTTGTTCTCGGTCTCGTGGTCGTCCCAGGTGACGACGAAGGGGTGCGCGGCGTGCGCGGCCCGCAGGTCCGGGTCGGACTTGTAGAGCGCGTACCGCAGCCGGTAGTCCTCCAGCGTCACGGTCTCGCGGTTGAAGTGGGCGGGCAGCACGTCGCCGCCCGTGTAGGCGCGGGCGCCGCCGGCGGAGTTCACGGCGTACTCGTAGAGGTAGTCGCCGAGGTGGAAGACGACGTCGACGGAGGCGTCGTCGGCGAGGTGCTTGTAGGCCGTGAAGTAGCCGTCGTGATAGGCCTGGCAGGAGACCGCGGCGAGGGTGAGGGCCGAGGTGCGGGCGTGGGCGGAGGGCGCCGTGCGCGTCCGGCCGGTGCCGCTGACCCACTTGCCGGTGCGGAAGCGGTAGTAGTAGACGCTGCCCGGCGCGAGGTGTTCGACCTCGACGTGGACGGAGTGGTTGAACTCGGGGTGCGCGGTGGCCGTGCCGCGTCTGACGACGCGCCGGAAGCGCTCGTCGTGCGCGAGCTCCCACTGGACGGCTATCCGCTCGGCGGGCAGCCCGCTGTCCGCCTCGTACGGGGACGGGGCCAGGCGCGTCCACAGCAGGACGGAGCCGGGCAGCGGGTCGCCGGACGCCACACCGAGCGTGAACGGGTCGGCGGTGATCTTCCGCGCGTCGAACTCGGCGGCGCTCGCGGTGCCCGCGGCCGGCAGGTTCGTGGCGAAGGCGAGCGCGGCGGCGGCGCCCGTGACGGTGAGAAAGCGGCGGCGGCCCAAGTGGCCCGCCGCGGCGCGCAGTTCGGCCGAGTGCCGGCTCGGATGGCGTCCTTCGGTTGTCATGTGACCCTCCCCTGACGGTTGTTGTCAGAGGAAATTGGAGTGCCGGGGGACGACCGTGACCTGTCATGCGCACGGCCGCCACATGGCGGATGAGTGATCTCCGTATGACCCCTCCTGCCGTACGCTCCGGGGCCATGAACGCTCAGAACAACGCCCCGGAACCGCACGAACCGACCGCCGTACCCACCGCCGTCGTGACCGGCGCGGGCTCCGGCATCGGCCGGGCCGTCGCCGTCGAACTGCTCCGCGCGGGCTGGCAGGTGGCGCTCGCGGGCCGCCGCACCGAGACCCTGGACGCGACGGCGGCCCTCGCCCCCGAGGCCGCGGCCAGGTCGCTCTCCGTACGGACCGACGTCTCCAGCCCCGACGACGTGGCCGCGCTCTTCACCGCCGTACGCGACCGGTTCGGCCACCTCGACCTGCTCTTCAACAACGCGGGCACGTTCGGGCCCGCGGTCCCGGTCGAGGACCTGGAGTACGACGCCTGGCGCCACGTCGTCGACACGAACCTCAACGGCGCGTTCCTGTGCGCGCAGGCGGCGTTCCGGCAGATGAAGGAGCAGGACCCGCAGGGCGGCCGGATCATCAACAACGGCTCGATCTCGGCGCACACGCCGCGGCCGCGCTCGACCGCGTACACGACGACGAAGCACGCGCTGACCGGGCTGACGAAGTCGCTGTCCCTGGACGGGCGTCCGTACCGGATCGCGTGCGGCCAGATCGACATCGGCAACGCGGCGACCGACATGACGGAGCGCATGCAGGCCGGGACCCTCCAGGCGAACGGAACACTGGCGCCGGAGCCGGTGATGGATGTCGCGGACGTGGCGCGCACGGTGCGGCACATGGCCGAGCTGCCTCTGGAGGCGAACGTGCAGTTCGCGACGGTCCTGGCGACCAACATGCCGTACATCGGGCGCGGTTGAGAGATTAATCTCCACAAACGGAATGGGACCTACCGGCCTAATTCAGGGCAGCGCGGCCCGTATGCTCAGCATCTCTCCATGAGAACTTCACATTCGGAGCACACTTTGCGCATACGTTCCACGGCCTCCGCCGCCCTGGCAGCCGGCGTCCTGTCGGTCTCCCTGCTCGCCGCGTCCCCCGCCTCCGCGGCCGCCCACCAGGGCGGTCTGCACCTGGGCTACATCCAGTACGACAGCCCGGGCAGCGACAACCGGTCGAACTCCTCGCTGAACGCGGAGTGGGTGAACATCCACAACAACACCCGCTCCGCGATCCAGCTCAAGGGCTACAAGCTGAAGGACAACACCGGCTACACGTACACCTTCGGCAGCTACAACATCGGCGCCGGCAAGACCGTCAAGGTCCGCACCGGCAAGGGCACCGACGCCTCCGGCGTGCGCTACTGGGGCCGGGGCTCGTACGTCTGGAACAACACCGGCGACAAGGCCCGCCTCATCAAGCCGAACGGCTCCCAGCTCGACTCCTGCTCGTGGGGCGACGGGCCCGGCGGGATCAGCTGCCACTGAGCCATTTCCGAGGGGGAAGGCGGGCAGCCGTTCCGCGGCCCGGAGGCAGGGGGGACCTGTCGACGGGACCGCAGGCGAACCCGGGCCGCGCCGCGGCTGCCCGCGCTACGCTCCCCCGTCATGGACACCAACGCCGACGTGCTGCGATACACCGCCTTCACCACGGACCCCGAGGGCGGCAACCCCGCCGGGGTCGTGCTCGACGCACGTGCGCTCGACGACGAGCAGATGCTCGCGATCGCGGCCCGGCTCGGTTACAGCGAGACGGCGTTCCTGATGCCGGCGCCCGACGGCGCCCCGGAACCCGGCGGCGCGCAGCGCTCGTACGCCGTGCGCTACTTCAGCCCCAAGGCCGAGGTCCCGTTCTGCGGGCACGCCACCGTGGCGACGGGCGTGGCACTCGGCGAGATCCACGGGCCCGGCGACTACCTCTTCGCCACGCAGGCCGGCGAGGTGCCGGTGACGGTCACTCAGGGCGCCGACGGCACCCCGCGCGCGACGCTCACCAGCGTCGAGCCGCACCTCACCGACGTGGCGCCCGACGACCTGGCCGAGGCTCTCGCCGCTCTCGGCTGGCCCGCCGCCGACCTCGACCCGGCGTTCCCGCCGCGCATCGCGTACGCGGGCAACCGCCACCTCGTCCTCGCGGCCGCGACCCGCGCGCGGCTCGCGGACCTCGCCTACGACTTCGCGCGCCTCGAGGCCCTGATGCACCGCATCGATCTCACCACGGTCCAACTGGTGTGGCGCGCCTCGGAGTTCGTCTTCCACGCCCGCGACCCGTTCCCGGTCGGCGGTGTCGTGGAGGACCCGGCGACGGGGGCCGCCGCGGCCGCGTTCGGCGCGTACGCGCGCGCACTCGGACTCGTCCCCTCCGAGGCGGTCCTCACCCTCCACCAGGGTGAGGACATGGGCCGCCCGGGCGAGCTGACGGTGACACTGCGCGAGGGCGACCCGCGAGTCCGGGTGAGCGGCGCGGCGGTACGGATCACCGGCTGACCGGGGAATTACGCCTGGCCGGTCTCGAAGCGGGTCACCTTGCCGCCCGCCACGACGAACTGCCACTTCGTCCGCATCTCGCCCCAGGCGTCGTTGCGGTAGAGGGCCGTGAGGGCGAGGCCGCCCGAGGACTCCTTCTCGATCTCCATGTGCCCGTTGGATTCGAAGATCTCGCGGCCGGTCCACTCGTCGATGTCCCGGTCGGACCCGTCGTCGGACATCGTCGCGCCGGGCGCGAGTGCGGCCCGGAAGGCCTCCCGGTCGTGGGAGTTCACCGCGGTGACGAAGGCCCGGACGGCCGGGTCGCTGAGCTTCGTTGTCTGGATGGCCATGACGCCGTCTCCTGCCTCTCCTTCCGGCGCTACGGTGCCGGACCTTCCGGTCGTTCGTCGCCGGTTCGGGACCCCGGCCGCGCGGGGCCCGGGCCCCCGGCCCAGACTCACACCGCGGCCCGGGACACGCCACCCGAACGGGCCCGCGCACCGCGTGCCGGGACCGGGCCTGCCGGACCGTAGGACCATGACCTGTCACAAGCGTTGTGTGGACCGCAAAGACCTGGGACTGCTCGTGCTGCGCGTGGGCACGGGCGGTGTGCTCGCCGCGCACGGAGCACAGAAACTGCTCGGCTGGTTCGGCGGCGGTGGCCTGCGCGCCACAACCGCCGGGATGGAGGCCATGGGCTTCGCCCCGCCGAAGGCGAGCGCCCTGGCCGCCGGTGTCGGCGAGGCGGGCGGCGGCGTCCTGCTCGCCCTCGGCCTCGCCACGCCCGTCGGCGGGGCCGCCGCCGCGGGCACGATGGCCGGCGCGGTCGCGGTACACGCGCCCAACGGCTTCTTCGCCCAGGGCGGCGGCTACGAGTACCCGGCCTTCCTCGGCTTCGTCGCAGCCGGACTCGCGGTGACCGGCGCGGGCCGCTACTCCCTCGACCATGCGCTCGGCCACGCCCTGGACCGGCACTGGATGGTCCCGGCCGCCCTCGTGGGCAGCGCCGCGGCGGCGCTCGCGGTCGTGGCGTCGCGCAACAAGCGGGTGGGCGGGGCGGGTCCGCAGGAGGATTCCATGGACAGCACCGACGAGTAGCCCGTCCGTGGCAGGCTGCGGGTATGCCCGACACCACGCGGCCCAGCGCCCGGCACGACCCCGCCCCGCCCACGTACGACAGCGTGTGGGAGACCGTCGACGGGCTGCACGCCTGGCTCGACTCGCACAACCGCCGCACCGCGGACGAGGCCCTGCTCCTGCGGGTACTGAAGCTGTCGGAGGAGGTCGGCGAGGTCGCCCAGGCGGTCATCGGCGCGACGGGCCAGAATCCGCGCAAGGGCGAGAGCCACTCCTGGCAGGACGTCGAGTCGGAGCTCTGCGACGTGGTGGTGACGGCCCTGGTCGCCCTGCGCACACTGACCCCGGACGCCCCGGAGGTGCTCGCGGCGCATCTGCGCCGGGTGGCGGAGAGGTCGCTCACCTCGTGATCGTCTGGCTGAACGGCACCTTCGGCGCCGGCAAGACCACCACGTCGAACGAGCTCGTGAAGCTCCTGCCGGACGCACGCGTCTTCGACTCGGAGAACGTCGGCTACCTGCTACGGGACGTCATCGGCGACGTTCCGTGCGACGACTTCCAGGAGTGGGAGCCCTGGCGGAGCCTGACCGTGGCGACCGCGCGGGACGTCCTCGGCTTCGTCGGCGGGACGCTGGTGATCCCGCAGACCGTGCTCGTCGAGGACTACTGGACACAGATCCTTGACGGCCTCGCCGCGGCGGGGATCCCGGTCCACCACTTCGTCCTGCACACCGACGCGGACACCCTGACGCGGCGCATCAACGGCGACACCGAGGAGATCCGCCCGTGGCGCCTCAAGCACATCGCGTCCTACAACGACGCGCTGCCCTGGCTGTCGCGCGCGGCGACGGTCGTCGACACGACGGAGCGGGCGCCGAGCGATGTGGCGGCGCAGATCGCCGAGCGGGTGGGCCGCGGCTGAAGCCCAGGGCCTGTTCGGCGGATCAGGTCGCGCACAGTCGCCTCGATCGATCGGCGCAGGCCCTAGGCTCGGCGTGGATCGCGGTCCGGACGGCCGGGATCACGGATCAGGCGGCCGGGATCAGGGATCACCGGCGCGGAAACGGGGGCCCTGGCATGGGCAGATTCGACGGCGGCACGGTCATCGCGGTCAGCAGCAACGAGACGTACTCCTTCACGAAGCCGAACCGGGAGAGCATCACGCTGCTCGCCGGGCTCGGCGTGGACGGCGACGTGCACGCGGGCGTCACGGTCAAGCACCGCTCCCGCGTCGCGAAGGACCCGACGCAGCCGAACCTGCGGCAGGTCCACCTCATGCACGAGGAGCTGTTCGCCGAGGTCGCCGAGCAGGGCCACGACGTCGCTCCGGGCGACCTCGGGGAGAACGTCACGACAACCGGCATCGACCTGCTCGCGCTGCCCGCCGGCACGCTCCTGCACCTGGGCGAGGGCGGCGCGGTCGTCGAGGTCACGGGCCTGCGCAACCCGTGCCTGCAGATCGACCACTTCCAGGACGGGCTCCTCAAGCGGGTCGTCGGGCGCGACGAGGACGGGGCGATCGTCCGCAAGGGCGGGATCATGAGCGTGGTGCGGACCGGCGGCGTGGTGCGCCCCGGCGACGCGATCCGCGTGGTCCTGCCGGCCGAGCCGCACGTCGCGCTGGAAGCCGTCTGATGATGCCCGAGCCGGAGATCCCCGTCGTCGCCCCGTACGACGCGGCCTGGCCGGAGCGGGGCCGCGCGCTGTGCGCCGAACTCGGCGCCGCGCTCGGACCGATGGCCCTGCGGGCGGAACACATCGGCAGCACGTCGATCCCGGGGATGGCGGCGAAGCCGGTCTACGACCTCCAGGTGAGCGTCGCCGACCTGGACGAGGCGGAGGCCGCGTTCGCGGGCCCTCTCGCGGACCTCGGCTTCCGGCTCTCCCGCTACCGCCGGGACCATGTACCGGCGGGCCTGGACGACGTACCGTCGCGCTGGGCCAAGCGCTTCTGGTCCCGCCGCGGCACGGCCGCCGATCCGGTCAACCTGCACGTACGCCTCGCGGGCTCCCCCAACGAACGCCTGGCCCTGCTCTTCCGCGACTGGTTCCGCACCCACCCGGAGGCGGTCCCGGCCTACGCCCACTTCAAGTACGCCCTCGCCTCCCGGGTCTCCGACACCGGCACCTACGCCGATGTGAAGGACCCGGTGGTCGACCTGGTGGTGGCGGTCGCGGAGAAGTGGGCGGCCGGGACGGGGTGGACGCCGGAACCCGGCCCCTGATCCCAACTCCCCCTGGCTGCCGGGTGACTTCCCGATGAACGGATACGATCGCGGGCACCACACCGGGATGTCCGAGGAATGGGGAGTCGGCCGTGGAGCAACCGCCGCGTCTGGGCGTCGCGATCGTGACGATGGGCAACAGGCCCAGGGAGGTCGACGCCCTCCTGGCGGCGGTGGCAAAGCAGGATGTGCCGCCGACGCGGGTCGTCCTCGTCGGCAACGGCTCGCCGCTGCCCACCTTCACCGGCTCCGGCCTGCCCTTCACCGTCACGACCGTCGAACTCGACGACAACCTCGGCTGCCCCGGCGGCCGCAACGTCGCCCTGGCGCGGCTGCGCGGCTTCGACGACGTGGACGTGGCGGTCGAGCTCGACGACGACGGGCTCCTCGTCGACGCGGACGTCTTCCGTACGGTCCGCGACCTGTACGCCGGCGACCCGCGGCTCGGCATCGTCGGCTTCCGCATCGCCGACGAGCACGGCGAGACGCAGCGCCGCCACGTGCCGCGGCTGCGCGCGAAGGACCCGATGCGGGGCGGTGAGGTGACGGCGTTCCTCGGCGGCGGCCACGCGTTCTCGATGCGGATGCTCGCCGAGACCGGCGACTGGCCCGCCGACTTCTTCTTCACGCACGAGGAAACCGACCTGGCCTGGCGGGCCCTGGACGCCGGCTGGAAGGTCGTCTACGAGCCGTCGCTCCTGCTCCAGCACCCCAAGACCTCGCCCGCCCGGCACGCCGTCTACCACCGCATGACGGCCCGCAACCGCGTCTGGCTGGCCCGCCGCCGGCTCCCGCTCCCCCTGATCCCGCTCTACCTCGGCACCTGGACCCTCCTCACGCTCGCCCGCACCCGGTCCGCCGGCGGTCTGCGCGCATGGGCGGGCGGCTTCGTGGAGGGCGTGCGCACGCCGTGCGGGGGCCGGCGGCCGATGCGCTGGCGCACCGCCTGGCGCATGACGCGTCTGGGGCGGCCGCCGGTGATCTGAGCCGGTTCGCAAGCGGCGGGGCGGGACGTCGTGCGTCGGGAGCCCGACAGGCGCACCCTGGAATTAGCAGTCCCGGAGGTGATCACGATGTCGGCACAGACCGCTGTCGGATGGCATGTCGAGCTGGAATTCGAGGAAGACACACATCGCACGCGTGCCGCTGCGCTCGTCCGGCTCCCCGACGGGAGCGAGGTACGGGCCCATGGCTACGCGAGCCGCCACCCCTCCGACGTGAACCAGCCGCGGGTCGGCGAGGAGGTTGCGGGAGCGAGGGCACTCAACGAGCTGGCGATGAAGATGCTGACGAAGGCGCACGACGAGATCGACGAGGCGTCGGGCCGGACGTCGCACACATTGCGGTGAGGGTCCCGGTTTTCCGGTGGGCGCCTCCCCGTCACCGGGCGATTCGGCGCGGTGACGGCGAGGCGCGGTCCTGTCCGCCACTCCGTCGGTGGTCCACTGACCGGCAAGCGGTGGTCCACTGACCAGCAACGGTGTGGACTCGATGGGCTCCTCCCCCTCCACAAGCGCGGATACTGGGCGGTAATGTCGCCATCCGCCGGACGGCACGAGACCGGCGGATGAGCGCGAAGGGGCCCTCATGGCGACGCACATGCCCGCGGAGATGCGAGGGGCCGACGACCGTTGGCAGCGCATGTGGAGCCACCGCGAGCACCTGCTCAAGGTGGCCCGGCGCAGGTCGATGAGCCCGGAGGACGCCGAGGACGCGGTGCACGAGGCGATGCTGCGCGCCGCGGAGCGCCCCGACCTGGACGACGAGCGCCTCGGAGCGTGGCTGACGACCGTGACCATGCGGTTGTGCGTCGACCGGTACCGCCAGGTCAACCGTGAGGCCGAGGTGCACCGCAGCCCCACGCTCACCGCGCCGGGTCCGGTGCCCGTCGAGGAGGCGGTGTGCGACCGGGCCGAGGCCAGATGGCTGGCCGTGCGCAGCGAGGAGCTGCCCGCGCGCCAGGCCGAGGCGCTCCGGCTGAAGTCCGAGGACCTCGACGTCGGCCAGGTCGCCGTACGCATGGGGCTGAGCTATCGCACCGTGGAGTCGCTGCTCGCCAGGGCCCGGCGCACGCTGCGGAACTCGCTGGCCGGAACGCTGGGCCTCGCCCTGTTCCTGTGGAGCCGTGGCAAGCTCCGCGCGGGCGGGCACGCGCAGGCCGTGGCGGTGACCTCGACGGCCGCGACCCTGGTGGCGGCGGGGTGTGTACTGCCGTACGTCCATGGCGGGGACGGGCGGGGCGCGGCTTCCCGGCCTTCAGTGTCCCGAACGGAGCGGGCGGTCAGGGAGACCGTGCGGCCGGACGGCGTCGGCCGGGCGGTCACGCCGAAGCCCCGTGATCTGTCGGCCGCGTCGCCGTCCCACACGGCGAGGCCGAGTCAGTCGCCCGGCGATCACAACCGGTCGCTGCTGCCGCTCTCCGTGCCGTCGTTGCCGGACACCTCGCTGTCACCGGTGCCGCCCGTCCCCGCCGTTCCCGGTGTGTCCGAACTGCCGCGTGTTTCCGGGCTCCCCGATATGCCGGCCGCGTCCACGGTCCCGACGACGCTTCCGGCCGTACCGAAGTCTCCCGTCGAGGTACCGACCCGAACCGCCCTGCCGTAGAACCCCGCACTGACGCAGCACCCTCGAAAAAAAATCCGCCGCCACCGCGACGGACGCCGCGCCCCTCCCCGTAGAGCAGTTGTCGGAGCTGCTCCACGGAGCGAAGGGTGGACCGGATGGGTGTCGAGATCTGTGTGGAAGGGCTGACCAAGTCCTTCGGTCACCAGGTCGTCTGGCAGGACGTCTCGCTGACGCTGCCCGCCGGGGAGGTCTCGGTCATGCTCGGCCCCTCGGGCACGGGCAAGTCGGTGTTCCTCAAGACGCTCGTCGGACTGCTGAAGCCGGACCGGGGCTCCGTGAAGGTCGCGGGCCGGGACATCACCAAGTTGCGCGAGCACGAGCTGTACGAGGTACGGAAGCTCTTCGGCGTGCTGTTCCAGGACGGCGCGCTGTTCGGCTCGATGAGCCTGTACGACAACATCGCCTTCCCGCTGCGCGAGCACACCCGTAAGTCCGAGAGCCAGATCCGGCACATCGTGCTGGAGAAGATGGACCTGGTCGGGCTGATCGGTTCGGAGGGGAAGCTGCCCGGTGAGATCTCCGGCGGGATGCGCAAACGGGCCGGTCTCGCGCGGGCACTGGTCCTCGATCCGGAGATCATCCTCTTCGACGAGCCGGACTCGGGCCTCGACCCGGTGCGCGTCGCGTATCTCAACCAACTCATCGTCGACCTCAACGCACAGATCGACGCGACCTTCCTGATCGTCACGCACGACATCGCCTCGGCCCGTCAAGTGCCGGACAACATCGGCCTGTTGTTCCGCCGCGAACTGGTCGTGTTCGGGCCGCGAGAGAAGCTCCTGACGAGTGACGAACCGGTCGTACGGCAGTTCCTGAACGGCCGGATGCAGGGCCCCATCGGGATGGCCGAGGAGAAGGACGCCGCGCAGGTCGAGCAGGAGCTGGCGCGGCTCGGTGACGTGGACCGCAAGGCCCGTCACGCCGGCAACGACATGACGCCGCGCCTGCTGCCGGGCCCCGGCATCGTCCGCCCGCCCCGCTGGGAGGCGATCGCGCGGCGCGAGGCCGAGCTGCACCGCAAGGAGGCGGCGGACGCATGAGCCTGTCACCGACCGGGGCGCTCAGGCAGTCAGGAAACCTCTTCGCGATGGCCCTGGACGTGGTCCGGACCGTGCCCCGACGGCCGTTCCAGGCGCGGGAGTTCATCCAGCAGGCCTGGTTCGTCGCGAGCGTCACGATCCTGCCGACGGCCCTCGTGTCCATCCCGTTCGGCGCGGTCATCGCGCTGCAGATCGGCAGCCTGACCCGGCAGCTCGGCGCCCAGTCCTTCTCCGGGGCCGCCTCGGTCCTCGCGGTGCTGCGGGAGGCCTCGCCGATCGTCACCGCGCTGCTGATCGCGGGCGCCGGCGGCACGGCGATCTGCGCGGATCTCGGGGCGCGGAAGATCCGCGAGGAGATCGACGCGATGCAGGTCCTCGGCATCGACCCCATCCACCGCCTTGTCGTCCCGCGGGTCCTGGCGTCGATGGTGGTGGCGGTGCTGCTCAACGGCCTGGTGTCGGTGGTCGGCGTCGCGGGCGGCTACTTCTTCAACGTCGTCCTGCAGAACGGCACTCCGGGCGCCTATCTCGCCTCCTTCACCACGCTCGCCCAGCTCTCCGACCTGTGGGCGGCGGAGATCAAGGCGCTCGTGTTCGGCGCGATCGCCGCGATCGTCGCCTCGCACAAGGGACTTACGGCGAAGGGCGGACCGAAGGGCGTGGGCGACGCGGTGAACCAGTCGGTGGTGATCACCTTCATGTTGCTGTTCGTGACCAACTTCGTGATGACCGCCGTGTACTTCCAAATCGTTCCGCAGAGGGGCTGAGACATGGCGCTACTGAAAGCCCTGGAGGAACTTGGCAGCCAACTCTCCTTCTACGGGCGCTCGTTGGCGTGGACGGGCCGCACGGTTCGCCGCTACAAGAAGGAGATCCTGCGGCTGCTCGCCGAGGTGAGCTTCGGCCGCGGTGCCCTCGCCGTCGTGGGCGGCACGGTCGGTGTCATCGCCTTCCTGTCGTTCTTCACCGGCACGGAGGTGGGCCTGCAGGGGTACGCCGCCCTGAACCAGCTCGGCACCTCCAACTTCGTGGCGTTCCTCTCGGCGTACTTCAACACCCGGGAGATCGCTCCCCTGGTGGCCGGGCTCGCGCTCTCCGCGACGGTCGGCGCCGGGTTCACCGCTCAACTCGGCGCGATGCGGATCAGCGAGGAGACCGACGCCCTCGAAGTCATGGGCGTCCCCTCGCTGCCGTTCCTGGTGACCACCCGGATGATCGCCGGTTTCGTCGCGGTGATCCCGCTGTACGTGGTCGGGCTGCTGTCCTCGTACTTCGCCGCCCGCACCATCACCACCGGCTACTACGGGCAGTCGGCGGGCACGTACGACCACTATTTCCAGCAGTACCTGCCGCCGGTCGACGTGCTGTGGTCCTTCGGGAAGGTGCTCGTCTTCGCCGTCCTGATCATCCTCGTGCACTGCTTCTACGGCTATTACGCGAGCGGCGGCCCGGCGGGCGTCGGCGTCGCCGTGGGCCGCGCGGTACGCACCTCGATCGTCGCGATCAACGTCCTGGACTTCTTCCTGTCGCTCGCGATCTGGGGCGCCAACACGACCGTACGGATTGCGGGGTGAGTCGTATGAGAGTGCTGAGACTGCGGTTGTACGGCGTCGTGTTCCTCGCTGTGCTCGCGCTGCTGCTGTCCCTGTCCGTCGCCGTATACCAGCAGGTGTTCACGTCGGTCGTGCGGATCACGCTGGAGGCCGACAGCCTCGGCAACCAGCTCGATCCGCGCGCCGACGTCAAGCTGCGCGGGCTGCTGGTCGGCGAGGTGCGCGCGGTGCGCGGCGACGGGTCGAAGGCGACGCTCGACATCGCGCTCAAGCCGGAGTACGTCGCGTCCATCCCCTCCGACGTGCACGCGCGTCTGCTGCCCAAGACGCTGTTCGGCGAGAAGTACGTCGACCTGGTCCCGCCCGCGCGCTCTGCGCACTCGTCGGCCCGGCCCATCCGCGCCGGGGACGTCATCACGCAGGACCGCACCCGCGTCGGCATCGAGCTCCAGCAGCTGATGAACGACCTGCTGCCGCTGCTGCGGACCGTGCGGCCCGGACAGCTCAACGCCACGCTGTCCGCGTTCGCCACCGCCCTCGAAGGGCGCGGCGACCGGATCGGCGACAACCTCACGCGCGTGGAGGACTATCTGCACCGCCTCAACCCTCACCTGCCGTCCCTCACCGAGGACTTCGCACGCCTTACCGACGTCGCCGAGGTGTACGGCGACGCGGCGCCCGACCTGATGGAGATCCTGCGCAACACCGTGACCACCAGCCGCACCATCGTCGAGCAGCGGGACCGGCTCGCGGCCGCACTCTCCACGACGGCCACCGCCGCGGGCACCGCGGACGACTTCCTCCACGCGAACGGCGACCGACTGATCACCCTGGGCCGGGTCTCCCGCCCCACGCTCGGCCTCTTCGCCCGCTACGCGCCCGAGTACCCCTGCCTCCTCGCGGGCCTGGTCCGCGAGGAGAAAGCCTCCGAACAGGCCTTCCAGGGCGGAAAGATGCACATCACCCTCGAAGTCGTGCGCCAGCAGGGGGCGTACCAACCCGGTGAGTATCCCCGCTACGGCGACCGCTCGGGGCCCAACTGCCGTGACCTGCCACATCCGACGGTGCCCGCGCCCGGGGTCCACCTCAACGACGGTTCCGCGAAGGGAAGTTCGTCCGGTCCGGCCGACGTCTCCGCCACCCGGGCCGAGCAGCGCGCCGTCGGCTCGCTCGTCGCGCCCGTTATGGGTGTGCCCGCCGACCGGGTGCCGCCGGTCGCGACCCTGTTGTTCGGACCGATGGCGCGCGGGACGGCGGTGAGCGTCGTATGAGGACGTCAGGAGCCCGGCAGGCCGCTGCCCCGCTGATCAAGTTCAGCCTCTTCGCGGTGGTGACGATCCTGGCGACGGCGCTGCTCGCCGCCACCATCGTCAACATCTCCTTCACCCCCGAGCACACGTATCGCGCGGTGTTCAGCGACGTCACCGGACTGGAGAAGGGCGACGACATCCGGGTGGCCGGGGTGCGGGTCGGCGAGGTCGAGGGCATCCGGATCAAGGACCGGACCCTTGCGGAGGTCACCTTCACCGTCGGCGCGGACCGTCCGCTGCTGCACAGCACCGGCGCGGTCGTCCGCTACCGGAACCTCGTCGGCCAGCGTTACGTCGCCCTGACCGAGGGCGCGGGCGACGGCACCGGGCTGAAGCCAGGGGCCACGATCCCGCTGTCGCGCACCCAGCCCGCCCTGGACCTCAACGCGCTGCTGAACGGCTTCAAGCCCCTGTTCGCCGCGCTCAGTCCCGACGACGTCAACCAGCTCGCCACCGAGATCATCCGGACACTCCAGGGCGAGGGCGGCACCGTCAACAGCCTGCTCGTGCACACCGCTTCGCTCACCACGACCCTGGCCGGCCGCGACAAGCTGATCGGCTCGGTGATCGACAACCTCAACACCGTCCTTGAGACGCTGGACAAGCGCGGCGCCCGGTTCTCCGGGCTCCTCAAGCAGCTGCGGCGGCTGGTCTCCGGTCTGTCGGCCGACCGCAAACCCATCGGGCAGTCGCTGGTGAACATCGGCGGCCTGACCGACGCCACCTCAGGGCTGCTCAAGGACGCCCGTCCGCCCCTGAAGGACGACATCGCCCAGCTGACCGATCTCACCGGAACGCTGAACAAGAACGAGAACACCGTGGAGGGCGTCCTGAAGCGGCTGCCGAACAAGCTCAACGCGCTGACGGGGACGGCCTCCTACGGCTCGTGGTTCAACTTCTACCTCTGCGACTTCGACGGCCGGATCGTGCTGCCGAAGACGAAGCAAGTGCTCACCCCTGAGCTGCACGTGGCGAGGGCGAGGTGCGGCGCATGACGAGGCACTTCCTTCCGCGCAGGACCCGTAGGCCACGCCCTGAGCCGCTGGTCAAGGTCCGCATCGACCCGCCCAGGCTCCCCAAAATACGGCTCCTGCCACGCCGGGCACCCCGCCCCCGCCGCCCGGAACCCCTGGTCAAGGTCCGCATCGAACCGCCCAGACTGCCCCGCATACGGATCCGTCGTCCGCATCTCATCCCGTTCCGCGAGCGGAACCCCGTGGTGATCGGAGCCGTCGGCCTCACCGTCCTCGCACTGCTGGCCGTGGCCGCGTTCAACGCCGACAGCCTGCCGCTGATCGGCGACGGCGAGACGTACAGCGCGGCCTTCTCGGAGGCGGGCGGCCTCAAGCCCGGCGACGAGGTGCGCATCGCCGGCGTCAAGGTCGGCAAGGTCCACGACGTCGATCTGGACGGCGACCACGTCAAGGTCACCTTCAAGATCAAGGGCGATCCCGGGTTCGGGACCGGGACCGGGGCCGCCATCCGCGTCAAGACCATCCTCGGCGCGAAGTATCTCGCGCTGACCCCCAAGGGACCTGGGCAGCTGCCGCCCGGCAGCGAGATACCGCTGAGGCGGACGGTTCCGGCCTATGACGTCGTGCAGGCGTTCAGCGATCTCACGACCACGACGGAGAAGGTCGACACCGACCGCCTTGCCAAGGCTCTCGACACCCTCTCCACCACCTTCCAGGACTCGCCCGCTGAGGTACGGGCGTCCATCAAGGGCCTGTCGAGGATCTCCCGGACGGTCGCCTCGCGCGACCAGGCGCTGGGCGAACTCCTCGACCACGCGAACGGCGTCACGGGCGTGCTGGCCGAGCACTCCGAGGACTTCTCCGCGCTGGTCAAGGACGGCGACAAGCTGTTCAAGGAGATCAGCAAGCGGCGCAAGGCGATCCACAAGCTGCTGAAGAGCTCCGTCGCGCTCGGCATCGAGCTCTCCGGCCTCGTCGACGACAACGACAAGGAGATCGGGCCCGCGCTCAAGGGCCTGAACCGTGTGGTGCGGATGCTCGAACGCAATCAGGCGAGCCTGGACCGGAGCGTCAAGCTGCTCGCGCCCTATGTGCGGGTCTTCAGCAACACCCTCGGCAACGGCCGCTGGTTCGACAGCTACGTCCAGAACCTGGTCGCCGCCCCGGTGGTGCCGCGGACGGGAGGCACACGGTGAAGAACCTGAAGAGACGCGTGGGCCTGGTCACCGCACTCGCCCTCGTGGCCGCGCTCACCTACGTGCTGTGGCCGCGCTCCGAGCCGGTGCGCGTCACCGCGTACTTCCCGCGCACCGTCGGCATCTACCCCGGCTCGGACGTCCGCGTCCTCGGCGTGCGGATCGGCAAGGTCGAGAAGATCACGCCGGAGGGCGACCGGGTACGCGTGGAGCTGTCGTACGACGAAGGCCGCAGGGTCCCGGCGGACGCGCAGGCCGCGATCATCAACTCGTCAGTGGTCAGCGACCGTTACGTGCAGCTGCTGCCGGTTTACCGCAAGGGCGCGGTACTGCGGGACGGTGACGTCATCCCCGAGACGCGTACGGCGGTGCCGGTCGAACTGGACCGCATCTTCGACAGCCTGCACACGACGGCCGACGCGCTCGGCCCCAAGGGAGCCAACAAGGACGGCTCGCTGTCGCGGCTGCTCGGTGTGAGCGCGGACAACCTCGACGGCCAGGGCGAGAATCTCAACCGGACGGTCAAGGATCTCTCGCAGGCCGTCACCACCCTGTCCGACGGCCGCTCGGACCTGTTCGGCACGGTACGGAACCTTCAGGTGTTCACGGCGGCGCTCGCCGCCGACGACAAGAGCGTGCGGTCGTTCAACACCAGTCTCTCCGAGGTGGCCGCGCAGCTCGCGGGCGAGCGTAAGGACCTCGCGGACGCGCTGCGGAACCTGGGGACGGCGCTCGGCGACGTGTCGGACTTCGTGAAGAAGAACAAGAAGTCGCTGACCTCGGACGTGAAGGGCCTGAGCAAGGTGACCAAAGTGCTCGTCACCCAACGGGCCGCGCTGGAGGAACTGTTGGACGTCGCCCCCACGGGCCTGTCGAACCTGAACGACGCCTACAACCCGTCCTCCGGCACCCTCGACACCCGCAACAACGCGCAACAGGCCCAGGATCCGGCCTCGCTGCTGTGCTCTGTCCTGAGGACGACCGGCGACGAAGGCGGCAAGAACCCCGACTGCAAGGAGCTGAAGAAGCTCTTCGACTCCCTGCCCAAGGTGCCCAAGGGCCCCGCGGTGACGGGAACGGTCGACCGGACGCTCGGCGGAATCCTGGGGGCGAGCGCATGAGCGCGCTGCGGCGCCGGGCCGGGGCGGTCGTGTGGGCGGCGGTCGGCTCCCTGCTTCTGTCCGGCTGCGAGTTCAACGGCTGGTACGACGTCCAGCTGCCCGGCGGAGCCGCGGCCGACGGACACGCGTACCACGTCACCGTAGAGTTCCGCGACGTCCTCGACCTGGTGCCGCAGTCGGCGGTGAAGGTCGACAACGTCACCGTGGGCGCCGTCGAGAAGGTGGAGCTGGACGGCTGGCACGCGCGCGTACGGCTGAGGGTCGCCGACTCGGTGAAGCTGCCGGCCAACGCGCTCGCCGGGCTGCGGCAGACCAGCGTGCTCGGCGAGAAGTACGTCGCGCTCTCCGCCCCGCCCGGCAAGGCAGCGGTGGGTCGGCTCCGCGACGGCGCCCGCATCCCGCTGTCCCGCAGCGGCCGCAACCCGGAGATCGAGGAAGTGCTGTCCGCGCTGTCCGCGCTACTCAACGGCGGCGGAGTGTCCCAGCTCAAGACGATCACCGTGGAGCTGAACAAAGCCCTGGACGGCCGGGAGAACCGGGTCCGGTCACTGCTCAAGGAGCTCAACACGTTCATCGGCGGTCTCGACGACCAGCGGAAGGACATCGTCCGCGCCCTCAAGGCCGTAGACCGGCTGTCGGGCCGGCTCGGGAAGGAGAAAAGGGCGATCGCCCGGGCCGTGGACACGATGCCGCCGGCACTGAAGGTCCTCGCCGACCAGCGGCGCGATCTGACGAAGATGCTCACCGCCCTGTCGAAGCTGGGCAAGACGGGCTCCAAGGTGGTCAATGCCTCGCACGACGACACGGTCGCGAACCTCAAGCAGCTGCGTCCGATCCTCCAGCAGCTGAACAAGGCGGGCGACGACCTGCCCAACTCCCTTGAACTGCTGACCACTTACCCGTTCCCGCGCAACGTGGTGGGCGCCGTCAAGGGCGACTACGTCAACCTCAAAATCACCGCGGATCTCGACCTGACGGACATCTACGGCAACGTGACGGGCGGGTCCGGCAAGCCCGGCAAGGGGCACGGCGATTCCGAGGATCCCAAGGCTCCCGGACTGCCCGGACTGCCCGATCTCCCCGACGTACCGGACCTGCCGGATGTCCCGGCTCCCACGCCGCGGCCGAGCACACCGAGCCTGCCGTCGCCCCCGTCAGGAGGTGGTGGCGGTGGCGGCGGGCCACTGTGCCCGCCGGTGTGCACCAGCGCCTACACCACCGACGCAGACCTGCCCGAGGGGATCGACCTCGCGCTCGCCGAGCTGATGCTGAAGGGGGTTCAGCCGTGATCACACGCACGGTCAAGGCCCAGTTGCTCGCCTTCGCCACCGTCACCGCCGTCGGGGTGTCGTACGTCGGCGCCGCGTACACCGGCCTGGCGGACGGCGTCCTGGGCCGCGGCTACACCGTACGGGCGGACTTCGCCGACTCCGGGGGCGTCTTCCCCGGCGCCGAGGTCACCTACCGCGGGGTGCCGGTGGGCCGCGTCGGCGCACTGCGGCTCACCGGCTCGGGCGGGGTGTCGGTGGCCCTGGACATCAAGGACGGCACGCGGCGCATCCCCGCGGACACCCTCGCCGTGGTCGCGAACCGTTCGGCCGTGGGCGAGCAGTACGTCGATCTGCAGCCGCGTACTACGCATGGCCCCTACCTCCTCGACGGCAGCGCCATCCCGCGCGGCAGCACCCGCGTGCCGTTGCCCACCACGGACCTCGTCCTCAGCCTGGACCGGCTGGTGAACTCGGTCGGCAAGGACGATCTGCGGGTCACCGTCGACGAGCTGGACAAGGCGTTCTCCGGCACCGGTCCGAACCTGAGCCGCCTGGTGGACTCGGGCAACGCGCTCGTCGAGTCGGCGTCCGGCTCGCTGCCCCAGACCATCTCGCTCATCGAGGACTCGCGGAAGGTCCTCAAGACGCAGGCCGACCAGGGCTCGTCCATCAAGTCGTTCGCGCACGACCTGGCCGCGCTCACTGCACAGTTGAAGTCGAGCGACGGGGACCTGCGCAAACTGATCGGCAACGCGACGCCGGCCGCGCAGCAGCTGAACTCGCTGCTGAAGTCCACCGGCCCACGTCTTTCGGTCCTACTGGCGAATCTGATCAGCGGTGGCCAGGTCACGCTGGCGCGCCTGCCCGGCGTGGAGCAGTCCTTGGTCACCTTCCCCGCGCTGGTCGCGGGCAGCTACACGGTCGTCCCGGGCGACGGCACCACCCACTTCGGCCTCGTGGTGAACGCCGACGACCCGCCGCCGTGCACCCAGGGGTACGGGACGGCGCGGCGCGCCCCCTCGGACACCAGCACGCGCGAGGCGAACACCGACGCGCGTTGCACGGCCCCGCGCGGCGGCAAGACGTCGGTGCGGGGCGCGCAGAACGCCCCCGGCGCGCCGGCCGGTTCCGGCGGTGCGGACCAGTCGGCGTACGTCACGCCCTACGACCCGGAGACCGGCATGGCGACCGGCCCGGACGGAACGCCCGTCGAGATCGGCTCGACGGGCGGCCAACAGACGGTGTTCGGAAGGGAGTCGTGGCAATGGCTGCTAGTCGGACCGATGGCATGAGCGGGGCCATGAGCAGAACCAAGAGCATGAGCAAGAGCATGAGCGGGGCCTTGAACGGGGCCCTGTCGGGCAGGGCGTGGTCGGTGGGGCTGGTGGTGGCGACCGTCCTCACCACCGCGCTGACGATCTGGCTGAGCCTCGGGCTCTATGACCAGCACGACAGGGCACAGCGCCGCCAGGACCTCCTGGCCGCGGCCCGCCAGTCGGCGCTGAACTTCACCTCGCTCAACTACCGGCACTACGACCGGGACAGCGCGAACGTCCTCGAGGGCGCCACTGGCGGCTTCAAGAAGCAGTTCGCCGCGCAGACCGAGCAGCTGACCAAGCTGGTCGCCCAGAACAAGTCCGTGTCCGAGGGCCAGGTTCTCGAAGCGGGCATCGTCCGCTCCGACGAGCACTCGGCGCGCGTCCTGGTGGTCGCCGACAGCAAGGTGACCAACACCGCCGCGCCCAGGGGCGAGGCGCGCACCTACCGACTGCAGCTCGACCTGGTGTATCGGGACGGCCGCTGGCTGACCTCGGACGTCGAGTTCGTCGGCTGACCGCCCCCCTCTCCACCCGTACCACCCGTACCACCCTTGAGGAGCAATACCGTGGCGAAGACGACCAACCGAAGCCGCGGCTCCGGTGCCGCTTCCGGCACCCGGCGCACCATGACAGCGGCCGCCCGCGCGGCGGCCAAGCGCGCGGAGCGCGGCCACCGCGAGCCGGGCCACGCGGCCGCCGGCGAGGAGGCCGCGGGGCGGCCCGCGGCACCGCCCGCCGGCCGCACCCTGCTCATCGAGCCCAAGGACGAGAACGGCTGGGACGACCCGCCCGAGCCCTCGCCTGAGTCGTTCGACGAGCCGAAGGAGGACGAGCCCGACTCCGGTACGCCGGCTCGGCGCGGGCGGCGACGCCTGCTCACCGCGGTCCTCTGCGTCCTGCTCGTGGCAGGCCTGGTCGCGGCCGGCGTGCTCGGGTGGCGTTACCGGGAGGGAGCCCGGGCGGACGAGGCACGCGGGCAGGCGCTCACGGCCGCGCGGCAGGCGGCCCCGGTCGTCCTCTCGTACGACTACCGGCATCTGGACCGCGACTTCACCGCCGCACGCGCCCGGCTCACCGGCCACTTCCGCGACGAGTACGGCAAGACCACGACAACGGTGGTCGGGCCGACGGCCAGGAAGTACCACGGGGTGGTCAAAGCGACGGTGACGCAGCCCACGGGCGGCGGTTCCCCGGCGGCGTCCGTGGTCTCGGCCTCGGCGGACCGGGCCGTGGTCCTTCTCTTCGTCAACCAGGTGACCACGAGCACCCAGGTCCAGGGCTCCCGCGTGGACCTGAACCGGGTACGGATGACGCTGGCCCGTACGGCCGAGGGCTGGAAGGTGAGCGCGGTCGACGCGCTCTGACTTCGGCTTCTTTCGTGGGCTCAAGGCCAGACGAGGCGGGCCCCTGGCCGAGTCCGCTCCATCCCCTCCTTGTGATCCACACACTCACCTAGGATGGCGAGAACCATCTCAGCGGCCCGTCGGGCTTCCTGATCCGCCTGCGCGCGGACATCGGAGGACATGCCCCCACCCGCACGAGTCTTCTTCGTGCTGCCTGGGGGCATTTTCTTGCTGTTCCGTGAGTCCGCGGCGTCCGTGGCCGCCCGCATCCTCGAAGGGTCTCTGGCGCTGCATCTGACCGAGAACTTCCGCCACCAGCATGGCCGGAGGCCCGCGCAGGCGGAGATACGTTCCTGGGAGCGCAGCCTCCCCGCGCTCGTCAACGCCCTCATCGAGGCCGGTCTCGACGACGTGGAAGTCCTGGTCGAGTACAGCCTGCCCCTCACCAGCAAGCGCGCGGACGCCGTACTCGCCGGCGTGCACCCGACGACGGGTGAGCCGTCGTACGTCGTCGTGGAGTTGAAACAGTGGAGCGCGGCCTACCCCGAGGAAGACGAGCCGCTGCTGTGCCGGATCGACGCGTACGCGCAGCCGGTCCTCAACCCCATTGGTGTAAGGCCGCCGGTAGTGCCGCGTGTGCGAAGAAGCAGGTCGGGCGCTGCGTCGTTCTCGCTGGGAAAGGTGATGAGCACATCGCCGAAGACTCGCTCGCGGGCGATGCTGGCAGCAGTGATCGCGCCTTCGACGTCCCTGACAGTCCAGTGCCGCTCTGGGGGGGCGTGATCACCCTTCCGTCGAAGACCTCGACGTTGTAACCCTCGGCAACGGCACCTCGCTCGATCAGATCGCTCATGACGCCCACGGCAGCTCACCTCCTGCGTTCGATGTGGCTGGTTGAGGTGGGGCAGATGACCAACACCTCGGCAAGCCGCCTCAGCAGGAGCAGGGCTTCGAAGGAACGGGGACAGTCCGAAGCTTCCACCGATCCCGGAGCGGTTCGCTCTGCGAGCGCAACGCAGGTCTGGTTGGCGTGGACCTTCGCACGCGGCTCCGGAGGCCGTGACCGCGTCCAGTGCCGCCCGGCGGACAGTCATGGTGCGCCTCAACTGTTGGCACTCGACTGACCCGCCGGCATACGGAGGGGCTACGAACTGCTGCTTCGTAGCCCCTCGTTGTGCGTCAGAGCCCTGCCGCGAAGCCCACGAAGGCGGCCCACTCCGAGCTCTGGAAGGTGAGGTGGTCGCGGGCGGGATCCTTGGAGTCGCGGATGTGGATGGTGCCGGACGTTGCGGCGACCTCCAGGCATTCGCCGCCCTCGTTACCGCTGTAGCTGCTCTTGAACCAGGCGAGGCGCGCGGATTCCGCGGTGTTCATCGTTCCCCCAGCAAGTCCTCCATCAGGTCCAAGGACTCCCTTGGCGTGAGCGCCTGGGCCCTGATGCTGCCGTACCGTGCGGCCAGGATACGTACTTCCTCGGCTTCCGTGATCAGTCGGCTGCTGTTCTGCGCCTCCGTGTATCCCACCTGTGTCTTCCCCTTCGGGGTGAGCAGGACGAACGCGCCACCCATTCCGGCATGCTCCGCCCGATCCGTCGGCATCACCTGAAGCTCCACATTGCGCAGTCGACCGAGCTCGATCAGCCGCTCCAACTGCTCCTTGTGGACATCCGGACCACCGATGGGCCGTCGCAGTACCACTTCCTCGATGACGGCCGTCACCATGGGAAGAGGCCAACGCGTCAGAATCTCTTGCCGGTCCATCCGTGAGGCCACCCGCTGGTCGATGATGTCCTCACTCAGAAGCGGCTTACGCATCTCATAGAGGGCACGGGTCCGCCGCTGGGTCTGCAACAGGCCGGGAACATCATGGTTGTTATAGAAGTTGATCTCAACAGTGTCCCGCTCCAACCGCGCGTAATCTCTGAACCAAGCCGGATGCCTGACCCTCGCCTTCGCCTTGGCCTTCTCCACGTCTTCGATCGTGGCCTTCAACAGCCCACCGGCATCTAGCAGTTCATCCGCCGTCTCCAGGAACTCCCGCTGCGGCGTCCGTCTCCCCCGCTCAAGCGAGGAGACCAGATCCTCGCTGTAGCCAAGGCGGTCCCCCAGCTCCTTCTGCGTGAGCCCGGCACGCTCCCGAAGTACCTTGACCTGCTTGCCGATCGCACGGTTCAGGTCGCTGGACTGCTCACCCTCGTCGTACGTCTCCTGCGGCTCCGTCACCGTCATCGCAACACCCGCCCTGCCGTCCCAGGCCCCACCAGGTCACGGCCGACACCCCGTACAGGACACCGTCCGTACCGGTACACACACCCTGCGTACCGAAGGATTCCCTGGTCAGGGTAGAGCGAGGCGGCCACGCTCAGTGACATGAAGTCAGAAATCTCCACCCGACACTTCGGTCAACTCCTCAGCGCCACGCCTCGCGGCGCCCGTCTGGCGCGGCTGCTGACTGTGCAGCAACTCGACGAGTGGGGCTGGCCGCCCAGCTGCGAGGTTTGCGAGTCCGCTGCTCTGGTCGTCGCCGAGTTGGCGGCGAACGCGGTCGCGCATGGGTGCGTGAAGGGGCGCGGGTTCCGCCTCACACTCGCTGTCGTGGCCTCCGACACACTCCGTATCGAAGTGGCCGACCCACGAGGCGACCGCCGGCCCCTGGCCCGTCGTACCGCGAGTCCCACCGACGAGACGGGGCGCGGGCTGCTCCTCGTCGACGCCCTGACTGCCCGGTGGGGCAGTGAGCCATGGCCGCCGTTCGGGAAGGTCGTGTGGGCGGAGATCGGTCTTCCCCGCCCTGTGCTCACTGCTTCCGTCTCCGCCAGTCAGGTCTCGACCGGGGCCGTTCCAGCGCCGGAGGCGGCAAGCTGATCATGGAAGGCGGCGATCATGATCGACAGGTTCAACGAGGGGCTCCTCACGTCTACGGAGACCTCCTCCCACCTGGAGATCCGCCTCCCTCCACCGCCCTGGTCCACGGGAATTCCCGGGAGCTCAGGCAGAGGAAGGAAGTCCACCCACACGGGAAAAGGCCCCGACCAGGCCATAAGACCTGTTCAGAGCCCAGAAGGCAGACGAGTCGGGCTGTACGCCGGGTTCTGTCGCCCGGTCGCCTCGCGGCGGCCGGGGAGACGGCCATCCATCTAGGACCGGCGTTGCCGCCGGCCTCGTGCGGTCTACCCGCGGACTCGGGCGGGCAGCCCTCGAACGTCCGCGCAGAGCCGCCTCTTCTTGCGAGGAAGCGGCTCCTTTTGACCTTGCTCCAGGTGGGGTTTACCTAGCCGCCTGAGTCACCTCAGGCGCTGGTGGTCTCTTACACCACCGTTTCACCCTTACCGAGGGCCTTGCGGTCCCCGGCGGTCTGTTTTCTGTGGCACTGTCCCGCGGGTCACCCCGGGTGGCCGTTAGCCACCACCTTGCCCTGTGGAGCCCGGACGTTCCTCGGGAAAACCCTGATCAAAGGGTCCTCACGCGGCCGTCCGCCCGGCTCGTCTGCCGTGCCGACCATGCTACCCGCCGCGGGAGGCCCCACCGGTCAGACGAACGCCGAGGTCTCCAGCTCGAAGTCGAACGGGGCGGGGAGAGTCAGTGACTTGCCGAAGGGCAGCGTGCACAGCTCCCGGTAGTCGTTGCCTTCCGGGTCTCGGAAGAGCGTCACCGAGGAGGCTTCGCGGTCGATGAGGAGGTAGAGGGGAATGGCGCCGCGGGCGTAGCAGCGGCGCTTGGCCTCTCGGTCCGCCTGCGGCTTGGTGGAGGTGACCTCGACCACCAGGGCTACGCCTTCGCAGGGCATCCAGGGCTCGGCGCCTCTGAAGAGCCTTCGCTCGGTGGGCGCGAAGGTGCCGTCCGGGATCACATGGCTCTTGGGGCAAGCGCCCCCGCTGTTCAGCTTGAGCCCCTTGTTCCCGGAGAAGTCCATGTCGGCCTGGGACCGCCTGATCACCTGCTTCACGATCAGTCCGATGTAGTCCTCGTGGTCCCCGTCCGGCGGCGCGGTCACGACGATTTCCCCCTCGATCAGTTCCGCCCGGAAACCCTCCGGGGTGTCCAGGGCAAGGAAGCCTTCGAGCAGGACGTCTGCTTGCGTGAGCGACTCGTGCGGCTCGTGCGCCATGGCCGTCATGTCACGCCCCTCCCTCGGTCGCTCGCCGGACTCGGCCATCGGGGGATCCACCGTCCGTGAGATCGGGAGTTCTTCCCTCGATCGTGGCACATGAGCACGGGAGAAGGGGTCCTACGCGGGAGCGAACCGGACTGTTGCCGTGCCCGGGTTCGCCTGCGTCAGCCGTACCCGCAGCCGCTCCCCCAGCGGCAGCGGAGCCGTACCGCCCTCGATGCGGGCGACGACCGCGGGGTCGGTCAACTGGACGGTGCCGACGGCTGGTTCGTTGTCCTTCACGTCGACGACGCACGCCTCGAAGATGTCGCCGATCCGGTCCTTGAGGAGCGCCGCCTCGACGATGTCTACGCAGCCGCGCTCGACGGCGTTGGCCCGGCGCGTGCCCTCCGCCATCTCCTTCGGCAGGCCGGGCAGCGCGGCGAGCACCCACTCCGGGGGCGGGGTGCCCGCGCAGGCGGCCAGGCACAGTTCCGAGGCGTAGCGGTCGGCGAGGCGGCGCAGCGGGGCCGTGCAGTGGGCATAAGGCGCGGCGACGGCTGCGTGGACGGTGAGGTCGGGGAGCGTGCCGCCGCTGAACACGGTGTAGCCGGCGCCGCGCAGGAGCGTCGTGCACTCCAGGAGGAAGGCCGCGTGGTGCGGCTTCTTCGGGTCGAGCGAGCGGATGAGCTGGGCGTACGGGACGTGGTGCGGCCAGTCGATGTGCAGGGCGCGGGCCGTGCGGCGCAGGCGGCCGACGGCGCCGTCCGGGGCCGCGGGCAGGGTGCGCAGGATGCCGGTGCCGGCGGCGAGCATGAGGTCGGCGGCGGCCATGCCGGTGAGCAGGGAGATCTGGGCGTTCCAGCCGTCGGCGGGCAGGGGGGCGCGGTAGCCGAGCTCGTAGCGGCCGTCGCGTTCGGTGATCTCCTGTTCGGGGACGTTGAGGGAGATGCCGCCGCGCTCGGTCTCCAGCTGTTCGCGCAGGCGTCCGATGTCGCGGAGCAGGGCTACGGGTTCCTCGGCGGTGCCGTCGTCGACGGCCTTCTGCACGCCCTCGTAGTCGAGCTTGGCGCGGCTGCGGACGGTGGCGCGGGCCACGTCGGTGGCGACGGTGCGCCCCTCGGCGTCGAGGTCGAGCGTCCACAGGACGGCGGGGCAGGTCTGGCCGGGGAGCAGGCTGGCGGCGCCCTCGCTGAGCACGGTGGGGTGCAGGGGGACCTTCTCGTCGGGGAAGTAGAGCGTGGTGACGCGGCGGTGGGCCTCGGTGTCGAGGGGGCCGCCGGGCGTGACGTACGCGGCGACGTCGGCGATGGCGTAGCGGACCCGATAGCCGCCGCCGTCGCGGCGCGAGAGGTGCATCGCCTGGTCGAGGTCGACGGAAGTCGGCGGGTCGATCGTGAAGAAGGGGACGTCGGTGGCGTCCTTGCCGGCCGGTGCCGGCGGGTGCGGGGCCGCCGCGGCCCGCTCCGCCTCCGCGAGGGCGTCGGCCGGGAAGGCCCCGGGGACGTCCAGGGTCGTACGCAGTTCACACAGCGCGGCACGCAGCGGAGCCTCGGCTGCGCCGGTCACACGGAGATGACGGCGGGGCATGCACCGAGCGTAGGACGGGGCGGGGGTGTCGGCACCCTGTGACCGCGGTGCGCCGGGACCGCGGCACCCGTGATCCCGGCACCCCGCGTTCCCTGGCACCCCATGACCTAAGCACCCCATGACCCGCCGCGCCCCGTGCTCCCCGGCACCCCTTCCCTGGCATCCCACGACCGCGGGCGCCCCATGACCGCGGCACCCCATGACCTAGGCACCCCATGATCCGCCGCGCCCCGCGTTCCCCGGCACCCCCTTCCCTTCCGTACGCTTTCGATGGGGCCGCACCCCCTGATCCGCATCACTGTCCCGAGGAGTCCGATCGTGCTCGTGCTGCTGCCGCCGTCCGAAGGCAAGGCCCCGTCGGGGCGCGGCGCCCCGTTGAAGCCTGAGTCGTTGTCCCTGCCGGGGCTCGCCGGGGCGCGGCAGGCCGTGTTCGACGAGCTGGTCGAGCTGTGTGCCGCCGACGAGGACAAGGCGCGCGAGGTGCTCGGCCTCAGCGAGGGGCTGCGCGGCGAGATCGCGAAGAACGTGGAGCTGCGCACCGCGGGCGCGCGGCCCGCCGGTGAGATCTACACGGGTGTCCTCTACGACGCGCTCGGTCTCGCCACCCTGGACGCGGCGGCGAAGCGCCGGGCGACGCGTTCGCTGCTGGTCTTCTCCGGGCTGTGGGGCGCGGTGCGGGTGAGCGACCGGATTCCTTCGTACCGCTGCTCGATGGGCGTGAAGCTGCCGGGGCTCGGGGCGCTCGGCGCACACTGGCGCAAGCCGATGGCCGAGGTGCTTCCCGAGGCGGCCGGGGACGGGCTCGTGCTCGACCTGAGGTCGTCCGCGTACACGAGTGCGTGGAAGCCGAAGGGGGAGGTCGCGGGGCGTACCGCGACGGTGCGGGTGCTGCATGCGCAGACGGATCCGGTGACCGGCGTGGAGAAGCGTTCGGTCGTGTCGCACTTCAACAAGGCGACGAAGGGCCGGATCGTGCGCACGCTCCTGGAGACCGGCACCACGCCCGCGGGCCCGGCCGAACTGGTCGAGGCGCTGCGGGATCTCGGCCATGCGGTGGAGGCGAAGGCGCCCGCGAAGGCGGGGACGGCGTGGGCGCTCGACGTCGTGGTGACCCAGATCCACTGAGCACCAGCCCTCAGTGCATTGCAGCATGCACAACGCCCTTTGCGCATGCTGCACGCCGCGAGGCAGGATGGCCCCATGACTGATTCCTCCGTGCTCGATCTCGCCCCCGTCGTACCCGTCGTCGTCGTGGAGGACGTCGCCGACGCCGTGCCGCTCGCGCGGGCGCTCGTCGCGGGCGGCCTGCGGGCGATCGAGGTGACGCTGCGGACGCCGGCCGCGCTCGACGCGATCCGCGCCGTCGCGGACGAGGTGCCGGACGCCGTCGTCGGCGCGGGCACGGTCATCTCGCCGCAGAACGTCGCCGACTCCGTCGCGGCCGGAGCGCGCTTCCTGGTCAGCCCCGGCTGGACGGACACGCTGCTCGACGCGATGAAGAAGTCCGGCGTGCCGTTCCTGCCGGGCGTCTCCACGACGTCGGAGGTCGTGGCGCTCCTGGAGCGCGGGGTGAGCGAGATGAAGTTCTTCCCCGCGGAGGCCGCGGGCGGTGTGCCGTATCTGAAGTCGCTGGCCGGTCCGCTGCCGCAGGCGCGGTTCTGCCCGACCGGCGGTGTCTCCCTCGGCTCGGCGCCCTCGTACCTGGCACTCAAGAACGTCGGCTGTGTGGGCGGCAGTTGGATGCTTCCTGCGGACGCGGTGGCGGCGAAGGACTGGGCGCGGATCGAGACGCTGGCCCGCGAAGCGGCCGGCCTCAGGTGACGCGGACCTCAAGCAGCGCGGACGTCAGCGCAGGTGCGCCGTCTCGTTGAGCAGGCGCACGCTCGCGTTGCCGTCCCCGTAGTACGCGACCGCCGACAGTGACGCCGCCGAGAGTTCCATCCGGAACAGTGACTCCGGCGGCGCGCCGAGCGCGAGCCGTACGAACGTCTTGATCGGCGTGACGTGCGTGACCAGGAGGACCGTGCGGCCCGCGTACCGCTCGACGAGCCGGTCCCGCGTCGCGGCGACCCGGCGGGCGACCGCCGCGAAGCTCTCGCCGCCGCCTGTCGGTTCGGCCTTCGACGAGGCCAGCCAGGCGTTCATGTCCTCCGGGTAGCGCTCGCGGACCTCCCCGAAGGTCAGCCCCTCCCACGCCCCGAAGTCCGTCTCGCGCAGGCCCTCTTCGATGTGGACGTCGAGCCCGAGGCGGGCCGCGACGGTCCGCGCCGTCTCCTGGCACCGCTTGAGCGGCGACGAGACGATCGCCTGGACGGTGCCGCGCGCGGCGAGCGCGGCGGCGACCCGCTCGGCCTGCGAGCGCCCGGCCGCCGACAGTTCGGGGTCACTGCCGCCGGACCCGGAGAACCGCTTCTCGGGCGTGAGCGCGGTCTCGCCGTGCCGCAGGAGTACGAAGGTGGCGGGCGCCCCGAGATCGGGCGCCGCCGACCAGCCCTGGGACGCGGTACCCGCCACGTTCCCCGCGGCCCGCGCGTCCGCGGTGCCCCGCGTCCCCGCCAGCGCGGCCCGCGCCTTGGCTGCCCCGGCCGCCGCGTCTCCGGGCGGAGCCCCCCGGTCCGCCTGGGGACGCGGCGTATCGAGCTCGGCGGTCGAGCGCGAGGCCTCCCACTGCTTGCCCCTCTTGCCCGCGTCCATCGCCTCGTTGGCGAGCCGGTCCGCGTGCTTGTTCCGCTCGCGCGGGATCCACTCGTACGTCACCTGCGACGCCGGCAGCACGGTGGCCGCCTCCGCGGCGAGGGGCCGCATGTCGGGGTGCTTGATCTTCCAGCGGCCCGACATCTGCTCGACGACGAGCTTGGAGTCCATCCGGACGTGCACCGACGCCTGCGGGTCGAGGGCGTGCGCGGCACGCAGGCCGGCGACGAGCCCCCGGTACTCGGCGACGTTGTTCGTGGCGATGCCGATGTACTCGGCGGCCTCCGCCAGGGTCTCCCCCGTCGCCGCGTCGATGACGACCGAGCCGTAGCCCGCGGGCCCCGGGTTGCCCCGGGAACCGCCGTCGGCCTCGACGATGAACTCCCGCACCACGAAGGCTCCTACAGGCCGGACTCGGACGTGCGCACCAGGATCCGGTGGCAGTTCTCGCAGCGCACCACGGAGTCGGGCGCCGCGGCCCGCACCTCGTTCAGCTCGGTGATGTTCAGCTCCAGCTGGCAGCCCTCGCAGCGGCGCTGGTAGAGGCGGGCCGCACCGACGCCGCCCTCCTTGACGCGCAGCTTGTCGTAGAGCTTCAGAAGGTCCTCGGGGACGGAGCCGGCGACGATCCCGCGCTCCTTCGTGGCCGTGGCCGTCTCGCCGTCGAGCTCCTCGAAGGAGGCGTCGCGGCGGGCCGTCGCGTCGTCGATCTTGCCCTGGACGGAGGCGACCCGGCCGGTCAGCTCCTCGAAGCGCTCCTGCGCTGACTCGCGGCGCTCCATGACCTCGAGGACGACGTCCTCCAGGTCACCCTGGCGCTTGGCGAGCGAGGCGATCTCGCGCTGGAGGTTCTCCAGGTCCTTGGGGGACGTGACGGCGCCGGAGTCCAGGCGCTGCTGGTCACGGGCGGCGCGCTGGCGGACCTGGTCGACGTCCTGCTCGGCCTTGGTCTGCTCGCGGGCGCAGTCACTCTCCTCGGTCTGCGCGGCGACGTGCAGGTCGCGCAGCTGCGTGAGGTCCTTGTTCAGCGACTCGATCTCGGCGTGCTCGGGCAGCGACTTGCGCTTGTGCGCGAGCTGCGACAGTCGTACGTCCAGGGCCTGGACGTCGAGAAGTCGGATCTGGTCGGCGGGCGCGGCGTTCAGTTGGGGGCTCCAGTTGGGATCGGTGTGGCGTTGGACGCCGCGTGGGCGGTCCAGGGGTCGGTGACCGTCTTCGAGACGTGGACGCGAAGTCCCCATCCGTAGCGGTCGGAGAGCTCGTCGAGCTGGGCGGCCGCCAGCTCGCACCAGGGCTGCTCGGTGGCCCAGTGGGCGGCGTCGAGGAGCGCGAGGGGGCTCTGCTCACGTGCCTCGGACGCGGGGTGGTGGCGCAGGTCCGCGGTGAGGAACGCGTCGACGCCCGCGGCGCGCACGTCGGCGAAGAGGCTGTCGCCGGAGCCGCCGCTGACGGCGATGGTGCGGATCGTCGCGTCGAGGTCGCCCGAGACGCGGATGCCCTGCGCGGTGGCGGGCAGCCGGTCGGCGGCCAGGCCCACGAGTTCGCGCAGGGTGACGGGGTGTTCGAGTTCGCAGATCCGGCCGAGTCCGCGGCGGCCCGCGGGGTCGGTCGGGTCCGGTACGAGGGGGCCGGTGACGCGGAGGTCGAGGGCGCCCGCGAGCGCGTCGGAGACGCCCGGGTCGGCACGGTCGGCGTTGGTGTGCGCGACGTGCAGAGCGACATCGTTCTTGATCAGCGTGTGGACGACGCGGCCCTTGAAGGTGGTGGCGGCGACGGTCGTCGTTCCGCGCAGATAGAGCGGGTGGTGCGTGACCAGCAGGTCCGCGCCCAGCTTCACCGCCTCGTCGACGGTCTCCTGGACGGGGTCCACGGCGAACAGGACCCGGGAGACCTCCGCGTCGGGGTCGCCGGCGACGGTGCCGACCGCGTCCCACGACTCGGCCCGCTCGGGGGGCCACAGCTTCTCGAGCGCGGCGATGACTTCAGACAGACGGGGCACGGTGAAAGGCTACCTTCCCTCCATGCCCCGTCGGCCCTGGCGCACATTCGGCTGCGGCCGGGGGCGGTACAGGCTCACGTACCGCTACCGGCCACGGACAGTCGGCTACTTGGCGTGGTGCACGGCGGACTACTTGACGAGGTATCCGCGCAGGTCGCCGAGGACCTGGTTCGCGGCCGTGACGCCGAGCCCCAGGTACCAGGTCTCGTCCGGGACGTCCTTGGCCTGTCCGCTCTTCACGGCGCCGAGCTTCTTCCACAGCGGGTTGCCCTCGGCGGTGGCGATGTCGGTCTTCTTCGCGTCGCCGTAGACACCGGTGAAGATCCAGTCGGCGTCGGCCTGGTCGATCTTCTCCGGGCTGACCTCGGTGGCGAGGTCCACGACCTGCTGGTTCTTGGGGCGCGGGATGCCGGCGTCGTCGAGGATCGTGCCGATGAAGGACGCCTTCGCGTAGAGGCGGATCATGCCGGGCATGTAGCGCAGCATCGTGACGGTGGGCTTCTTCTCGCCGATGTCCTCGCCGAGCTTCTCCGCCTTCTTCTCGTACGCGGCGAGGTTCGCCTTGGCCTCGGCGGTCTTGTCGAGGGCCGACGCGTTGAGGAGGTAGTTCTCCTTCCACGTGAAGCCGGGGCGGATGGAGAAGACCGTCGGGGCGATCTTGGAGAGCTGCGGGTAGAGCTTGGCGGCGCGCAGCTCGCTGCCGAGGATCAGGTCGGGGTGGAGATTGGCGATCGCCTCCAGGTTGAGGGAATTGATCGTGCCGACGTCCTTGGGGGTGCCCGCCGCCTTCTTCAGGTAGGAGGGGACGCCGTCGTCGCCCTCGGTGGGGGCGTAGCCGACGGGCTTGACGCCGAGAGACGCGACGTTGTCGAGCTCGCCGACGTCGAGGACGACAACCCGCTTGGGCTGCGCCTTGAGCTCGGTCTTGCCCATGGCGTGCTCGATGGTGCGCGGGAACTGACCGGCCTTGGCGGTCGTGCCCATCTTCGCGGTCCGCGAGGCCGCCTTGGCGAAGTCCTCGCCGCCCTGGGCGACGGCCTTGGAGCCGCTGCCGTTGTCGGACTTGCCGGAGCCGGCGGAGGAGCCGGAGTCCGAGTTGCCCGACCCGCAGGCCGCGAGCGACAGGGCGGCGGCCACGGCGAGGGCTACGGCGGCGGTGCCGCGGGTGCGAGGGCTTGATCGCAGGGCCATGGGTGTTCCAGCTCCGAACTTTCGTGGCGTCAGGCCGCCTAAATATGGTTAGGCAAACCTAACATCAGGCACTTCCGGACGTGCCAGCACATCCGACCCACCCCTTTCAGGCAGATACGGACATGGCCACCCTTTGGTGTGAAGCCTGAGCCGCGAGTGCCACGGCAGCGCGTGCGAAAACTAGCTTCGGCTCGGACGAACCGGAGGTGAGTGATCCCATGACGGCCTTGGCGATCGAGCCCACGACGGACCCGGGGAGCGGACCGGGCCCGGCGCGCGGACCGGCCCCGGACAGCGGACACGATCCGGAGAACGGACAGGACCCGGACCCGGAGCCGGGCGCAGCCCCGGACCGGGAGCCCGGGCGGGCACCGGAGCGCGAGCGCGCCTCGGAGTATGGGCGTGCGTCGGAGAGCGGGCCCGCCCCGGAGTACGAAGATCCGCCGGAGAACCGGCACACCCCGGAGTACAGGGATCCGCCGGAGAACCGGCACGCCCCGGAATTCGGGCAAGCCCAGAACGCCGGTGGTCCCCGACAGGACGGCACCCCAGGACCGGAGTACGTGCGGGCCCCGGACGCCGGCCCGGAATCGGCGACCGCGCAACCCGCGACCCCTCGCCCAGGACCGGCGAACGCCCAACCCCCGACC
The DNA here is from genome assembly GCF_035918235.1 of Streptomyces sp. NBC_01445. NCBI lineage: Bacteria > Bacillati > Actinomycetota > Actinomycetes > Kitasatosporales > Streptomycetaceae > Streptomyces > Streptomyces sp. NBC_01445. Next base: position 7,004,260 of record NZ_CP109485.1, on the reverse strand, counting down.
CCCCACCCAGGACCGGCGAACGCCCAAGCCCCGGACAGCGCCCCGCGCCCCGCGAGCGCCCCCGACCCCGCTCCTCCCACCCCCCGCCCCGCCTGTGTCATCACGGCCGACGGGGCCTACGCCGCGCGGCTCGCGTGTGACGGTGCGTCCTGGTTTCCCGAGCGGTGGACGCTGGACGGGCCCGAGCCGTACGCGGTGCCGTTGCCGGGGAATCAGCCGGAGGAGCCCGGGACCGAGGTCGTGCCGATGGGCGACGGGCGCGTGCTCATCCGGCGCGTGGTGGACGGCCGGCACTCCTTCTCCCTGCTGTATCCGACGGGTCCGCGAACGGGCGAGGTGCCTCTCGGGGCCGTGAGCGGTGGGGAGTTGACGCTGCTTCCGCCGGCGCCGGGCGGCAGATGCGCGTACGCCATCGCCGTCGGGGAGCGGTCGACGGGTGTGTGGATGGTCGCCGGCGGGGCGTTCGGGCCCGAGTTCGTGGCCGAGGTCCCTGGGCACTGTTCGGGCGGGGTGTGGCTGGACCGCTCGGGCCGGATGCTGGCCCTGGACCGGTCCCTCGACGGGGGTCCCGTCAAGACGGTCGCGGTGGACCTGGGGCGGGGCGGCGAGGTCACGCCGCTGCTCCAGATCGCGGAGTCCAGCGCGGACCGCCTGGTGCTCGCCGATCCGGACAGCGGGCTGCTCCTGATCCGTTCGGACGCGCCGTCGCCGGGCCACGAACGCCTGGGTTGGGGCGTGCTGGGCTCGACGCTGCCGGTTCGCTTCCCGGAGTGCCTGCGTCTGACCGACTGCATGGTGACGCCCTTCGCGATCCAGCCTGGTCAGACGCTGATGCCGGAGAGCTGTGCGGTGGCGCTCCGGATCGACGGCGCCGCGGGCACCTGGCTGGGCCTGTGGCGGCCCGCCGAGCGCCAGATGCACCAACTCGCGGCTCCGCAGGGCTGGTTGGCGGGCTCGGGCTCCTGGACACGTGACGGTGAGCTGCAACTCCCGTACGCCACCGAGTCAGTGCCCTGCGGGATCGCGCGCACGTCCGTGCCGGAACCCGTAGAGGATGGAGAGGATGTGGGGGAACAGGTTCCGCAGACGGTGCCCGAGCCGCCCGCGGCGGCCCGTCCCGTCCCTCTGCAGCAGGCTCCTCTAGCCCGTCTCATGCGACGCGCGCCGGCCGCCGGGACACAGGCGGCACCCGCCGGTTAGACTCGCCCGGCTGTTTGAAGGATCTTGTTACGGGGTGAGTTGTTCGATGGCCGAGATGATGAACGCGGAGATGACCACGGCGGAGTCCAGGGAGGCGGCGGACAGGTCCGCCGGTCCCGGCCGGCACCGTGGTGGAGTGTCCTCGCGGGACGAGAACGCGGCGCCGCACGGCCGGCACCGCAAGGTGCAGTCCGAACAGGGCTGAACGGCATGACGGAGGGGCCCGGAACCGTACGGTTCCGGGCCCCTCCGTCATGGGGTCAGGCGTGTTTGAGGCCGAGCACCTCGGCCGCGGCGAATGTCTCGTTCGGCGGCCGGTCCGCGTAGTGCGGGGTCAGCAGCGCGTCCAGCTCCTCGTAACTGAACGCGTCCTTCTCGGTGTCGAACTTGGCGGAGACCTTGGGGCGTTCGACGACGGCGACCATGCCGCCGTGCACGACGAGCAGCTGGCCGTTGACGTTCCCGGCGGCCGGGGACGCGAGGTAGCCGACGAGCGGGGCCACGTGTTCGGGGGCCAGCGGGTCGAGCTCGCCGGCGCCGGGCTCCGCGAAGCCCGCGAAGACGTCCTCGGTCATACGGGTGCGGGCGCGGGGGCAGATGACGTTGGCGGTGACGCCGTACTTGCCGAGGGCGAGGGCCGATGAGGTCGTCAGGCCGACGATGCCGCCCTTGGCCGCCGCGTAGTTGGGCTGTCCGGCCGAGCCGGCGAGGAACGCCTCGGACGAGGTGTTGACGATGCGGCCGTAGACCGGCGTGCCCGCCGCCTTGGAGCGTGCGCGCCAGTGGACGGACGCGAAGTGGCTCGTGTTGAAGTGGCCCTTGAGGTGGACGCGGATGACCGAGTCCCACTCCTCCTCGCTCATCGAGAAGATCATGCGGTCGCGCAGGATGCCCGCGTTGTTGACGAGGATGTCGAGTTTTCCGTACGTGTCGACGGCCAACTGGACGAGTGCGCGGGCCTGTTCGTGGTCGGCGACGTCGCCGAGGTGGGCGACGGCCTGCCCGCCCGCGGCCCGGATCTCGGCGGCGACCTCCTCGGCCGGGGTGGCGTCGGCGCCGCCGGAGCCGTCGCGGCCCGGCTGTCCGAAGTCGTTCACGACGACGCTCGCGCCGAGCCTGGCGAGTTCGAGCGCCTCCGCCCGGCCGAGGCCGCGGCCCGCGCCGGTGACGATCGCGGACAGGCCCTGAAGCGGCAGTGACTCTGATGCCATCGGGGATCGGGGTCCTCTCTCAGATTTCGATGCAGGTGCGCAGCGCGGTGCCGGTCCGCATCTGGTCGAGGGCTTCGTTGATCTCGGCGAGCTGCACGCGGTGCGTGATGAGGCTCTCCAGGTCGATGCGGCCGGCCCGCCAGAGGGCGATGGCCCGCTCGTAGGAGGTCAGGACGTCGCCGCCGCCGTACATGGACGGCAGGATCTTCTTCTCGTCGAAGAACAGCTCGAACATGTTGAGCTGGAGGAAGTCGTCGAGGGCGCCCGCGCCGACGACGCACAGGGTGCCGCCGCGCCGCGTCGTCTCGTAGGCGGTGCGGGCCGTGGCGGACTTGCCGACGACCTCGAAGACGTAGTCGAAGCCCTCGCCCGCGGTGATGCGCTGCTTGGCGTCGCCGAGGGCGTCGGGTGCGACGGCCTCGGTGGCGCCGAACCTGAGGGCGGCCTCGCGGCGCGACTCGACGGGGTCCACGGCGACGATCTGCGCGGCGCCCTTGAGCCGGGCGCCCTGGATCGCGGAGATGCCGACGCCGCCGCAGCCGATGACGGCGACGGACGAACCGGCGGCCACGTCCGCCGTGTTGATGGCGGCACCGAGCCCGGTGGTGACGCCGCAGCCGATGAGGGCCGCGATGTCGAAGGGCACGTCGTCGGGGATGGGCACGGCGCAGCCCGCGTCGACGACGACCTCCTCGGTGAAGGTGCCGGTGCCCGCGAAGCCGAAGACGTCTCCGCCGGGACGCTTGAAGTTGGGGGTGCCCGCGTTCATGAACCCGGCGAGGCAGAGCTGGGTCTGGCCGCGTTTGCACGCCGGACAGGCACCGCAGGCCGGGAGCCAGCACACCAGGACGCGGTCGCCGGGCTTGACGTTCGTGACTCCGTCGCCGACGTCGAGGATCTCGCCCGCGCCCTCGTGGCCGGGGATGAAGGGGGCAGGCTGCGGCAGCACGCCGTTCATCGCGGACACGTCGGAGTGGCACAGGCCGGTGGCCCTGACCCGGATCCTCACCTTGCCGGGGCCGAAGCCCACCGCCTCGACGTCGTCGAGTACCTCGAGTTTGTCCTGGCCTATCTCGTGCAGTACGGCTGCGCGCATGGCGTGCGGCTCCTCTCCCGAAGGGTCCCGATGGGGTCAGGCGTGTTCGACGATGGTGTCGGCGAGTACGGGCGCCTCGTCCCGCTCGACGGCGGTGACCGTGACCTGGATCCGGCCCTCGGAGCGCCACATCCTGATCCGCAGCGTCTCGCCCGGGAAGACGACCCCGGTGAACCGCGTCGCGTAGGACCGCACGCGGGACACGTCGCCGTCGAGGAGCGTGTCGACGACGGCCTTGAGCGTCATGCCGTACGAGCACAGGCCGTGCAGGATGGGCCGGTCGAAGCCGGCGAGCTTGGCGAACTCCGGGTCGGCGTGCAGGGGGTTCCAGTCCCCGGAGAGCCGGTACAGGAGTGCCTGGTCCTCGCGGACGGGGCGGTCGACGGTGCGGTCGGGTTCGCCGGTGGGCGCCTCGACGCGGGCAGACGGTCCGCGGTCGCCGCCGAAGCCGCCCTCTCCGCGGACGAAGATCTGCGCGTCGCTGGTCCACAGCGGGCCGTCCGCGTCGGCGACCTCGGTGCGCAGGACGAGGATGGCGGCCTTGCCCTTGTCGTAGACGGCGGCGACGCGTGAGGTGGAGGTCGCGCTGCCCTTGACGGGGATGGGGCGGTGCAGTTCGACGCTCTGGCCGCCGTGCAGGACGTGGGCGAGGTTGACGTCGATGCCGGGGGCCGAGAGGCCGCCGACGACGCCCATTCCGGCGCCTGCGACGGTGGCGAAGCTGGGCAGGACGTGCAGCCGGGACTCGAGGGTGTAGCGCAGCTCGTCGGGGTCGGTGGCGGGGGTGCCCGCGCCGAGGCCGAGGTGGTAGAGCTGGATGTCCTTGTGGTCCCAGGTGATCTCGGCGGACCGGGGTTCGGCGGCTACGGCCTTGGCGGCGTCGATCGGCATCAGGCTCAAGACTCCTTGTGCGGGGAAGACCTCGGTGCGGCCGTCCGCACCGTCGGTCGCACCGAGGTCGTTGCTGGGCCGGAGGAACTCTGGTGGAACGCCACGCGCCCGTTCTAGAACGCGTTCCAGTCCGGCGATCCCATGTATAGCCAAGACCACGACAGTTGGGAAGACTCCTGACGCCATGTCAGATTCGGTCGGCGGGCGGCCGGTCCTGACGGCCGTGACATTTGTACTGCCCGGCTCCGTACAACCGGCATCTGCCGCGCCCGGCCCCCGGCCCGTAGCGTCCTTGCCATGACGATGACAGACGGGACACCGGTGGCCGTGTCCTTCACGGGGGCGGTCAAGACATTCGGCGCGGTGCGCGCCGTCGACGGGGTCGATCTGGAGATCCGGCGCGGCGAGACCGTCGCCCTGCTCGGCCGCAACGGCGCGGGCAAGTCCTCCACGATCGCTCTCCTGCTGGGCCTCGACACCCCGGACGAGGGCACGGTCTCGCTCTTCGGCACCACGCCGGAGGCGGCGGTACGCGCCGGGCAGGTCGGCGCGATGCTCCAGGAGGGCCGCGCGGTCCCCCGGGTCACGGTCCGCGAGCTGGTCGCCTTCGTGGCGGGCCGCTACCCGGCGCCGATGCCCGTCACCGACGCGCTCGCGCTGGCCGGCATCGAGGAGCTCGCGCAGCGGCGCGTCGACAAGCTGTCCGGCGGCCAGACCCAGCGGGTGCGGTTCGCCGTGGCCCTGGCCGGGAACCCGGCCCTGCTCGTGCTCGACGAGCCGACGGCCGCCCTCGACGTGGAGGCACGGCACGCGTTCTGGGCGTCGATGCGGGCCTACGCGCGGCGCGGCCACACGGTGCTCTTCTCCACGCACTACCTGGAGGAGGCCGACGCGCATGCCGACCGCATCGTGGTCATCGACCACGGCAAGGTCGTCGCGGTCGGCTCCGGCGAGGAGCTGAAGCGGGCCGCGGGCGGCAGCCTCGTCTCGTTCGACCTGGCCGGGCGCGGCACGGAGGGTCTGTCGCTGCTGCCGGGCGTGACGGCCGTGGAGGTCCGGGGGGACCGGGCCAGGCTGCGTACGGACGACTCGGACGCGACGGTGATCGCGCTGGCCGGACTGAACGCGATCCGGGGTCTTGAGGTCGCCCCGGCCTCGCTCGACGACGCGTTCATGGCACTGACGAGCGGTTCGGACGGTCGTTCGGGCAGCGGTACCGACAGCGGTTCGGACAGCGGTTCGGACAACCGTCGCGGCGGCGGTTCCGACACGGATCTGGAGACGGTTCGATGATCGACTACATCAGGCTCGAAGTGCGCAGGACCCTGCGCGACACCATGTTCGTGATCTTCGGTGTCGGGATGCCGGTGCTGATGTACCTGCTGTTCACCAACCTCGGTGAGAACGACCCCGAGTGGAGGACGGTCTCCATGGTCGGCATGGCCGCCTACGGCGCGGTCGGCTCGGCCCTCAACACCGGCGGCGGGGTCGCCGAGGACAAGACGATCGGATGGCTGCGGCAGCTGCGGGTCACCCCGATGACGCCGCGCCAGGTGGTGGCGGGCCGGGCCCTGACGGGGTCGGTGACGGTGCTGCCGTCGATCGCGGCGGTGCTCCTCGCGGGCGGCCTGGTCAACGGGGTGCGGCTGGACGTGTGGCAGTGGGCCGTCATCGCGCTGCTGCTGTGGCTCGGCTCGATCCCCTTCACCCTGCTCGGACTCGGCAACGGCTACCGGCTGACCGCGCAGACCACGGGTGTCGCGAACATGGTGTGCAACCTGGGACTCTCCGTACTCGGCGGCCTGTGGTTCCCGATCGCGCTCTTCCCCGGGTGGCTGCAGTCCGTGTCGTCGTACACGCCGACGAACCGGTTCGCGCAGATCGGCACGGCCGTCGCCGACGGTCACGCGCCGTCCGCCGCCGCTGTCGCGGTGCTCGTCGCCTGGCTGCTGGCCTTCGGTTCGTACGCTGTGGTGTCGTACCGCAGGGCCGCGCGGACCGTCTGAACGGGGAGCTGGGGAACCATGTCCTGGAAGCACCGAGTCACCTGCGCGATGTTCGAGTTGCGGGACGCCCGCCGGGAGTGGAAGGCGGACCGGGACGTCTGGAAGGCGGAGTGGCGGGCCCGGGACAAGGACGCGAAGAACAGCGGGGCGGAGGGCGGGCCCATGGGTCCGCCGCCGAACGGATTCGCGCTGCTGCCCTGGCTCCTGATGGGGCTCGGCGCCTTCTCGAACCTCCTCCAGGGCAAGACGGCCAACCCCTGGATCGGCGGCGTCGGTCTGTTCGTCTTCAACAGCCTGTACATCTCGATCGTGTTCCAGGCCTTCGACAAGAGGCGGCGCGAGGCCCGCTACACGCTCCTGGCGCTGATCGCGATGGGCCTGCTCACCTGCGGGCTCGCGATCACCTACGGCGGCAGCTGGCTGATGTTCTTCCCGCTGCTCGGCCTGGCGACGGGCGCGGTCGTGCGGGGCCGCCGCCTCGGCCAGGTCGCCCTCGGCCTGAGCGCGCTCGCCGGGACCATCGGCGGTCTCAAGGAGGGCTGGGACGCGCTCAACATCGCGTACGGCACGTTCCTGTCCACGATGGTGACCGCCGCGATCCTCTCCCTGGCCGAGGCGGTACGTGAACTGCGCTCCGCCCGCGAGGAGTTGGCGCACCGCGCGGTGGAGCAGGAGCGGCTGCGGTTCTCCCGCGACCTGCACGACCTGCTCGGGCACACGCTCTCCGTGATCGTGGTGAAGTCGGAGGCGGCCCGCCGGCTCGCGCACCGCGACCTCGACGCGGCGCTCACGCAGGTGTCCGACATCGAGTCCGTCGGCCGGCAGGCGCTGACCGAGATCCGCGAGGCGGTCACCGGCTACCGCGAGGGCAGTCTCACCACCGAGCTCGACCGGGCCCGCTCGGCGCTCACGGCGGCCGGGATCGAGCCCGTCGTGCGCCAGTCGGGCCCGCCGCTCGCCGCGCAGACGGAGGCGCTGCTCGGCTGGGTGGTGCGGGAGGCGGTCACGAACGCGGTGCGCCACAGCGGGGCGGCCCGCTGCGAGATCTCCGTCGACGGCACCCCGGAGCGCGTGCGGCTCAGGGTCCACGACAACGGGCGCGGCGCCGCCGCCGAGCCGCCGCAGCCGGGCATCGGCGGCACGGGCCTGCGGGGCCTGACCGAGCGGCTCGGCGCGGCGGGCGGCTCCCTGGAGGCGGGCCCGGCCGGGCGCGGCTTCACGGTGACGGCGGAACTCCCGGCCCTGCGGGACGGCGCGCAGCCGGACCCCGTACGGGAGCCGGAACGCGCGGGGTGACACCGGGCGGTACGCGCCCGCCCCGACAGGGGTTTCAGGCCTCCCAGACCGGGCGGCCCCCCACCCACGTGGAGAGGACGGAAACGGCCCCGATGCCGTCCGGGTCCGTGGCGAAGAGGTCGTCGCCGAGCACCGCGAAGTCGGCCAGCATGCCCGGCGCGATGCGGCCCTTGAGGTGGGACTCGCCCGTGGCGTGGGCCGAACCCACGGTGTACACCGACAGCGCCTCACGGACTGTCAGCCGCCGGTCCTCGCCCAGGACGGTCCCCTCACTGGTGCGCCGCGTGACCATCGTCTGGATGCCGAGCAGCGGGCCCAGGGGCCCCGCCGGATGGTCTGACGAGCCGCCGACGGTGACGCCGGCGTCGAGGAACGCCCGGTGGTCGCAGGCCCGTTCGGCGCGCGCGTCACCGTAGTAGCCCCGCAGCTTCGCGCCGTGGCCGTGCACGAAGGCGCCGAACGGGACCGGGGTGACCCCGGCGGCACGGATGCGTTCGACGAGCGCCGGGTCGACGAGAGAGCAGTGCTCGATGCGGTGGTTGACACGGCTCTCGGGGTGCGCGGCGCGGGCCGCCTCGATGGCGTCGAGCACCTTGGCGACGGCGAGGTCGCCGTTGGCGTGCACCCCGACGCGCTGCCCCGCGCTGTGCGCCGCCAGCACCGCCTCGGCCAGCTCGACGTCGTCCATCAGCTGGAGGCCGTTGTCGGATCCGGTCTCGGCCCGGTAGGGGTCCTGGCACAGACAGGTGCCCCCGGCCAGCGCGCCGTCCACCATCAGCTTGACACCGACGACACGCAGCCACTCGTCGCCGAAGCCGGCGTGCAGCCCCGCGTCGCGGAGGGTTCGCGCGTACCGGTGCCAGATCAGCATCCCGACCCGCATCGTCAACAGGCCCTGTTCTCTTGCCTGCTGATACAGCTTCAATTCCTTGGGGGCGGTCAGGGCGTCGCAGTAAGAGGTGATGCCGAAGGACTGGAAGTCGCGGAAGACCTCGGCGAGCGGGGCGAGCAGGTCGCCCGGAGCGTCCTCCGGCAGGTAGCTGGGCTCACCCGCCGGCCGGTACCACTGATCGAACCAGGCCCCTTCGTAGATCCAGCCGTCGAGCCGGCCGGCCGCGTCCCGTCCGAGATCGCCGCCGGCCGGGACCGCGCCGTCGTCGTGGAATCCGCCGAGCTCCAGGGCCCGCGAGCCGGCCACCGCCATGTGGCAGGAGAAGTGGATGACGAGGATGGGGTGTTGGGCGGAGAGCGCGTCGAGGGCGGCACGGTCGAGCCGGCCGTCCGGGTCGGCCCGCGGGTTGTAGCGCTCGACCACGATCCACTGCCCCGGCGGCGTGGCCGCGACACGGGCGGCGATGCGCGCGCGGGGCGGCGACGCGGTGTCGCCGCTCTCCAGGTCGAGGCGGAGCCTGGTCTGGGCGAGGGTCGTGGGGTGGCAGTGCGCGTCGTGGAAGCCGGGCACGACATGGACGTCGCCGAGATCGACGGTCTCGGCTCCGGGCAGCGCGGCGTACCGCTCGGCCTGTTCGCCCACGGCGGCGACACGCTCGCCCACGGTGGCGAACACCTGGGTGTCACGGCCGTCGAGGGTGGTGATCCGGCGGGCCCTGACGATCCGTACGGGGGCCTCGGCGGGGCTGTCTGCGGGGGTGGTCACTCGGGGGTTCTCCTCCCGGTCGGGGTGTGCGCGAGGGCGCTGGGCGGGGTCGTTCAGTGCTGGGGCACGGGGTCCGCGGCGTGCAGCGGCTCCGGCTCCTCGGCGTCCGGCCGTCCTCGTACGAGCCGGAGTGCCGCTTCGGACAGGGCCGCGATCACGACGTTGGCGGCGAGGGCGATCAGGCCGCCGCTGACGGCGCCGTGGTAACTGCCGCCGAACGTCAGCCAGATGAGGACCGCCTCACCCGCGACGATGCCCGCGCCCGCCGACGCGGCCCGCAGCAGGGGGCGCCGGGCGATCGCGCAGGCGGTGGCCGGGGCCATCTGCGCGAGTCCGGCGTAGGTGAGCAGCAGCAGATCGGCGAGGGCGCCCGGGCGGAGGACGGCGAGGGTCAGGGCGAGGCCGACGCTCACGACGACCGTCGCGTGGTTGGCCACCATGCCCCGGCGCTCGCCCCTGATCCGCAGCACGTTGCGGCTGACGAGGGTGGACATGCCGAGGACGATGGCGGCGGCGGGCACCATCGCGGTGGCGGCGGCCGCGACGGCGACCACGCCGACGAGCCAGTCGGGCAGCGCCTGGGACACCAGGGTCAGCAGGACGCTGTTGCCGTCGGTGGGGGTGGACAGCGCGGTGACGGCGGTCAGGCCCACGATGATGGGGATGGCCTGGGTGGCTCCGTAGACCGGCATCCAGATGCTGTTGCGGCGCAGCGCCCGCTCGCTGTCGGCGGAGAGGGTGGCCGGCCAGGTCTGCGGCATCGTCATGAACAGGATGCTGATCAAACTGGTGAGCATGGACGTGAAGAACCAGACCGTGCCGTGCGGGCCGTCGGCCGGGACGCTCAGGAACTCACGGTGGTGTTCGAGGAGTTCGCCGCCGAGGCGGCCGAGTCCGCCGTGGAAGTGGGTGGGCACGGCGATCAGCAGGACCAGCAGGGCGACCACCATCAGGGCGTCCTTGAAGTAGGCCGTCCTGGCCACACCCCGGATGCCCGACCACAGCACGAAGGCCACGATGAGCACCGACGCGAGGATCATCGCCGGGGTGCCGATGCCGTCCTTGCCGGTGGCGAGCTCCACGACCAGGCCGAGCCCGGTGATCTGGAGCTGGAGATACGGCAGCAGGAAGAGGACGCCCAGGGCGGCGGTGAGGCCGCCGAGCAGCGGGCTGCGGTAGCGGTCGGCGAAGAAGTCGCCCTGGGTGACGTGGCCCCGGGCGCGTCCGATACGCCAGACCACCGGGCTGATCACGTACAGGCCCAGGTAGGCGAGCGGCAGGTAGGGCAGGGCGTACGTCACCGCCACACCGGAGGTGTAGGCGAGACCGGCGAGCCCGAGGAAGGTGAAGGTCGTGTAGATCTCGCCGGCCTGGAGGAACCAGGTGGTCAGGGCGCCGAAGTTACGGCCGCCGACGCTCCACTCCTCCAGGTTGGCCGCCGGTTTGCGGCGGCCGAGGAGGCCGAGCAGGCCGATGACGAGGATGCCTCCGAGGCTGACCGCGAGGACGGTGGACATCAGCGCTCCTCCAGTGGTGTGCGGTTCCCGGCGTACGCGGCGGGAGCGGTTGCTGCGGCGCGGGCGTTGCGGCACCGCTCCAGGTAGGCGATCCCCGGGGTCAGGGTGAGGACCCAGGCGACGGTCCAGACGAGCATCGAGGGCAGGCCCAGCCACAGATGGGGCCCGTTGACGAAGGGCAGCCAGACGGCTGCGAGCAGTGCCACGACGGGCACGGACAGCAGGAACCACGGAAGGCGCATGGCGGGACTCCGGTACGTGTCACCTGGGCGGGATGCAACGGCCGGCGGCCGTTGCCAAATCACACGAGGAGCTTGAAACTCTTGGTGTACACCAGGAGATATTCAGCAGAAATCATTCAGGAGCTGGCCTTCAATGATGGATTCCGCCACCGTGGAAGAGCTGGATCTGGCGCTGGTCAGCGCCTTGCAGAACGCGCCGCGCGCGTCCTGGGCGGTCGTCGCCAAGGCCGTCGAGATCAGCCCGGTCACCGCCGCCCGGCGCTGGGAGCGGCTGCGCGCACAGGGCCTGGCCTGGGTGACGGCGTACGGCGGCTCGTTCGTGCACCGCCACCACTGCGTGGCCTTCGTGGGCCTGGACTGTGAGCCGGGCCGGATCCCGGTGATCGCGGCCGAACTGGCCCGCCATCCGCAGATCTCGAGCGTGGAACACACGTCGGGCCCGCAGGATCTGCTGCTGAACGTGATGGTGGACGGGCTCGCGGACCTCTCCCGGATGCACACCGACGTCCTGGGCCGGCTGCCCGGGGTGCGGGCGGTGCACAGCGCGATCGTCACCCACTTCTTCACCGAGGGCTCCCGCTGGGATCTGCGGGCCATCAGCCGCGAGCAGCGCGACGTGGTACGGCCGCCGGTGGCGCCGGCCGGGGACAGCGATCCCGTACCGGCCGACGGGGACCGCGAGTTGCTCATCGCCCTGGGAGCGGACGGGCGCATGGGCTACGGCGAGCTGGCCAGGCGCGCCGGCATGAGCGAGTCGACCGCCCGGCGCAGGGTCTCACGCCTCCTGACGACCAGGACGGTGGTCCCGCGCTGCGAACTGGCGCACAGCTTCTCGCCGTACCCGGTGTTCGTCACCTATCGCGCCAATGTGCCGTCCGACGCGCTGGCCCGGATCGGTCCCGCGCTCGCCGCGCTCCCCGAGGTGCGCATGTGCGCGGCCACGACGTCGCAGCACAATCTGGTGGTGAACGGCTGGGTGCGTTCCATCCCCGACACCCAGCGTCTGGAGGCCCATCTGACCGAACGCTTCCCCGAACTGTCCGTGGTGGACCGCTCCCTCACCCTGACCAACACCAAACGTATGGGCTGGATCCTCGACGAGGCGGGCCGCGCCGTGCGGCATGTGCCGATCGACCTGTGGCAACGGCCGGGCGCGGCCACCTGAGAAGGGCCCGTCGCCGGCCCCGCTCTACCCTTGGCCCGTGAACGAGATGCCCCGGGATCACCGGCCCGCGAAGTCCGTACGAGTGCTCCTCGCCGAGGACCAGGGCATGATGCGGGGCGCTCTCGCGCTGCTGCTCGGTCTTGAGGAGGACATCGAGGTCGTCGCGCAGGTCGCGACGGGTGACGCGATCGTCGACAGGGCGCTGGAGACGCGGCCCGACGTGGCGCTCCTCGACATCGAACTGCCGGGCCGCAGCGGCCTGGACGCGGCGGCGGACCTGCGTGAGGAGTGCCCGGACTGCCGGGTCCTGATCCTGACCACGTTCGGCAGGCCGGGCTATCTGCGCCGGGCGATGGAGGCGGGCGCGGCCGGATTCCTGGTCAAGGACGGTCCGGTGGAAGACCTCGCGGAGGCGGTCCGGCGGGTCCTGCGCGGCGAGACGGTCATCGACCCGGCGCTCGCGGCGGCCGCGCTGAGCGCGGGCCCGAACCCGCTGACGGCCCGCGAGTGCGACGTCCTGAAGGCGTCGGTGGACGGTGCGACGGTCTCCGACATCGCGGGCAAGCTGCATCTGTCGGAGTCGACGGTGCGCAACTATCTGTCCTCGGCCATCGGCAAGACAGGGACCCGTAACCGCATGGAGGCGTTGCGGGAGGCGCGCCAGCAGGGGTGGCTGTGACGGCCTCCGGCGCACTCAACTCGCGGGCTGCAGGGCTTCCTTCGCGCGCGGCATCCACGTCACCAGCAGGACCACCGCCACCAGGAGGATGCCCGCACCCCACCGGAACGCGGCCGCGTACCCGTTGGTGAGGTCCTCGGGCCCGGTTCCCCCGGCGGAGTGGCCGGCCGCCACGGTGGACAGGATCGCGAGGCCCAGCGAACCGCCCAGCGTCCGCGAGGTGTTGACGAGTCCGGACACCAGACCGGCGTCCCCGGGCGCGGCGCCCGAGGTGGCGAGCGAGGCCAGGGGCGTCATCGCGAGTCCGGCGCCCGCCATCATCACCATGCCCGGCAGCATGATCCCGGTGACGTAACTGCCGTGCGGGCCCATCGTCGACTGCCAGGTGAACCCGGCGGCCGTGATGAGGACGCCGGACACGGCGACGGCCCGGGCGCCGGCGCGGCGCATCAGGCGCGGGGCGATCTTGGATCCGGCGACGACGGCGAGCGAGCTGGGCACGAGGGCGAGGCCGGCCTCGATCGGGGTGTAGCCGAGGACGTTCTGCGCGTACAGGGTCATGAAGAACCACATCGCGAAGCTGCCCATGCCGCACACGAACATCGCCGCGTTGGCCGCCGCGACCGCACGGACCCGGAACAGGCCGAGCGGCATCAGCGGGAGCCGCGTGCGTGCCTCGACGGCGAGGAACGTCACGATCAGCGCCAGGGCGACGCCGAGCGGCACCAGGGTCGCGGCGGCGCCCCAGCCCTCGGCCTCGGTCTGTACGACCCCGTACGCGAGGGTCGCGGTGCCCGCCGTGACGAGGACAGCGCCCGGCAGGTCGAGGCGCCGCTCGCCGCCGGCCTTCGACTCCTGGATCCAGCGGGCGGCGGCCGTGAGCACCAGGGCGCCCAGGGGGACGTTGATCAGCAGCACCCAGCGCCAGTCGAGGCCCTCGGTGAGCACGCCGCCGACGAGGCCGCCGGCCGCGCCGCCCCCCGCCCCGACGGCGGTCCAGGTCGCGATGGCCCGGGCGCGGGCGGCGCCCTCCGGGACGGCGGACGTCAGGATGGTGAGCGTCGACGGCGCGAGGACCGCGGCGCCGAGTCCCTGGACGGCGCGGGCGGCGAGCAGCTGCCAGCCCTCCTGCGCGAGGCCGCCCGCGAGGGAGGCGAGCGTGAAGAGCCCGAGCCCCACGAGGAACATCCGCTTGCGCCCGAACAGGTCGCCGGCCCGCCCGCCCAGCAGCATGAACCCGGCGAACGCGATCGAGTAGGCGTTGACCACCCATTGCAGCCCGGTGGCGCTGAGCCCCAGGTCCGCGCGCATGGACGGCAGGGCGACGTTGACGACGGAGACGTCGAGGACGACGAGGAACTGTCCGGCGCAGGCGGCCGCCACGATGAGCCAGGTGGGCGGCGCGGCCTTGCGGGATATCGCGATGTCGGCAGGGGCTTCAAGCATGAGTGTCATGGTCTCAGCCCGCTGTCGGTCAGTACATCAGGATTTCGGCGCACCCGGTCCTGGTCCCCTGGGACTACGACGGGACTAGGACCTGCGCAGCATGGTCACGACGGCGGCGCCGCCCAGTCCGATGTTGTGGGCGAGTCCGACGTGGGCGTCCGCGACCTGGCGCGCGCCGGCCTCGCCCCTCAGCTGCCAGGTCAGTTCGGCCGCCTGCGCGATGCCCGTCGCGCCGAGCGGGTGGCCCTTGGAGATGAGGCCGCCGGAGGGGTTCACGACCCAGCGTCCGCCGTACGTCGTCGCACCCTCCTCGACGAGCTTGCCGGAGGCGCCCGGAGCGCACATGCCGAGCGCCTCGTAGGTGAGCAGTTCGTTGACGGAGAAGCAGTCGTGCAGCTCGATCACGTCGACGTCCTCGATGCCGAGCCCGGAGTCCTCGTAGACGCGGGTGGCGGCGGCGCGTGACATGGGCTGGCCGACGACGTCGATGCAGGAGCCGGAGGTGAAGGACTCCCCCGTGTCGGTCGTCATGGCCTGCGCGGCGATCTCCACGGCCTGGTCGCCCAGGTCGTGGAGTTCGACGAACCGCTCCGACACGACGACGGCCGCCGCAGCGCCGTCCGAGGTGGGTGAGCACTGGAGCTTGGTGAGCGGCGCGTGGATGGTCTTCGCGGCGAGGATCTCGTCGACGGTGTACGGGTCCTGGAACTGGGCGTACGGGTTGTTCACGGAGTGCCGGTGGTTCTTGGCCCCGACGGCGGCGAGCTGGGCCTCGGTCGTGCCGTACTTCTCCATGTGCTCGCGGGCCGCGTCGCCGAAGATCTGGGCGGTGGGCGGGGACATCTCGAAGCCGTGCTTCGCGGCCATGATGCCGTAGTGCCTGGCTACGGGTGACGTCTTGAAGTCGCCGCCGTCGGCTCCCCCGCCGAGCGCGCCGCGCTGCATCTTCTCGAAGCCGAGCGCCAGCACGCAGTCGTTGAGGCCGCCCTCGACGAACTGGCGGGCGAGCATCAGCGCGCTCGAACCCGTCGCGCAGTTGTTGTTGACGTTGTAGACGGGGACGCCGGTCAGGCCGAGTTCGTAGACCGCGCGCTGCCCGGCGGTCGAGGCCTGGAAGCAGTAGCCGACGGGGACCTGCTCCACGTCCTCGTAAGAGATTCCGGCGTCGCCGAGGGCCTTGGTCCCGGCCTCTTTCGCCATGTCCCAGTACTGCCAGTCGCGGCTCTCGGGCTTCTCGAACCTGGTCATCCCGACGCCGACTATGTACGCCTTGCCCATGGAAACGGCCTCCTGCCAGTATCTGACGAGTCGTCAGATACTGGCAGGAGCGGGCCGCCGAGGGAAGGGCTTCCCCGGCTTCCGGGACAGCGGGGCCTAACGGAAGGCCGCGTGACCCGTGAGCGCCTGGCCGAGCGCCAGTGTGTGCATCTCCGACGTGCCCTCGTAAGTGAGCACGGACTCAAGGTTGTTGGCGTGACGGATCACCGGGTACTCCAGCGAGATGCCGTTGGCGCCGAGGATCGTGCGGGCGGTGCGGCAGATCTCGATGGCCTCGCGGACGTTGTTCAGCTTGCCGAAGCTGATCTGCGCCGGGTGGACACCGGCGGGCGAGTCCTTCAGGTCGGCCAGGCGCAGCGCCGTCAGCGTCGCCTTGTGGAGTTCGAGCGCCATGTCGACGAGCTTCTGCTGCGTGAGCTGGAACGCGGCGATCGGCTTGCCGAACTGCTCGCGCTGGCCCGCGTAGTCGGCGGCCGCCTGCCAGGCCGAGCGCGCGGCGCCGGTGACGCCCCACACGATGCCGTAGCGCGCCTCGTTCAGGCAGGTCAGCGGCGCGCCCACACCACGCGCCTCAGGAAGCCGGGCGGACGCGGGCAGGCGTACGCCGTCGAGGACCAGCTCGCTGGTCACGCTCGCCCGCAGCGACATCTTGTGCTTGATCAGCGGCGCCGAGAAGCCGGGGGTGTCGGTGGGCACGACGAAGCCGCGCACCCCGTCCTCGGTCTGCGCCCACACGACGGCGACGGCCGCGACCGAGCCGTTCGTGATCCACATCTTGCGGCCGTCGAGGATCCAGTCGTCGCCGTCACGCCGGGCGCGCGTCGTCATGGACGACGGGTCGGAGCCGTGGTCGGGCTCGGTCAGGCCGAAGCAGCCGATGGCCTCGCCCTCCGCCATGCGCGGCAGCCACTCCTGCTTCTGCTCCTCGGAGCCGAAGCGGTGGATCGCGAACATGGCCAGGGAGCCCTGCACGGAAACGAAGGAGCGCAGGCCCGAGTCCGTCGCCTCCAGCTCGCGGCACGCGATGCCGTAGGCGCGGGCCGACATGCCGGCGCACCCGTAGCCCTCCAGGTGCATGCCGAGCAGGCCCATCTTGCCGAATTCACGGGCAAGTTCGGGCAGGTTCGGCAGCTCGCCGGACTCGAACCACTCGGCGATGTGCGGCTCGACCTTGTCGTCGAGGTACTGGCGGACCGTGTCGCGCACGGCCCGCTCCTCGTCGGTCAGGAGCGCTTCGAGGTTCAGCGGGTCGACGGGGTCGAGGGCGGCGAACGGCATGATCAGGCTCCTTGAGGGTGGTCGAGCAGGCGGTCGATGGCGGACTCGTCGTAGCCGAGTTCGGTGAGTATGTCCCGGCTGTGCAGGCCGAGGGTGGGCGGGGCGGTGCGCACCGCCGGGCGCTCGCCGCGGAAGGTGACGGGGAAGGCGACCTGCTGGAGCGGGCCCACGTCCGGGTGGTCGACCTTCTGGACCATGCCGAGCGCCTCGGTCTGCGGGCAGTCGTAGACCTCGTCGAGGGTGCGGATCGGCGCGACGGGGACGCCGCGCGGCTTCAGCAGGGCGCACCAGTTGGCCACGGTGTCGTCGACGAGGACGGACTCCAGCTTGGCGTTGAGGGCCGTGCGGTGCGTGACGCGGGCCCGGTTGGTGGCGAAGCGCGGGTCGTCGGCCCACTCCGGGTGGCCGAGCGCCTCGCTCAGCTTGCGGAAGAGGCCGTCGCTGCCGACGGCGATCACGAAGTGCCCGTCGGACGCCGGGTAGGCCTGGTACGGGACGAGGCTCGGGTGGCCGGAGCCGAGGCGGGTGGGGCGCTCCCCGGTGGCGAAGTAGCCGGTCGCCCAGTTGATGTGCAGGGCGAGCTGGGACTCGTACAGGGAGGTCGTGACGTACTGGCCGTGGCCCGTGCGCTCGCGTTCGACGAGTGCCGCGTTGACGCCGATGAGGCCGAAGAGGGCGGCGCCGAGGTCGCCCATCGCGTAACCGGCCTTGACGGGCGGCCCGTCGGGTTCGCCGGTCAGGGACATCAGGCCGGCCGAGGCCTGGGCCACCATGTCGTAGCCGGGCTCGTCGCGCAGCGGGCCCGTGTCGCCGAACGCGGAGATGTGCAGGATGACCAGCCGCGGGTAGCGCTCGCTGAGTTCGCGGTAGTCGAAGACGCGGGCGAGCGAGCTGCCGGGCCGGAAGTTCTCCACCATCACGTCCGCGTCGGCGAGCATGCGGTGGACGGCCTCCTGCCCCTCGGGGGACTTGAGGTCGAGGGTGACGGAGCGCTTGTTGCGGTTGGCGGCCAGGTAGTAGGTCGCGTCGGGGCCGTTGAAGGGCGGGCCCCAGGCGCGCGTCGGGTCGCCGCCGTCGGGGTGCTCGACCTTGATGACGTCGGCGCCGAGGTCGGCGAGGGACATGGTGACGTAGGGCCCGGCGAGGATCTTGGACAGGTCCACGACCTTCATACCGGCCAGCGGGGCGGCGGGGCGGGGCTGCTCAGGCATGTGCGGCGGGCTCCTTCACAGTGTTCTCCTTCGCCGGGGTCTTCTGTGCCGTGCTGGGCGCGACCAGTCCACCCTCGGCCAGTTCGGCCAGGTGGTCCAGTGCGGCGCGGGGCGGGGTGTCCGGGTCGTCGAGGAGCGCGGTGCAGGTGCGGGCGACGAGGAGGGCGCGGCCGTTGCCGGTGGTCTCCGTCTCGTGGGCGGCCTGGTCGTACAGGAGGGTCTCCATGACGGCGCGCGTGAGCTCGTCGGCGTACCGGCCGATCCTCATCTCCTGTTCATCGGCCGGGAGTTCGAGGAGCACGTCGCCCTTCTTGCGCAGCAGCTCCCAGCGGCCCCGCGTCTCCGCGCGGCCGCCGTACGTGTCGGCGAGGGTGCGGTGGGCGCCCTGGCGGCGCATGCAGCGCAGCACGTCGAGCGCGATGACGTTCGAGGAGCCCTCCCAGATGGAGCCGAGGTGCGCGTCGCGCACGAGCCGGGGGTTGACCCAGTCCTCGATGTAGCCGTTGCCGCCGCGGATCTCCATGGCCTCGCCGGTGACGGTCCGGGCGCGCTTGCACAGGGTGTGCTTGGCGAGCGGGGTGAGGACGCGGACGAGCTCGCGGGCCGCCCCTCCTTCACCGTCGGCGGCTCCTTCGTCCGCGGCCGTCAGGCGGGCGGCCGCCTCCAGGACGAGCGCGAGCGCCCCCTCCGTGTCGATGATCATCGGCAGGAGCGTGGCCCGCATCAGGGGCTGCTCGAAGAGCGGCTTGCCGAAGACGTGGCGTACGCGGGTGTGGTCGACGGACTCGCGGACGGCGCGGCGCATCAGGGCGGTGGCGCGCATGGCGTTGGACAGTCGGGAGACGTTGAGCATCTCGGCCATCTGCCGGAATCCGTTGGTGAGTTGGCCGACGGGGGTCGCGTAGGCCTCTTCGAGGGTGACCTCGCCGCTCGCGATGGACTTCGAGCCGAGCTTGTCCTTGAGGCGGTCGATGCGGATCGCGTTGCGGGTGCCCTCGGGGCGCAGCCGCGGGACGAGGAACATGCCGAGGCCACGGGTGCCCTCGCCCTGGCCGGGGACGCGGGCGAGGGTGAGGATCACGTCGGCGCCCGGGTTGGACGCGAACCACTTCTTGCCGGTGAGCGTCCAGTGCGCACCCCGGTCGGTGGCGACGGTCTCCGTCAGGCCGACGTCCGTGCCGCCCTGCTTCTCCGTCATGAACATCGCGCCCGTGGCCCGCAGTTCGGGGTCGGTGGAGGAGAGCGCGGCGATCTCGTCCGCGTACCGCTCGGGGTCGAACAGGCGCAGGATGCGGGCGGCCGAGTCCGTCATGGACAGCGGGCAGGCCATGCCGAACTCGGACTGCACATAAAGGTAGGACAGGGCGTACTTGACGGTGTGCGGGACCTTGGACGGCCAGCCGTGGACGCCGGGGCGGTGCGACATCGCGGCGAGCCCGAACTCCTCGTAGGCGATGGCGGCGGCGCGGTCGTGGGCCGGGTGGTACTCGATCTCGTCGACGCGTTCGCCGCCGGGCGCGTACTGGACCAGGCGGGGCGGGTTGGCGTCGGCGAGCGCGGCCTGCCGGTCGAGGTCACCGGCCGCGAGCGCGCCGAGTTCGGTCAGGAGCGGTTCGACGCGGGCCCGGTCGTCGGCGGACAGGACACGGTCGAGGAAGGGGCGCAGCGCGGGGTCGCGGTCGGCGTAGTTCATCGGGGGATCACTCCGGGTCAGGCGTGGGAGGCGGTGCGGGTGGTGACGGCGGCCGGCTCCGGCGCGGCGGCGGTACGGGCGAGCAGCGGCAGGACACCGGCGAGGGTCACGAGGGTGTAGCCGAGGCCGAGCGCGACGACGGGCCAGATGGAGCCGGTGGCGTTGAGCAGGTACTGGGAGACGATCGGCGCCGTCCCGGCGAACAGCGTCGTGCACAGCTGGTACGAGAGGGACATGCCGGTGTAGCGGACCTCGACGGGGAAGACCCGGGCGAGGATGCCGGCGAGCGCCGCGTAGTACATGGCGTGCGGGAAGGTGGCGAGGCCCATGCCGAGGACGGCCAGCCAGAAGTTGCCGGTCCCGACGAGGACGAACATCAGCGGCAGCACGACGAATTCGGGCAGCAGCATCCACAACACGGCTTTGCGCACGGGCCACTTGCTCGCGAGGACCGCGCCGAAGGGCTGCACGACGACCTGGACGACCAGCGCGAGCGAGATGACGGTCAGGAACGACGTGCGGTCGAAACCGAGGTCGGAGGTGGCCCAGGACAGGGCGAAGGTCGTCTTGACGTAGGTGATCGCGACCCCGGCCGTGCCGGCGAGCACACCGAGCAGGACCAGCATCGGCGAGCGGGTCAGGACGTCCTTGATGGGCAGCTTGGACGTCTGCTTGCGCTCCAGGGCCGCGGCCATCTCGGGGGTCTCGGCGAGCCGCAGGCGGATGAACAGGCCGACGGCGACGAGTACGGCGGAGAAGAGGAACGGGACGCGCCAGCCCCAGGACTCGAAGGCGGCGTCCGGGAGTTGGGCGATGCCGAGGAAGGCGAGCGTGGCGAGGAGGTTGCCGACCGGCGAGCCCTGCTGGGCGAACGCCCCGTACAGGAGCTTGCGCTTGGGCGGGGCGTACTCGGTGGCGATGAGGACGGCGCCGCCCCACTCGCCGCCCATCGCGACGCCCTGGATCATGCGCAGCAGCACGAGGAGGACGGGCGCGGCGACGCCGATCTGGGCATAGCCCGGGAGCAGGCCGACGCAGAAGGTGGCGGCGCCCATCATGGTGAGCGTGGTGACGAGGGCCTTCTTGCGGCCGTAGCGGTCGCCGAAGTGGCCGAAGATCACGCCGCCGAGCGGGCGGGCCAGGAAGCCGACCCAGAAGGTGGCGAAGGCGGCGAGGGTGCCTACGGCCGGCGAGGCCTCGGCGAAGAAGATCTTGCCGAGGACCAGAGCGGACGCGGAGCCGTAGATGTAGAAGTCGAACCACTCGATGGTGGTCCCGACGAAGGCGGTGACACCGGCGCGGCGGGCATCACGGGCCTGTGTTGCGCTGACCCCGGGGACTGGGGCGTCGTGCGACATGACGAGCGTCCTCTCGTAGCGGCATCCCGCTGGGAGGGGACGGGCCGGAGGGGGCGGGGCCACCGAGCGGCCGGTGCCCATCCACGCTCCACGCCCGGCGCTCATCGCTCCGTCGCGAGACGTGGATCACTCTGCACCCGCTCATTAGGATGTGTCCAAGACCAATACCGGCCTCCAGTCAGATGTCATCCATCAAAATAATGGGGATCATCCGCGGGCGTCGGGCGCGTCCGGGGGCGTCGGCAGGACTTCCTCCGCCACGCGCAGGACCGCCTGGAGGGGCGCCGAGCGGTTTCCGGTGCGCCAGCCGAGGGCGATGGGGAGCACCGGCACGTCGTCCCCGACCAGCGGCCGGAACACGACGTGTTCCAGATGGATGGCGCGCGCGGACGCCACGACGACGGCGAGCCCGACACCCGCGCCGACGAGGGCGAGCATGTTGTACGAGTCCGGCGCCTCCTGCGCGATCCGGGGCGCGAACCCGGCCTCGTGGCAGGCCTGCACCATGGCCTCCCGCACGGCCGAGCCGCGGGCGACGGGGAACGTCACGAAAGGCTCGTGCGCCAGCTCGGCGAAGTGGACCTCGTCCTGCCGGGCGAGCGGATGACTGTCGGGCAGCGCGAGCACGAGCCGCTCCATCCGCACGACGCGCGCCGTGATTCCGCGCCGCACCGGGAGCGCCACGAACCCCACGTCGAGGGACCCGTCCGCGATCCTTCCGAGCGCCTCGCCGGTATAGGTCTGGCCCTCCAACACCAGCTCAATACCCGGGAGTTCGGACGTGACGGCGCGGGTTAGCAGCGGCAGCGCGGAGTAGCTGCTCGCCCCGGCGAACCCGACGGTGACCCGCCCCACCTCCCCGAGGTGCGCGGCCTGCACGGTCCTGCGCACCGCCGACGCCTCGGCGAGCAGATGCCGGGCGGGCCCGAGCAGCGCGTGCCCGGCGGCGGTGAGCCGCACGGTCCGGGTGGTCCGGTCGAACAGCTTGACGCCCAGATCCCGCTCGAGCAGCTTGATCTGCTGGCTGAGCGGCGACTGCGCGATGTGCAGCCGTTCCGCTGCGCGGCCGAAGTGCAGCTCCTCGGCAACGGCGACGAATCCTGAGAGGTGACGTAGCTCCACGCAGGTGACCATACGGTGGCGCCGTTGTCGCCCGCGGGTGAGTGGGGGCTGGTCACGCCCACGCGCCGGAGCCGCAAAGTGTCACAGCCCCGCGTCCCTGACGGGGCGCCCCGCCTAGTCTCTCGGCAATCCCAGAATCCGCTCGGCGACCACGTTCAGCTGCACCTGCGTCGTGCCGCCGGCGATCGTCAGGCAGCGCGACATCAGGAATCCGTGCAGCGCACGCTCCCCCGCTCCCTCCCTCAGGGCGCCCTCGGGGCCGAGCAGCTCCAGGGCGAGTTCGGCAACCTTCTGCTGGTGCGGCGTCTGCACGAGTTTCCGTACGGACGCCCCCGGGCCCGGGTCCGCGCCGGCCACCTGCCGCATCGTCGTGCGCAGCCCTGTGCAGGCCAGGGCGTGCGCCTCGGTGGCGAGCGCGCCGATCCGCGCCCGGTACGCGCCGTCGAGCGTTCCGGCGCGGGCGATCAGCGCCTCAAGGCCCGTGTCGAAGGTCAACTGGTCGGCCATGTGGACCCGTTCGTTGCCGAGCGTGTTCCGGGCGACGCGCCAGCCGTCGTCCACCTGCCCCACCACGGCGTCCTCGGGGAGCAGCACGTCGTCGAAGTACACCTCGTTGAAGAGCGAGTCCCCGGTGATCTCCTTCAGGGGCCGTACGTCGATGCCCTCGGTCCGCTTCATGTCGACGACGAAGTAGGTGAGGCCCTTGTGCTTGGGGGCGTCCGGGTTGGTGCGGGCGAGCAGGATCCCGTGGTCGGCCCACTGGGCGGCGCTCGTCCACACCTTCTGCCCGTTGACGCGCCAGCGCCCGTCCTCGGTGCGCTCGGCCTTCGTCCGCAGCGAGGCCAGGTCGGAACCGGCGCCGGGTTCGGAGAACAACTGGCACCACAGGACGTCGCCCAGGAGCGTGGGCAGGAGATAGCGGTCCCGCTGCTCCGGGGTGCCGTAGGCGAGGAGCGAGGGGACGACCCAGGTCCCGATGCCGAGGTCGCTGACGCGGACGCCCGCGGCGGCGAGTTCCTGCTGCACGGCGAGCTGCTGCACGGGGCCCGCGCCGAGGCCGTACGGCTCGGGCAGGTACGGCGCGGCGTACCCCGTGGGCGCGAGGGCCCGGCGGGCCGCGGCCGGGTCGAGGCCGCGTATCCCCTCGACGGCCTCGCGGGCGCCCGCCCGGAACGCCTCCGCCTCCGCGGGCAGCTCCAGACGCAGCTCGCGCCGCGCCCCGCCCTCCGCGAGCCGCACCGCCCGCAGCCGGTGCGTGTCCCCCGCGCCGAGCAGCTGCCGCGCGACGACGGCCCGCCGCAGATAGAGATGGGCGTCGTGCTCCCAGGTGAACCCGATCCCGCCGAGGACCTGCACACAGTCCTTGGCACAGGAGTACGCGGCATCGAGCGCGGCCCCGGCGGCGAGAGAGACGACCAGCTCACGCGCCGCGCCGTCGTCGGCCCCCTCAGCACCGCCCCCCGCCGCCCGTGCCGCGTCCCACACCAGCGCCCGCGCCTGCTCGACCCGGACCAGCATGTCCGCGCACAGGTGCTTGACGCCCTGGAACTGTCCGATCGGCCGCCCGAACTGCTCCCGCACCTTCGCGTACTCCGCCGCCGTGTGCAGCGCCCACGCCGCGACGCCGCACGCGTCGGCCGCGAGGACGACCGAGGCCAGGTCGCGCACGGTGGCCGTGTCGACGGCGAGGATCCTCACGGCCGGCACCAGGGCGCCCCGGGCGGTGATCTCCGCGGTGGGGCGCGTGGGGTCGGCGCTCTCGTGGACGCGGCTACTGAGTCCGGCGGTGCCCGCGTCGACGGCGACCCATACGGTCCCGGTCGCGGACTCGGCGGCCAGGAGGAGCAGGTCGGCGTCGCCGCCGGACAGGACGGGCGGCGCCACCCCGTCGAGGACGAGCCCGTCGGACACGGTGACGGCGGTCAGCGTTCCCGTACCGAGGGCGGCGGCGCCGATGCGGTCGCCGGACGCGAGGGACGCGGCGAGGCCGGCGGCGCCCGCGTGGCGCAGGACCAGTGAGGCGGCGGCGCTGGCCGCGAACGGGCCGGGCAGCGCGGCCCGCCCCGCCTCTTCGAGGACGACCGCGAGGTCGACGAGGTCGCCGCCCCCGCCGCCGTACTCCTCGGGGAGATGGAGGCCGAGCAGCCCCTGTCCGGCGAGTCCGTCCCAGTGGGCGGGGCGGCCCGCGGGGGTGGCGGGGGCGTCGAGCAGTTTGCGCACTTCCTCGGGCGGTACGGCGCGTGCGAGCCAGCCGCGCACGGCGCCCGCCAGCTCCTCTTGCTCCTGCGTGATCGCGATGCCCATGCGGCGCACGGTAGAACACGTTCCAATCTGACGGAAGGTCAGACGCAGATTCCGCGACCCTCGGACGTGTAATCAAAAGGTAAAGACCGTCAAGACTTCCCCTTGTACGACGCCCGTCGGAATAGTCGCCCGAGGTAACGGGTTCATCTTCCACGTACCCGCAGCGCGAAACCCGCCGCCCGCGCGACCCCTTTGACTCACTGCCTCCGGAGGCACTACGTAATGACGCAGACGACCCAACGGCCGACCGCACAACGCGGAATACGCGGAGTCGTCCCCGTACTCGCCTTCGCCGGCATCACCGTCGCGGTGATGCAGACGCTCCTCGTCCCGGTCATCAAGGACCTCCCGGTCCTGCTCGGCACCGCCCCCTCCAACGCGACCTGGGTCCTGACGTCGACCCTCCTCGCGGGCGCCGTCTCCACTCCGATCATGGGCCGCCTCGGCGACCTCTACGGCAAGCGCCGGATGCTCCTCACGAGCCTCGCGATCATGGTCGTCGGCTCGCTCGTCGCGGGCTTCACCAGCGATCTTCTCGTGATGATCGTGGGCCGTGCCCTCCAGGGCTTCGCCATGGGCGCCATCCCCCTCGGCATCGGCCTGATGCGCGACGAGCTGCCGCGCGAGAAGCTCGGGTCCGCGATGGCCCTGATGAGCTCCTCCATCGGTGTCGGCGGCGGACTCGCGCTCCCGCTGGCGGCCCTCGTGGCCCAGCACGCCGACTGGCACGCCCTCTTCTTCGGCGCGGCGGGACTCGGCGTCGTCGCGATCCTGCTCACCCTCTTCTTCGTCCCGGAGAGCTCGGTCAAGGCCGAGGGCAGCTTCGACGTCCTCGGCGCGATCGGCCTGTCCGCCGGACTCGTGCTCCTCCTGCTGCCGATCACCAAGGGCAGCGACTGGGGCTGGACCGACCCCATGACGCTCGGCCTGTTCGGCGCGGCCCTCGTCGTGCTCGTGCTGTGGGGCGTGATGGAGCTGAAGCTCAAGGCCCCGCTCGTCGACCTGCGCACCACCGCGCGGCGCGAGGTGCTCCTCACCAACCTCGCCTCGATCATGGTCGGTGTCGCGTTCTACGCGATCTCGCTCGTCCTGCCGCAGCTCCTCCAGCTGCCGAAGGCCACCGGCTACGGACTCGGCCAGTCGATGGTCGTCGCGGGCCTGTGCGTGGCGCCGCTCGGCCTCACCATGATGTTCACGGCCCCCGTGTACGCCCGCCTGTCGGCGAAGTACGGCCCGAAGACCACCCTGATACTCGGCATGCTGATCATCGCGATCGGCTACGGCGCCGGCCTCGGCCTGATGAGCGCCGCCTGGCAGACCATCGTCATCTCGATGGTCGTGGGCGCCGGCATCGGACTCGCCTACTCCTCGCTGCCCGCCCTGATCATCGGCGCCGTCGACGCGTCCGAGACGGGTGCGGCCAACGGTCTCAACACCCTGATGCGGTCCATCGGCACCTCGGTGTCGAGCGCCGTGATCGGCATGGTTCTCGCCAACACGGCGAACCACGTCGGCGGCGCGGCCGTGCCCACCATGCACGGCTTCCGCGTCTCGTTCCTGATCGCCACCGCCGCGGTCGCCATGGGCGTCCTGCTCGCCGTCTTCCTGCCGAAGCAGCGCCAGGCGACCAAGCCGCAGCTGCGCGCCAGCAGCGAGGAGGACGCCGCGCTGGAGCGCGCCGAGGAGGTACTCGGAGGCTTCCGCGGCCAGGTGCTCGACGCGGCGGGCCTGCCCGTCTCCCGGGCCAAGGTCACGCTCATCGACCGGCGCGGCCGCCAGGCGGGCGCCGCGCTGACCGACCACACCGGCCGTTACGCCCTGGAGGTCCCGGCCGGCGGCTCGTACGTGCTGGCCGCAACCGCCGCCGGGCACGCGCCGCGGGCCTCCGCGGCCACGCACCACGGCGAGGACCGGCCGGTCGACGTCGACCTGGCCCTTGAGCTCATCGCACCGGAGAGTCGAACCGCGGCTCGCAGCTGAGCAGTTCGGAGACATCGGAGCCGACCGACAGCTCCTTCGGGGACGCGTCGCGGGTGAAGAGGCGGGCAGCACGCTCGCCCTGAACCGCGGCGCGTTCGCCGTTCACCCGAAGCCAGGACCCCTCGCGCAGGCCGAGCACCGGCACGTCGTTCTCCTCCAGGAACTCGGTGAGGCGCTCCTCGCGGGTCTCGCCCTTGTGCGTGGACTCCGGGTCCGGGTCCAGGTAGTGCGGGTTGATCTGGAACGGGACGAGGCCGAGCGCCTCGAACGACGGGGGCTGCACGATCGGCATGTCGTTGCTCGTGCGGAGGCTGGGCGCCGCCATGTTCGTGCCGGCGCTCGCGCCCATGTAGGGCAGTCCACCGCCGACCGCCTTGATCAGGGCGTCGCGCAGGCCGGTGCGGTAGAGCGCGCTCAGCAGCCGGAAGGAGTTGCCGCCTCCGGTGAACACGGCGTCGGCTGCGGCGAGTTCGGCCACCGGGTCGTCACCCTCGTGGACACCACGCACGCTGATCCCGGCACCGTCGAGCGCGCCGCGCACCCGGTCCGTGTACGTGTCGTGGTCCGCCAGCGCGTACGGCACGAACGCGAGACGGGCCTTCGGGGGCAGGAAGCCGGTGACGGTGTCCAGGGCGTGGGCGAGGTAACCACGGCCGAACTGGGTGGAGTTGGAGAGCAGCAGCAGATTCAAGGGAGTGACTCCTCAGGGGCGGTTCAGGACTGCAGGACTTCGGAACTTCGGAACTTCGGGCTTCAGGACTGGGGCGCGCGCGGTTTGCGCGTGCGCTGCGGAGGGTGCGTGAGCCGCTTCTCCAGGAGGCTCGCGGCCTTGCGCAGGGCGTCGAGCCGGCCCTCGGGCCCGCCCACGAAACGCTCCTTGGCGCCGCCGAGGCTGAGGCTGCCGTAGGGCTCGCGGCCCAGGAAGACCGGCACGGCGACCGTCGCGATCCCGGCGTCGTACTCACCGACCGTCCAGGCGTACCCCTGGGCGCGCACCTGCACCAGCTCCCGCTCCAGCTCGTCCGGGTCGGTGACCGTGCGTTCGGTGAAGCGGGCCATGGGCCGGCCGCGGAAGAGCCGGTGGCGCTGCTCGTCGGGCAGGAACGCGTAGAACGACTTGGCCGTGGCTCCGGCGTGCGCCGGGTACAGCTCGCCGACCAGCGGGTAGTAGCGCAGCGGCCCGGACTCGCCCTCGACGGCCGCGACGCAGCGCATGTGGAAGCTGTCCGGCAGACAGAACAGGACGGTGTCGCCGGTCGCCCGGCCCAGCTCCTCCAGGACGGGCGCGGCGAGCAGTTCGAGCGAGCCCGAGCGCTCCCAGAGCCGGCCGAGCCGGAGCACGGCGGGCCCGATGCGGTAGCGACGGGTGGCCGGGTCGGAGACCAGGAAACCGCGGCCCGCGAGTGTCGAGAGCAGCCGCTGGGCGACCGAGGTGTCCCAGCCGAACTCAGCCGCCACCTCGGTCACGCCCCAGTCGGGCCGCGTCCGCTCGAAGGCGAGCAGCACCAGCAGGGCGCGGTCGACGGTCTGCAGCGCACCCGCGGGCGTCTTGCGGTCCAACGGGATCTCACTCATCGCATCTCACCATTCAGACCTGAATTGCAGATAACGGGAAACAGTTGCCGACAACGCTAACCGATCCCGAATCTGCTGTCAGCACCACCCGACCTGGAGTGAGTGTCGGGAGCGAGAGAGGCCGCCCAATGCTGAAGTACGTCCTTGACATCGTCGAACTCCTCGACGACCCGAACGCCGACGGCAAACGCGCCGTGGAGTACCTCGACTCGGTTGCGGGCCCCGAGGGCTCCGGCGCCGAGGTCACCACCGTCACCGGCGAGCGCGGCTCGACCGACTTCCTGCTGGTACGCATCCCGGGCAGTACGGGACGTACGAGCGGCGGCCCGTCCCGCACGCTCGGCGTGGTCGGCCGCCTCGGCGGCGTCGGCGCCCGGCCCGAGATGACGGGTCTGGTCTCCGACGCGGACGGCGCCGCCGCCGCGCTCGCCACCGCGGCCAAGCTGCTCGACATGCGCCGCAAGGGCGACGTGCTGCCGGGCGACGTCATCGTCGCCACGCACATCTGCCCGGACGCGCCCACCGCGCCGCACGACCCGGTCCCCTTCATGGACTCCCCGGTCGACATCGCCACGATGAACCGGCACGAGGTCACCGGCGAGATGGAGGCCGTGCTCTCCATCGACACCACCAAGGGCAACCGGATCATCAACCACAAGGGCCTTGCCCTGTCCCCCACCGTCAAGGAGGGGTGGGTCCTGCGGGTCAGTGAGGCGCTCGGCGAGCTGCTCGCGGTCGTCACGGGTGAGCCCTTGGTCACATACCCGGTGACCACGCAGGACATCACGCCGTACGGTAACGGTGCACATCACATCAATTCGATCCTCCAGCCGGCCACGGCGACCCCCGCTCCGGTCGTCGGCCTCGCGGTCACCTCGGCCGCCGCGGTCCCCGGCTGCCAGACCGGCGCGAGCCATGAGACCGACATCGCCAGTGCCGCGCGCTTCGCCGTCGAGACGGCCAAGGCGTACGGGGGCGGCCGCCTCGACTTCCACGACGAGGCCGAGTTCGACAACCTCGTGAGCCGCTACGGCTCCCTGTCCCACCTTCAGACCCTCGGCCATGAGAGCCGTGAGCCCCGGGAGTCCTCATGACCGCCACAGACACCGAGACCAAGCGGCTCGGCAGCGACGACTACTCGCTGACCCGTGTCCCGCGCGACCAGCGCCTCGGCTTCTGGACGATGCTGCTCCAGTGGCTCGCCCAGTCGGGCTCCATCTCGCAGTTCACGCTGGGCGCCACCATCGGCGTCGGCATGACGTTCGGGAACGCGTTCCTCGCCTTCACGCTCGGCGCGGTCATCCTCGAAGTGGTGATCTTCGCGATCGGCCTGGCCGGCATGCGCGAGGGACTCGCGACCCCGATGCTCACCCGCTGGATCGGCTTCGGCCGCAACGGCTCCGCGCTGGTCAGCTTCGTCATCGCGGTCAGCCTCGTCGGCTGGTTCGGCGTGCAGAACACGATCTTCGGCAACAGTGTGTCCGCGCTCGTCGGCGGGCCGTCGTGGGTGTGGTGCGTCGCCGCGGGCCTCGCCATCACGGTCCTGGTCATCTTCGGCTTCCGCTACATGGCGCTCTTCGCGAAGATCGTCACCCCGCTGTTCTTCGCCCTGGTCGCCTGGTCGGTCACGAACGCCCTGATGGACCACTCCGTCGGCGACCTGATCAGCTCGCCGGCACCGGGTCAGACGATCCCGCTCGCCGTCGCGGCCACCGCCATCGCGGGCGGCTACATGACCGGCGCGATCGTCTCCCCGGAGATGACCCGCTACAACCGCAAGGGCTCGCACGTCTTCCTGCAGAGCGCCTCGTCGATGATCCTCTCCGAGTACATCGTCGGCCTCACGGGCGTGCTGCTCGGCCACCTGGTGAAGTCCAGCGAGGTGTCGCACATCGTGCTCTCCACCTCGGGCGCCTTCGGTGTGATCGTGGTCCTGATGTCCACCGCGAAGATCAACGACTGGAACCTGTACGGCTCCTCGCTCGGCGTCGTCAACTTCTTCCAGGTCGTCTTCGGCAAGCGCCTGCACCGCGGCGCCGTCACTGTCGCGCTCGGCCTCGCGGGCACCCTGCTCTCGGCCGTCGGCATCATGACCCACTTCACCGAGTTCCTGTCCGTGCTCGGCGTCGCCATCCCGCCCATCGGCGGCATCATCGTGGCCGAGTACTGGGTCGTACGGCGCATGCGCAAGCCGCTCGACGAGACCCGCGAGGCCGGGACGCTGCCCGCGTCCTCGCCGACCTGGGTGCCCATGTCCATCGTGATCTGGATCGCCGCGTTCTGCGTCGGCAAGTACGTGACGGTCGGCATCCCGGCGCTCAACTCGCTGGCCACCGCCTTCGTCCTGTACGCCGTCCTCGGCCTCCTCGGCCTCGTGCGGCCGTACGGCACCTCCGCCCTGGACGACGAGGACACCACCGTCCCCGCCGCCCCCGAAGCGACCCCCGTGGGAGCGGCATGAACACCCCCAGCGCCCTGACCCCCGCATCCGAAGAGGCCCAGGCCGAGGTCGTCGGGCTGTGCGCGGAGCTGATCCGCTTCGACACGTCCAACCCGACGAGCGACGAGCGCGCCTGCGCCGACTGGGTCGTGGACCGCCTCGCCGAGGCCGGCATCGACTCGACGCTCGTCGAGAGCGCGCCGGGCCGGGCGAACGTCATCGCCCGTATCCCCGGCGCGGACAGCACCCGCGGCGCCCTCCTCGTGCACGGCCACCTCGACGTCGTGCCCGCCGACGCCGCCGAGTGGCAGGTGCCGCCCTTCTCCGGCGAGATCCGCGACGGCTACCTGTGGGGCCGCGGCGCGATCGACATGAAGGACACGGTGGCCGTCATGCTGGCCACCGCCCGCCACTTCGCCCGCACCGGCACCCGCCCCTCGCGGGAGATCGTCCTCGCGTTCCTCGCCGACGAGGAGGCGGGCGGCAAGTTCGGCGCGCACTGGCTCGTCGAGCACCACCCGGAACTCTTCGCGGGCGTCACCGAGGCGATCGGCGAGGGCGGCGGCTTCTCGTACGCGATCGACGACACCCGGCGCCTCTACCCCATCGAGAACGCCCAGCGCGGCATGGCCTGGATGGAACTCACGGCGACCGGCCGCGCCGGCCACGGCTCGTCCCCCAACGACGAGAACGCGGTCACCGACCTCGCCGAGTCCCTCACCCGCATCGGGCGGCACACGTTCCCCATCCGCCTGATCGAGCCCGTACGGGCGCTGCTGGCCGAGGCCGCCGAGCTCAAGGGCGTGAAGATCGACTTCGAGGCCGAGGACCTCGACGCCGAACTCGCCGAGCTGGGCCCGGTCGCCGACTTCATGCAGGTGGTGCTCCGCAACTCCGCGAACCCCACCATGTTCACGGCCGGCTACCAGACCAACGTCATCCCCGGTAAGGCCACCGCCCGCGTCGACGGCCGCTTCCTGCCCGGCCACGAGCAGGAACTCGTGGACACCATCGACGAGTTGCTCCTGCCGTCCGTGCGGCGCGAGTGGGTCAACCACGACATCGCCATGGAGACGACGTTCGACGGCCCGCTCGTCGACGCCATGTGCGAGGCCGTGCGCGCCGAGGACCCCGACGGCCACCCGGTCCCGTACTGCAACCCGGGCGGCACCGACGCCAAGGCCTTCACCAAGCTGGACATCCGCTGCTTCGGCTTCAAGGGCCTCAAGCTGCCGCACGACCTGGACTACGGCCGCCTCTTCCACGGCGTCGACGAGCGCGTCCCGCTGGAGGGCCTGCGGTTCGGCGTCCGCGTCATGACACGCCTCTGGCAGAGCTGCTGACCCGCAGCTCAGCCCCCTCGATCGCCCCTGACCCGGGCTCACCCCCCGTACGCCCCCGCCGCAGCCGGCGACGGGGGCGTACGGCAACATGAGCGGACCTCACCCACGCCTACGACAGGGGACCCCATGAGCGCGGCGCCCAAGCCGGAGATCCTCGCCGCCTTCGAGGCCGCCAAGGGGTTCATGCCTCTCGGCGAAGGGCTGGCGCTCTACGCGGCCGCCGCCGAGGCCGCCGCGCTGGGCCTGCCGCTCCTGGAGGTCGGCACATACTGCGGGCGCTCCACGATCCTGCTCGCCGACGCGGCCCGCCAGGCCGGCGTGAGCGCGCTCACCGTGGACCACCACCGCGGCAGCGAGGAGCAGCAGCCGGGCTGGGACTACCACGACCCGGAGACCGTGGACCCGGTCGTCGGCCGCATGGACACCCTCCCCACGTTCCGGCGCACGCTGCACGCGGCCGGCCTGGAGGACCACGTCGTGGCCCTGGTGGGCCGTTCCCCGCAGGTCGCCGCCGTCTGGGGCGGCAAGCTCGGCCTCGTCTTCATCGACGGCGGCCACACCGACGAGCACGCCACAGCCGACTACGAGGGCTGGGCCCCGCACGTCGCCGAGGGCGGCCTGCTCCTCATCCACGACGTGTTCCCGGTCAAGATCGACGAATGGACGGGCCAGGCCCCGTACCGCATCTACCTCCGGGCCCTGGAATCCGGCGCGTTCACAGAGGTCTCGGCGACGGAATCCCTGCGCGTCCTGCGCCGAACGGGCACCGGGATCTGAAGAAGGACCGTTAGGCTCACCCACGTGTCATACGTAGGTCCGGACAGTGACGGTTTCTTCGACGGCGACGGGGACGGCCCCCGGCGGCCGCGCCGGTTCAGCGGCGGTCCGCTGACCGTGACGCTCGCCGCGCTCGTGCCCACGGCTCTCGCCGGGTGGCTGATCTGGCAGGTGGCGGGCGGCCCGGGCGAGAACGAGCCCGCGAAGACCCTGCCCGCGGCGAGCCAGTCGTCATCGGCGGGCACGGATACCTCGTCCCCCTCACCGTCGAAGTCCGACGACGGCAAGAAGGGCGACGGGTCGCCCAGCACCACCCCGTCGAAGTCGAAGCCGCCCGCCTCCTCCTCGAAGCCCGCCGGATCCGGCCCCCTCAAGGGCAAGGTCGTCGTCATCGACCCGGGTCACAATCCGGGCAACTTCCAGCACGCCACGGAGATCAACCGGCTCGTCGACATCGGGACGAACCGCAAGGAATGCGACACGACCGGCACCTCCACCAACGCCGGTTACACCGAGGCCCAGTTCACCCTCGACGTCTCGCGCCGGCTGCGCACCCTGCTCCAACAGCAGGGCGCCACCGTCGAGTTGACCCAGAACGGCGACCGCTCCTGGGGCCCGTGCGTGGACGAGCGCGCCCGGATCGGCAACAAGGCGCACGCGGACGCCGTGATCTCCGTGCACGCCGACGGTTCCGCGGCGGGCAACCGCGGCTTCCATGTGATCCTTCCCGCATCCGTGAACTCCGGTTCCGCGAACACCACGGCGATCGCGGGCCCCTCGCGCGATCTCGGCGAACGCGTCGCGGGCAACTTCCTGCGCGCCACGGGCTCGGCCCCCTCCAACTACATCGGCGACGGCACCGGCCTCGACGTGCGCAAGGACCTGGGAGGCCTCAACCTCTCGACCGTGCCGAAGGTGTTCATCGAGTGCGGCAACATGCGCGACGCGAAGGACGCGGCTCTGTTGACGAGCGGCGCGTGGCGGCAGAAGGCGGCGCAGGGGATGTCTGACGGAATCGTGAGTTTCCTGCGCGGGTAGTTCTCACCCTGCGGATCTCGGCAGACACCCCCGCCGCGCGGACGATAGTGTCTCCCTACGATGTGGGGCCACCCCCGCGCTTCGCACGGCACATCAGCGACAGCGACGCCTCCGCCGACGACCGGACGACTGACGAAGGACCTGAAGTGAATATCCGCTCCCTCACTCGAGGCGACGGCGTGGTGATCGGAGCAGCGGTGTTGCTGTTCATCGCCTCGTTCCTCGATATCTATTCGATCGACGGGAACTCCAGCAACGAAAGCCTCCCGAACGCCTGGGAGAGCGCGCCGCTCCTGTTCAGCGTCTTCCTCGCGGGCGTCATCGCCGCGGTGCTGATCGTCGTCGCCCGGGGGCTGCCCACCGTGCCGAAGGTCGCCGGTCTCGACCTCGGCCAGTTCGGCATCGCGCTCGCCGTGTTCGCGGCATGGAGCGCGCTGGGGAACATCTTCGACCCGGCGGGTGGCTGGAACAACATCGGCACGTTCCCGGACGACGCGTTCGGTGCCGGTACGGGCGCCATCCTCGGCCTGATCGCCGCTCTCGTGCTCGCCGGTGCCGCTGTCGCGACGCCGCTCGTGCCCGCGCTGAAGGGTGCCCTCGTCGGCGCCCCGCGTCCGCAGGCCCCGCAGCCGTACGGCGCACAGCCTGCCGGTGCCTACGGCTACCCGGGTGCCCAGCAGCCGGGCCAGCCCTACGGCGCCCAGCCGGGTCAGCCGGGTCAGCCCGGGCAGCCGGGCCAGCCCTACGGTGCCGCCCAGCCGCAGCAGCAGGCGGCGCCCGCGCCGCAGGCCGCGCAGGCCCCGGCCGGCGACTTCTCGCCGTTCTGGTTCGCGGTGCCGGTGCCGCGTCCGCTGTACGCCGAGGACGGCTCCCCGACGCCGATCGCCGAGCTGGCGCCCGGCACGTGGTACCTGGCCGTCGAGCAGCGCGGCCCCGGCCTGGTGGCCCAGACGCAGGACGGCCGTCGCGGCGTCCTCCAGGACACGACCGGGATCCAGCGCGGCTGACGTCGCCCCGGCTTCCGCGTCACGGCCCCTCACCCGTCTTCCGGGTGGGGGGCCGTTGTCGTACAGTCGCCCCGGAACCACAAACTGACAGTGCGTCAGAAATGGGAGCGGCCATGCGACTCGGACTCGCGCTCGGTTACTGGGGCCGCGGTCCCGACCCGCGCCACCTCGAACTCGCCCAGGAGGCCGAGCGGTTGGGCTACGACTCGGTGTGGACCGCCGAGTCCTGGGGCAGCGACGCGTTCACGCCGCTGACGTGGATCGCGGCGCACACCTCGCGTATCCGCCTGGGCACGGCGATCGCGCAGATGGCGGCCCGCTCCCCCACGACGACGGCGATGCACGCGCTCACCCTCGACCATCTGTCCGGCGGCCGCATGATGCTCGGGCTCGGCCTGTCGGGGCCGCAGGTGGTGGAGGGCTGGTACGGGCGGCCGTTCCCGAGGTCCCCGCTCACGGCGACCCGCGAGTACGTGGACGTGGTGCGGCAGGTCCTGCGGCGCGAGGGCCCGGTCGAGGTGGACGGCCGCTTTCATGCGCACCCCTATCGCGGCGAGGACGCCACCGGCCTCGGCAAGCCGCTGAAGCCGATCACGCATCCCCTGCGCGCCGATCTGCCGATCCTGCTCGGCGCCGAGGGCCCGAAGAACATCGCGCAGACGACCCGTATCGCGGACGGCTGGCTCCCGCTGTACTGGTCGCCGACGCGCACGGACGCCTACGAGGCGTCCCTCACGGACCTCCCCGAGGACTTCGTGATCGCGCCGATGGCCCGCGTCACGGTCTGCGACGACGTCGCGGAGGGGCTGCTGCCGGTGAAGGCGATGCTGGGCTTCTACATCGGCGGCATGGGCCACGCCAAGCGCAACTTCCACGCGGACCTGATGGCGCGCATGGGGTACGCGGACGAGGCCCGCCGGGTCCAGGAGCTCTTCCTCGCGGGACGGCGCGAGGAAGCCGTGCTGGCCGTGCCGGACGCCTTCGCCGACGAGATCTCGCTGGTCGGCCCGCGCGGGCGCATCGCCGAACGTCTTGAGCTGTGGCGCAAGGGCCCGGTCACCGACCTGCTGGTCCTGGCCCCGGACCCGCACACACTGCGGGTCCTGGCCGAGCTCAACTCGTAGCCCCGCAAACCAAGTTGAGGAGTCGGCACTACGAGCCCGAGGACAGCTCCTTCGCCGACGGCACCTTGTCCTTCACCTCGGCGCCCGCGCTCTTGCCCGCATCCTTCACCGAGTTGATGACATCGTCGAAGGAGTTGACGGCGGCGCCGTCGCCCTTGCGCAGCTTGGACGGCAGGTCCTTCAGCTTGTCGATGCCCGCCGTGAGCGGCGCGACGGCCTTGGAGAGCAGCGGGTCGCCCTTCGCGTTCTTCACGGCCGCCTTCAGCCTGTTGTACGCGAACGCGCCCGCGACACCCGCCTTGACGAGGGCGAGCTTCCGCCCGTGGGCGCCCTTCTTGAACTTGCCCTTGCGGTACGGCTTCACGATCCACTGGTAGGTCGCGCCGGCCGCGAGCCCCGCGTTGGCGACGAAGCGCGTCTTGGCGAACTTCTGCTTCTCGGCGGAGCTGCTGGCGGTCGGTTCCGCCACATCCGCGGCCACGGTGGCCGACTCCTTGGCCTTCTTCGTGTCGTTGCTGCTGCACGCCGTCCCGCCCACGAGGAGCGCGGAGCTGACGGTGAGCGCCACGACGGCGCGGCGTATGGGCAGGGTGGAACCGGTCACGACGAACCTCCAGGGCACAGTGCTGCTGCTCCCTGGCAGCGTCCCCCGGGCCCCATGGCCGTGCCACTCGGGCGAGCCCGTACGGGTTTCACCCGCCGTGGAGCGGTAACCAGTGCTTCATGTCTCCCAGCCAAGCAACGCGAGGCACCAACCAAGCCGCGACGATCGTCATGGTCGTCGCCGACATCCTGGCCGCGATCCTCGGCCTGTGGATCCTGATGTACCTGCTGGAAGCCAACCGCGGCAACGACCTGGTGCAGTTCATCCACGACGCGGCCCTGTGGCTAGCCGGCTGGTCGCACGACCTGTTCACGTTCGACGACGAATGGGCGCGGGTGGTCGCGGGCTACGGCCTGGCGGCGCTGGTGTACCTGTTCGTCGGGCACTTCGTCGCCGGCCGGCTGCGCCGCTACTGAGCGGGGCTTCCCTCACAGCAGTCCGGTTCGAAGCCCGCCGGGAGGCGGCCGCCGAACACCGAGCAGGTTGCCTCGTCGCCGCCGAGCGCGGCGACGGCGAGCAGCACCGAACCGGCTGTCCAGGCGGTCAGTTCCAACGGCCAGACCGCCCGGTCGTCGAAGACGTAGCCGGTCCAGTACAGGCCCGACTCCGGGTCGCGCAGGTGCTGGATCGACTGGAGGATCTCCAGAGCACGGTCGGACTCGCCCACCGCCCACAGGGCGAGGGCGAGTTCGGCGCTCTCACCGCCGGTGACCCACGGGTTGGGGACGACGCAGCGCACACCGAGCCCGGGGACGACGAAGCGGTCCCAGGACGCCTGGATGCGCTCCTCCGCCTCGGCGCCGGTGAGGGCGCCGCCGAGGACGGGGTAGTACCAGTCCATCGAATAGCGGTCCTTGTCGAGGAACCGCTCGGGGTGGCGGCGGATCGCGTGCCGCAGGCTGCCGGCCGCCAACTCCCAGTCGGGCTGGGGCTCTTCGCGCTCTTCGGCGATGGCGAGGGCGCACCGCAGCGCGTGGTGCACGGACGAACTGCCGGTCAGAAGCGCCTCGTTGACGGGTGTCCCGTCCGGCTCGCGCTTCCAGCCGATCTGCCCGCCGGGCTGCTGGAGCCGCAGGACGAACTCCATGGCCGCGTACACGGTGGGCCAGATGCGGTCGAGGAAGGCGTCGTCGCCGGTGGAGAGGTAGTGGTGCCAGGCGCCCACGGCGACGTAGGCGACGAAGTTCGTCTCGCGGCCGTGGTCGGTGATGTCACCGGCGTCGCCGTCGGCGTAGGCCGCGTACCAGGAGCCGTCCTCGTTCTGGTGGCGGGCGAGCCAGTCGTAGGCGCGCTCGGCGGCGTCGTGCTCGCCGGCCGCGTCGAGGGCCATGGCGGCCTCGGTGTGGTCCCACGGGTCGAGGTGGTGGCCGCGGAACCACGGTATGGCGCCGTCCTCGCGCTGCACGGCGAGGAGCCCGCGGACGGTCGCGGCGGCCTGCTCGGCGGTCAGTACGCCGGGCAGGACGAGGTGTTCGGTCTTCTCCGGGCTCGTCACGCCTCGGCCTTGGGCAGGTGCGGCTTGGTGGCGTACGCGACGAAGCTCTTGCCGACGACCGGGTTGAGGAGCTGCTCGGTCACCCGGGTGAGCGCCGGCTTCTTCATGATGTCCCAGACCAGGAGCTTGTGGTACGCCCGCACGGGCAGCGCCTTGTCGTTGTCGACGCCGAACGCGCACTTCAGCCACCAGTACGGCGAGTGCAGGGCGTGCGCGTGGTGGGTGCCGTACGGCTTGAGGCCCGCCTCGCGCATCTTGCCGAGGAGTTCGTCCGCCTTGTAGATGCGGATGTGGCCGCCTTCGACCTCGTGGTAGGCGTCGCTGAGGGTCCAGCAGACCTTCTCGGGGCCGTAGCGGGGCACGGTCACGGCGATGCGGCCGCCCGGCTTGAGGACGCGGACCATCTCGGCGAGCACGCCCTTGTCGTCGGGGATGTGCTCCATCACCTCGGAGATGATGACGACGTCGAACGAGGCGTCCGGGAAGGGGAGGTTGAGGGCGTCGCCCTCCATGGCGGTGGCGGTGGCGCCGGCGGGGGCCTCACCGGCCTCCTTCATCGCAGCGAACCACTTGGCGACCTCGCGGATCTCCTCGCCGTTCTGGTCGAGGGCGACCACCTGGGCCCCGCGCCGGTAGCACTCGAACGCGTGCCGCCCGGCTCCGCAGCCGAGGTCGAGGACGCGGTCGCCTGCGGCGAGCGGGAAGCGGGTGAAGTCGACGGTCAGCACGTGGCCCTGCTTTCGCGGTCGGATCCTGCACGTTCGAGAGGGGTGGTGGCCGCGGCGCCGGTGGTCCGGCCGGCCGAGCGGGCGATGGACTCGCGGTAGAGCTCGGCGGTGCCGAGCGCCGCGCGGGCCCAGGTGAAGTTCCCGAGGACGCGTTCGCGTCCGGCGGCGCCGAGCCGCGCCCGCAGCCGCGGGTCGTCCAGGAGTCTGCCGAGCGCGGTGGCCAGCGCGCCCGCGTCGCCGGTGGGCACCGCGAGGCAGGTCTCCCCGTCGGGCCCGGCGACCTCGGGGATCGCTCCGCCGGTGGTGGCGACCAGGGGGGTGCCGGTGGCCATGGCCTCCGCCGCGGGCAGCGAGAAGCCCTCGTACAGGGAGGGCACGCAGGCGACCTCCGCCGACCGTACGAGGTCGACGAGTTCGGCGTCGGTGATGCCCTTGACGAAGGACACGGCGCCTTCGAGGCCGTACTTCTCGATGGCCGCGGCGACGGGCCCGTCCTCGGCGCGCTTGCCGACGACGACGAGGTGGGCGGCCGGGTTCTCGGTGCGGACCTTGGCGAGCGCCTCGACGAGGAAGACGAGTCCCTTGAGGGGGACGTCGGCGCTGGACGTCGTCACGATGCGGCCCGGCACCTCGGCGACCGAAGGGTCGGGCGAGAACAGGTCGGTGTCGGCGCCGATGTGTACGACGCGGATCCGGTCCTGGCGCACGCCGAGGTGGTCGACGATCTCCTGGCGCGAGGTCCCGGAGACGGTGAGCACGGACGGCAGGCGGCGGGCGACGCGCTTCTGCATCCGCGTGAACGCGTACCAGCGCCGTACGGAGGCGCGCCGCTTCCAGTCGGGCGCGGCGTCGATCTCCAGCTGCCGGTCGACGGTGATGGGGTGGTGAATCGTGGTCACGAGGGGCGCGCCGAGCGCGGCGGGCCCGCCCAACAGGCCGTAGCCCAGCGTCTGGTTGTCGTGCACGATGTCGAACTCGCCGCGCCGCGCCCGCAGATGGCGCCGGGCGCGCAGCGAGAACGTGAGGGGTTCGGGGAAGCCGCCGGTCCACATGGTGCCGACCTCGAGCGCGTCCACCCAGTCGCGGTACTCGTCGCGCTTGGGGGTGCGGAACGGGTCGGGGCTGCGGTACAGGTCGAGGCTGGGCAGCTCGGTGAGCCGGAGCCCCAGCAGGTCCTCGCCGTCGTCGAGGACGGGGTACGGCTGGGAGCCGATGACCTCGACCTGGTGCCCGAGCCGGGCGAGTTCGCGGGACAGATGGCGTACGTAGACGCCCTGCCCGCCGCAGAACGGGTTCCCCTTGTACGTAAGGAGAGCGATGCGCAACGGACGGTCACCGTCGGCGGAGGAGCGGGCCCGGGGGCCCGCCTCCATGGCCTCAGCGGTCACTCGTGGCCCCCTTCTCGCGGCACGTTCACGCGAGACTACGCGTGGGCGGTAATCTAGAACAAGTTTCAGAGTTGCCGGCTCTTTGATCCTTCAAGGAGCACAGAATCTACCGGCAGGTAGCCTCGCTGTAACGCTCGGATCAGGTGATTCGCGCCACGACGGAGCCCCCGCTCCCCTGCCATGATGAGCCTCTCGAAAACACCGGATTACGGCTTGACAGCCACGGAACGGGACACATGACAGCGGAAGCGAAGACAGCACATCCGGCGTCGCCGCCCCTCACCGAGCGCCAGGAGGCGCGCCGCCGCCGCATCCTGCACGCGAGCGCCCAGCTGGCCAGCCGCGGCGGGTTCGACGCGGTGCAGATGCGTGAGGTCGCCGAGTCCTCGCAGGTCGCGCTCGGCACGCTGTACCGGTACTTCCCGTCCAAGGTGCATCTCCTCGTGGCCACGATGCAGGACCAGCTCCAGCACATGCACGCCACGGTCCGCAAGCGCCCGCCCTCGTCCGACCTGCCCTCGGAGCGGGTCGCGGAGACCCTGATGCGGGCCTTCCGCGCGCTCCAGCGCGAGCCGCACCTCGCCGACGCGATGGTGCGCGCCCTGACCTTCGCCGACCGCAGCGTGAGCCCCGAGGTCGACCAGGTCTCCCGTCAGACGACGGCGATCATCCTGGACGCCATGGAACTCGACGACCCGACACCGCAGCAGCTCTCCGCGGTCCGCGTCATCGAGCACACCTGGCACTCGGCGCTCATCACCTGGCTGTCGGGGCGCGCCTCGATCGCCCAGGTGAAGATAGACATCGAGACGGTGTGCCGGCTGATCGACCTCACCACGCCGGACGCGAATAAATAGGCGCCCCGGCGGGACGCCGGCCCCGGGCCGTGAGCGGCGCCCGGGGCACGCGAAAGACCTACGAGACGGGTTCCCTGCGCCGGCATGGTCCGGATCAGGTGTTAGGGGTCGCCTTCCGGCTCTGCTACTGCCTTCCGGCCTCTCAGCCCTACCGTCGACGTCGGCTACGGCGGATGCCGTTTGCGTCACGCCACAGTCGGCTACTCCGGTGGGACTCCCTCACTCGCCTCATAGGCCAATTACCACAATAGACCGCCCATGTCATGACGCAACCCGCCAAAGGGGATTTTTTTATTCTTCCGGCGGGAAGACCGACTCCCCGCTGCCGAGGAGCGTGATCATGACGGCCTCCACGGGGCAGCCCTCCGCCGCCGCCAGGATCTTCTCGTTGGCGTCGGCCTCCGCCTCAAGAGGGCGGGACTGCCTGCCGGAGTCGAGACGGAAGGCGTCCGGGGCGTGGTGGACGCACTGGGCCGAGCCGATGCACACGCCCCGGTCGACCTCTACGTGCCAGCGGTCCCCCATCACGCCTCCCAGCCGGCCGGCAGATGGATCATCTTGTGCTCCAGGAAGGCGCTGTATCCCTCGGGCCCGAACTCCCGGCCGAGACCGGAGTTCTTGTAGCCGCCGAAGGGGCCGAGCATGTCGAGGCTGAAGGTGTTCACGCTGTACGTGCCGGTGCGCACCTGCCGTGCGACGTCGATGCCGTGCGCGACGTCGGCCGTCCACACACTGCCGCTGAGTCCGTAGTCGGAGTCGTTGGCGATCTTCACCGCCTCGGCCTCGTCGCCGTACGGGAGCAGGCAGATGACGGGGCCGAAGATCTCCTCGCGGGCGATGCGCATCGAGTTGTCGACGCCGCCGAAGAGGGTCGGCTCCACGTACCAGCCCCGGTCGAGCCCGGCGGGACGGCCGCCGCCGGTGAGGATCTTGGCGCCTTCCTCCTGTCCGATGCGGATGTAGTCGAGGGAGCGGCGCTGCTGGCGCTCGGCGACCAGCGGGCCGACCTGGGTCGCCGGGTCGAGCGGGTCGCCGACGACGAGCGCGGCCGCCGCCTCCGTGAGGGCTCCGGCGAACTCGTCGTAGCGCGAGCGGGGCAGGAGGATGCGGGTCTGGGCGACGCAGGCCTGGCCGTTGTTCATCCAGGCGGACTGGACGAGGCCGGGGACGGTCGTCGCGAGGTCCGCGTCCGGCAGGACGACAGCCGCGGACTTGCCGCCGAGTTCGAGGGTGACGTGGGTGAGGCCCCGCGAGGCGACCTCCATGACGCGCCGGCCCGCGGCCACGGATCCGGTGAAGGAGACCTTGTCGACGCCGGGGTGCCCCACGAGGTACTCGCTGACCTCGCGGTCCGCGGGAAGGATGGACAGGACCCCCTCCGGAAGGCCCGCCTCCTTCGCGATCTCGCCGAGCAGATACGCGTCGAGCGGCGATTCCGGGGACGGCTTGAGGACGACGGTGCAGCCTGCGAGCAGCGCGGGCGCGAGCTTGGCGGCGGCCACGAACTGCGGGACGTTCCACGGGACCACGGCCGCCACGACGCCGACCGGCTCGCGCCGCACGAGGATCTTCCCGAGCGCGCCGTCGCGCGTCTCCTCGTACGTGAAGTTCTTCGCGACGGTGATCGCGGAGTCCCACACCATCATCGCGCCGAGGGCCTGCGCGAGGACGCTCCATGAGTACGGGGAGCCGTTCTCGGAGGAGATGAGGCGGGCGATCTCCTCGTGCCGTACGGCGATCGCGTCCTTGATGCGGGTGACGACCGCGATGCGCTCCTCGAGCGGGAGCCGCGGCCAGGGGCCCTCGTCGAACGCCGTACGGGCGGCGGCCACCGCGCGGTCGACATCGGCGGGCGCGGCGTGCGGCACGCGCCCGAAGACCTCTCCGGTGTGCGGGGAGATCACCTCGATGACGTCCGTGCCGGACGGCTGGGTCAACTCCCCGCCGATGTAGAGCTGTCCGTGCTCCACGAACTCGTGCTCAAGCCGTTCCTCATGCCCGGTCATGACCGACCGCCTCTCGCGGGAAAGTTTTCTGACACTGCATCAGAACCTCTGGAAACTGATACCAGTTCCAGTTCCAGGAGTCCACGGATCGGCACGGCGACCGTCGCGCAACAAGTCGACCCGGGCGACCATTGGAACAAGTTCTATTACAGTGGCGGGAGTTCGAGGTCGTCGTACGAGAGGTGGGGCCCGATGACGCAGGTGACCGACCACGGCGGAGGCGTCTGGTCCCTTCGGGTGCCGATCCCCGACAACCCGCTCGGCTTCACCCTGGTCCACCTCCTCGACACGGACCGCGGGCCCGTCCTCATCGACACCGGCTGGGACGACCCCGAGTCGTGGGACGCGCTCACCGGGGGGCTCGCCGCCTGCGGCACGAGCGTCGGTGAGGTGACGGGAGTCCTGATCACCCATCACCACCCCGATCACCACGGCCTTTCGGCCAAGGTGCGCGAGGCGTCCGGCGCCTGGATCGCCATGCACGAGGCGGATGTCTCCGTGGTGCGCCGCACCCGGGAGAACCCGCCGGAGCGCTGGTACGCGTTCATGGCCGCGAAGCTCGCCGCGGCCGGCGCCCCCGAGGAGCACATGGCGCCGCTGATCGCCGCCCGCGACTCGGGCCGGGCCC
Organism: Streptomyces sp. NBC_01445; assembly: GCF_035918235.1. NCBI lineage: Bacteria > Bacillati > Actinomycetota > Actinomycetes > Kitasatosporales > Streptomycetaceae > Streptomyces > Streptomyces sp. NBC_01445. Next base: position 6,960,620 of record NZ_CP109485.1, on the reverse strand, counting down.
GCAGCCTCCCGGGCCTCGCCCCCGCTCTCCCCGACCGCACCATCACCCCGGGCGATCTGCTCGACCTGCCGGGCCGCCGCCTGCGCGCGATCTGGACGCCCGGCCACACCCCGGGCCATGTCTGCCTGCACCTGGAGGAGGACCACCCCGCCGGGCTCGCGGGCAACGGCCGCCTCTTCTCCGGCGACCATCTGCTCCCGGGCATCACCCCGCACATCGGCCTCTACGAGGACCCCGACGACGCCACGGTCACCGACCCGCTCGGCGACTACCTGGACTCGCTGGAACGCGTCGGGCGCCTGGCCCCCGCCGAGGTGCTCCCGGCCCACCAGCACACCTTCACCGACGCCCCCGCCCGCGTACGGGAGCTGCTCGACCACCACGAGGAGCGCCTCACCGGCCTGCTCACCCTGCTCGCCACCCCGCTCACCCCCTGGCAGCTCGCCGAGCGGATGGAGTGGAACCGGCCGTGGGAACAGATCCCTTACGGGTCGCGCACCATCGCGGTCTCGGAGGCCGAGGCGCACTTGCGCCGGCTGGTGAAACTGGGCCGCGCGGAGGCGGTCGCCGGGAGCGACCCGGTGACGTATGCACCGGTCTGACCTACGCACTTGACCTGTACTTTACCGGCGTTGCGCGATCTTTACCGGGTGTGCGAAACAGCCTGCCCGACGGGCCTTCCTCCGCATGGTCGGCGGGTGGCAACAGGCGTAATGTCTGGCATCTCAGAACTGGACCGACAAGGGGGCGGCCACCGATGGCGCCGGACGAGGCCGTGGTCGGCTGTACGGGGAAGCTGGTCATCGCCACGCGCGGAGCCGAGGGCCCGGGCGAGGTACTGGTGCGGGTGAGGGGCGGCAGCGAGGCGTTTCTCGCTTGGTCCGACGAACCCATGGAGCGCGGGTCGACGGTCCTGGTGATCGAGTCCCGCGGCACCCGCCAGGTCGTCGTCATGGCCTGGAGCGATCCGTCGCTCGACGACGAGCGGACCGACGGCTCCGGCGACACGGGTGACGCCCGCTAAGGAGACTGAAGGATGTTCGGATATCGCGTTCCCGCTCCCGATGAGGCGATGCTGATCTCGGGTGGCAGGCGGGGACTTGGGGGAGCGCCGTTCCGGGTCGTGACGGGACACGGAAAATTCGTCCTGCCCATCTTCCGCAAGACCCGCTTTCTGTCCTTGGCCATGTCCGAGGCCGAGGTCGTCGAGAAGTGCGTGACCCGGCAGGGCATCGCCCTGACCGTGCGCGCCGTCATCGCGTTCAAGGTCGGCAACGACACGGAGTCCATCGTCAACGCCGGCCAGCGCTTCCTGTCCGACCAGGACCAGATGTCGGTCCTGACCGGCCGGATCTTCGCGGGTCACCTGCGCTCCATCATCGGCTCGATGACGGTCGAGGAGATCGTCACGGAGCGGCAGAAGCTCGCCGCCGAGGTGCTCGACACCTCGAAGGCCGAGATGGCGAAGATCGGGCTGATCGTGGACTCGCTCCAGATCCAGTCCATCGACGACGGCAACACCGGCTACATCGACGCGATGTCCGCCCCGCACAAGGCGGCCATCCAGCGGCAGGCCCAGATCGCCCAGGCGCAGGCCACCCAGGCCTCGACCCAGGCGGAGCAGGAGGCCCAGCGCAACCAGGCCGAGTACGCGCGGCAGACCGCCGTCGTCCAGGCCGAGTACAAGGCCGAGGTGGACCGCGCGCAGGCGGCGGCCGCCCAGGCCGGGCCGCTGGCCCAGGCGCACGCCGAGCAGGAGGTCCTCGCGGCGCGCACCGAACTGGCCGAGCGGGCCGCCGAACTGCGCCAGCAGCAGCTGGTGGCCGAGGTCGTGAAGCCCGCGGAGGCGGACGCCGAGCGGATCCGCGTGATGGCCATCGCCGAGGCCGAGCGGATGAAGATCCAGGCCGCGGCGGCGGCGTCGTACGACCGGGTCGCGCTCGACCGGATGCTGATCGACCAGCTGCCGCAGATCGTGAAGGAGGCGGCCGGCGGTCTCAAGGGCGCCAACGTGAACGTGCTCAACGGCGCGGACGGCCTCGGTGAGATCGCGGCCGGACTCGTCGGCCAGGGTCTGACCATCCTGGACTCGGTCCGCCGCAACCTGGGCGGCCCGGACGGCGACGCCAAGAAGAGCGGCGGCGAGATGGAGATCCAGCGGTACCTGGGGGCGGCGTCGAGCCCGGTGGACGGTCGCGACGGCCGTGACAGCGGCGACGACGGGCCGGTCGACATCCGCTAGGCACTGGCGTCATCAGCTGGGCGCACTCGTCCCGAAGGGCCGGGGCAGACTTCGGTCTGTCCCGGCCCTTCGGGCACCCCGGGGGAGGTCCCCTACGGGCCGGTACAGTGGGCAGGTCGTCATCATGCCCGCACGGGGGGAAGCCGGTGCGAATCCGGCGCTGACCCTTCCCCAAGCTCTCGGCTCCGCTCGAGCAGGGGAGACCCCAATCCGTGAACCACGTAAGTGGTGAGCCGGACTGCCCCGTGCGGCGCGTGACCGGCTCGCGTCATCGGCCCCCGCCGGTGGCCGGCACCGTCGAGGCATACGGAGCCGGAGCCGCCCGGTGCCCGCGTGTGCCGTGCGCCCGGCTCCCCGCAGGGAGAGGCACCCGCCCCACCATGAACATTCGCCGCAGCGCCGCGCTCGTGGCGGCCACCGCCGTCATCGGCATGGCCACCGCCCCGGCCGCCCTCGCGGACGGCTCCGCGCCCTCCGCGTCCCCCTCGGTGGCGATCCCCTCCGGGCTCTACGGGAAGGGCGACCCGACGTACGACGGTGTCTGGCGGCAGTCGATCGCGCTGGTCGCGCAGGACACCGTCGGTGTGAAGCCCGCCGACAAGGCCGTGGACTGGCTGACCGGGCAGCAGTGCACGAACGGCGGGTTCGCCGCCTTCCGCGCCGAGCCGGGCAAGGAGTGCGACAAGAAGACGCTCGTCGACAGCAACAGCACGGCCGCCGCGGTGCAGGCCCTCGTCGCGGTCGGCGGCCGCGAGGGCGAGGTCACCCGCGGCGTGGACTGGCTGAAGAAGGCGCAGAACGGCGACGGCGGCTGGGGCTACAACCTCGGCATGGACAGCGACGCCAACTCGACCGCCGTCGTGATCGGCGCGCTCGTCGCGGCCGGTGAGAAGCCCGCCGACGTGAAGTCGGGCCGCGGCAAGACCGGCCAGGACGCCTTGGCCGCGCTCGCGCTCCCCTGCTCGGACGCCAAGGACGGCGGCGCGCTCGCCTATCAGCCCGACAAGAAGGGCAAGCTGGCCGCCAACGCGGACGCCACCGCGGCCGGCGTGCTCGGCGCGCTCGGGTCCGGCATGGCGCCCGGCAAGGGCAAGGCCCCGGACAGCTACGTCTGCAAGGACGGCAGGACGGCCGGGGACCTCGCGCACAACGCCGCCGTCTACCTCCAGGGCCAGCTCAGCACCCGCCTGTACCTGAAGGCCGTCACCCCGGGCAGCACCAAGTCGCAGCCCGACTACGGCAACACCGCCGACGCGGTCACCTCGATCGCGGCCGCCGAGGGCGTCAAGTACACGAAGGACCCGTACGCCTGGCTGGAGAAGAACGCCGGGGGCTGGGCCGAGCAGTCCGGTCCGGCCGCCTACGCCCAGCTGATCTTCGCCGCGCACGCGACGGGCAACGACCCGCGTGACTTCGGCGGCACGGACCTGGTCAAGGCCCTGAACGCGACGGGCCCCGCGCCGTCCTCCACGAAGGCCGCCACGGCCGACGAGAAGAAGAAGGACGACGACGGCGGCATCAGTGTCTGGTACGTCGTCGCCGTCGCGGCCGTCGCCGGTATCGGCATCGGCTTCCTGTTCAGCGGCCGCAAGAAGCAGCAGCTGTGACCACGTACCGCCGCCGAAGCCTGGCCGTTCTCATATCGGGCGTGCTGTGTGCACTCGTCGCGGGGGCGGGCCAGGCGCAGGCGACCGGCTATCGCTACTGGTCGTTCTGGGACCGCGACGGCTCCGCTTGGGTGTACGCCTCGCAGGGCCCGTCGACGGCCCGCCCGTCGGACGGCGATGTGCAGGGGTTCCGGTTCTCCGTGAGCGAGGACTCGCAGGACTCGGCGAAGCCGCGCGGGGCTGCTTCCTTCGACGCCATCTGCGCGGACACTCCGGCGAAGGGCGGCGAGAAGCGGGTGGCGCTCGTCGTCGACTTCGGCACGGCGCAGGACGCGCCGTCCGGTGAGACGCCGCCGAAGGCGCGTACGGCGTGTGCGCGCGTCGCGGACGACGCGACCAGCGCGGAGGCGCTCGCCGCCGTCGCGAAGCCGCTGCGCTACAACAACCAGGCGCTGCTGTGTTCCATCGCCGGCTTCCCGAAGACGGGCTGCGGCGAGCAGGTGTCTTCCTCCAAGGGGACTTCCGAGGGGACCGAGCCGGGCACGTCCAAGGACGCGGCGTCCGACGGCGGTGGCCCCTCCGTCGGCCTGATCGCGGGCGGCGCCGCCGTCGTCGTGCTCGGCGCGGCCGCGGCCTGGCAGGCCCGCCGCCGGCGCGGCTGAGGCAGGCACGGCTGACGCAGGCACCTGACCACGGACACGGACACGACGATTCGATGAGCAGCACCGGCGCAGGTTCACCGCACCCCGCCCCGCGTACGCGCCTCGCGCGCGACCCGGGGACGGGGCCGTCCGCGCGCCGTCGTCCGCTCGCCGCTCCCCGGGTCCACCGCTCGAACGCGCTGCACCCAGGCGCTTGGTGGCTCTGGGCGCTCGGGCTCGGCACGGCGGCGTCCCGGACGACGAATCCGCTGCTGCTCGCGCTGCTCATCGGGGTGGCCGGGTACGTGGTGGCCGCGCGGCGCACGTCGGCGCCGTGGGCGCGCTCGTACGGGGCGTTCGTGAAGCTCGGGCTCGCGGTGATCGGGATCCGGCTGGTGTTCGCGGTGTTCCTGGGGTCGCCGATCCCGGGCACGCATCTGCTCGTCACGCTGCCCGAGGTGCCGCTGCCCGAGTGGGCGCAGGGGGTGCGGATCGGTGGCCGGGTCACGGTCGAGGGCCTGGTGTTCGCGCTGTACGACGGCCTGAAGCTGGCCGCGCTGCTGATCTGCGTGGGCGCGGCGAACGCCCTCGCGAGCCCGGCCCGCCTCCTCAAGTCCCTGCCGGGCGCGCTGTACGAGGCCGGGGTCGCCGTCGTCGTCGCGATGACGTTCGCGCCGAACCTGATCGCCGATGTGCGGCGGCTGCGCGCCGCGCGCCGGCTGCGCGGCCGGCCCGACAAGGGGCTGCGGGGCCTGGCGCAGGTCGGTCTTCCCGTCCTTGAGGGCGCACTTGAGCGGTCGGTGGCGCTGGCCGCCGCGATGGACGCGCGCGGGTACGGGCGCACGGCCGAGGTCCCGGCCGCCGTGCGCCGGGCCACCGCGGTGCTGACGCTGGGCGGCCTGGTCGGGGTGTGCGCGGGTACGTACGGGCTGCTGACCGCGGACGGCGCGCGGTACGGGCTGCCCGTGCTGCTCGCCGGGGTGGCGGCCGCGCTCGGCGGGCTCTGGCTCGGCGGGCGCCGCTCGGTCCGCACCCGGTACCGGCCCGACGTGTGGGGTGTGCGGGCGTGGCTCGTCGCCGCGTCGGGGGCGGCCGTCGCCGCCGTGATGATCCGGGCCGGTTCCTACGATCCCTCGGCCCTGGCGCCCGGCGTCGTGCCGCTGGCCGCGCCGACGCTGCCGCTGTGGCCCGCGGCCGGGGTGCTGCTCGGACTGCTCCCGGCGTTCGTGGCGCCCGCGCCGCCGCTCGCCGAAACGCCCTCGAAGGAGGCTTCATGATCCGGTTCGAGGACGTCTCGGTGACGTACGACGGGGCCGCGACACCCACGGTCCGTGACATTCGACTCGACGTGCCCGAGGGCGAGTTGGTGCTGCTCGTGGGCCCTTCGGGCGTCGGCAAGTCGACGCTGCTCGGCGCGGTGAGCGGGCTCGTGCCGCACTTCACCGGGGGCACACTGAGCGGGCGCGTCACCGTGGCGGGGCGCGACACCCGTACGCACAAGCCGCGGGAACTCGCCGACGTGGTGGGCACGGTGGGGCAGGACCCGCTCTCCCACTTCGTCACCGACACGGTCGAGGACGAACTCGCGTACGGCATGGAGTCGCTCGGGCTCGCGCCCGAGGTGATGCGGCGCCGCGTCGAGGAGACCCTCGACCTGCTCGGCCTCGCCGATCTGCGCGACCGTCCCATCGCGACGCTGTCCGGCGGGCAGCAGCAGCGCGTCGCCATCGGCTCCGTCCTCACCCCGCACCCGCGGGTCCTGGTCCTCGACGAGCCGACGTCCGCGCTCGACCCGGCCGCCGCGGAGGAGGTCCTCGCGGTGGTGCAGCGCCTGGTGCACGACCTCGGCACGACGGTCCTGATGGCCGAGCACCGGCTTGAGCGGGTCGTGCAGTACGCGGACCAGGTCGCGCTCCTCCCAGGACCCGGCGAGCCCCTGCTGCTCGGCGCGCCCGCCGAGATCATGGCCGTATCGCCGGTGTTCCCGCCGGTCGTGGACCTGGGCCGCCTCGCGGGCTGGTCACCGCTGCCGCTGACGGTGCGGGACGCGCGGCGCAGGTCCGGGAAGCTGCGGGAGCGCCTGGCGGGGCACGAGCCGCGCGAGCCTCATGAGCAGCCGCGGGCCACTGCCTCCCCCGACTCCCGCCGGTCCCCGCTGCGCCGCACTCGCAAGCAGCCCGGGGTGACCGCCGTCGCCGAGGTCGCGGGGCTCGCGGTGCGGCGGGGGCGCGTCGAGGCGCTGCGCCACGTCGACCTCACGGTCGGGCCCGGCGAGATCGTCGCCCTGATGGGCCGCAACGGCGCCGGCAAGTCCACTCTCCTGTCCACCCTGGTCGGCCTGGTCCGCCCGTCGTCCGGCACGGCCCTGGTGGGCGGGGTGGTCCCGCACCGCACGGGCCCGCGCGACCTGATCCGCCGCGTCGGCCTGGTCCCGCAGGAACCGCGGGACCTCCTGTACGCGGACACGGTGGCCGCCGAGTGCGCCGCCGCCGACCATGACGCGGGCGCGGGTCCGGGCACCTGCCGCGCCCTTGTCTCGCGGCTGTTGCCCGGCATCGCGGACGACACCCACCCCCGTGACCTCTCGGAAGGCCAGCGCCTCACGCTCGCCCTGGCGATCGTGCTGACGGCCCGCCCTCCGCTGCTCCTGCTCGACGAGCCGACGCGCGGCCTCGACTACGCGGCGAAGGCCCGCCTGATCACGGTCCTGCGCGGCCTCGCGGCCGAGGGGCACGCCGTCGTCCTGGCCACGCACGACGTGGAACTGGCCGCCGAGCTGTCCCACCGCGTCGCCGTCCTCGCCGACGGCGAGATCGTGGCGAACGGGCCCACGCCCGAGGTGGTCGTGGCCTCCCCCGCCTTCTCCCCCCAGGTCGCCAAGGTCCTGGCCCCGGGCGAGTGGCTCACGGTGGCCCAGGTCCGCGAGGCCCTGGAGTCCGCGGGCGGGCCGGAGGAAAGGGCATGAAGACCGCACCCGGGACCGGGCGCCCCGACCGCCAGGCCCGCGCCGTACGTCTCGGCCCCCGCTCCGTGGTGGCCCTGCTCCTCGTGAGTGCCGTGGGGGTGGCCGCCTTCGGGTGGCCGCTGCTCGCGGGCCCTTCGTCGCAGGTCAGCGCACATGCGCAGGACGCGCCCTGGCTGTTCGCGGGGCTGCTCGTCCTGCTGGTGGGCGTGGTGGCGGCCGCCGTCTCCGAGGGCGGGGTCGGGCCCAAGGCAGTGGCGATGCTCGGGGTGCTTGCCGCGACGGGCGCCGCGCTGCGCCCGATCGGGGCGGGGACCGCCGGGATCGAGCCGATGTTCTTCCTGATGGTGCTGAGCGGGCGGGTGCTCGGGCCGGGCTTCGGGTTCGTGCTCGGGTCCGTGACCATGTTCGCGTCCGCGCTGCTCACCGGCGGTGTCGGTCCGTGGATGCCGTTCCAGATGCTGTCGATGGGCTGGTTCACGATGGGCGCGGGTCTGCTCCCCGGCCCGGACCGGCTGCGCGGCCGCGCCGAGGTGCTGATGCTGGCGGCGTACGGGTTCCTCGCCGCGTTCGCGTACGGCACCGTCATGAACCTGGCCGGCTGGCCGTTCCTGGACTCGCTGTCGTCGAGCGTCGCGTTCCAGGCGGGCGCCCCGCTGCACGAGAACCTGGTCCGCTTCCTCGCCTACTGCCTGGCCACGTCGCTGGGCTGGGACCTGGGCCGGGCAGCCCTGACCGTCGTCCTCACCGTCACCGTCGGCCCGGCGCTCCTGAGGGCGCTGCGGCGGGCCACGCGCCGGGCCGCGTTCGAGGCCCCGGTCACATTCGAGGGCACCGAGCCGTAGGGCTTCACGCGCGCTGCGTCACCGAGACGTGCCCGCGCCGTGAAGCACCGCACATGACCCACGTCACCTACGAGGCGCGGCCGTAGACGCGGAGGCTTGACGCGTCCCCACCAAAACACCCTCCGACCTGGGCAATGAGAGCCAGGTCACCTAGGGGACATTTCGACTACATACGACCTCAACTAGCAAAAGGGTCAATTGCCACCGTTGTCCGGGCCTGTTTCTCTGGAGCAGTCGCAAGGCGCCGACAGCCCCCGCCAGGGCCCCGGCGCCTCTGTACGCCGCAGGGCGTACGAAGCGGCCCCTGTCCCCCACGGAAGGATCACGCTTTGTCCGCCACCATCCTCCGCCGCATCGCCGCTCCGAAGAAGGCCCTCGCCGGTGTCGCCCTGGCTGCCGCCACGGCCGGTATGGTCATGGCCGCCGCCCCGGCGTCGAACGCCGCGGCCACCTCTTCGCCGAAGGCGATCGCCCAGCAGAAGATGAGCGCCGAACAGTTTGCGTGCTTCGACAAGATCGTGTCCCACGAGAGCGGCTGGAACGTCAACGCGACGAACGCGTCGTCCGGCGCCTACGGCCTGGTCCAGGCCCTGCCCGCCCACAAGATGGCCTCGGCCGGCGGCGACTGGAAGACCAACCCCGAGACCCAGATCAAGTGGGGCCTCACCTACATGAACGAGCGCTACGGCAGCCCCTGTGGTGCCTGGTCCCACTGGCAGTCCGCAGGCTCGTACTGAGCCCGGCCGGCCCCCAGCCGACCTGAGAAGGCGGCACCCTCCCCCCGTGGGAGGGTGCCGCCTTCGTCGTGCGTTCCGGGCCGCCCAGGAGCGGGCTCCCCTACAGCCGCTGGATGATCGTGCCCGTCGCCAGCCCGCCGCCCGCGCACATCGTGATCAGCGCGAACTCCTTGTCCTGGCGCTCCAGCTCATGCAGGGCCGTGGTGATGAGCCGCGCGCCGGTCGCGCCGACGGGGTGGCCGAGGGCGATGGCCCCGCCGTTCACGTTGACCTTCGCCAGGTCCTGCTCGAAGACCTGCGCCCAGCTGAGCACGACGGACGCGAACGCCTCGTTGATCTCGACGAGGTCGATGTCCTTGAGCGACATGCCCGACTTGCCGAGCACGGCGCGCGTGGCGTCGATCGGCCCGTCCAGGTGGAAGTGCGGGTCGGCGCCGACGAGAGCCTGGGCGACGATCCGGGCGCGCGGTTTGAGCTTCAGGGCGCGCGCCATCCGCTTGGACGCCCACATGATCGCCGAGGCGCCGTCGGATATCTGCGAGGAGTTGCCCGCGGTGTGCACGGCGGTCGGCATGACCGGCTTGAGCCCGCCGAGGCCCTCCATGGTCGTGTCGCGCAGGCCCTCGTCCCGGTCCACGAGCCGCCACATGCCCTGCCCGGCGGCCTGCTCGTCCTCGTTCGTGGGCACCTGCACGGCGAACGTCTCGCGCTTGAAGCGCTCCTCGGCCCACGCGGTCGCGGCGCGTTCCTGGGAGATGAGCCCCAGCGAGTCGACGTTCTCGCGGGTCAGTCCGCGGTGGCGCGCGATGCGCTCGGCGGCCTCGAACTGGTTGGGCAGGTCGACGTTCCACTCCTCGGGGAACGGCTTGCCGGGACCGTGCTTGGAGCCGGAGCCGAGCGGCACCCGCGACATCGCCTCGACCCCGCAGCTGATGCCGATGTCGATGACACCGGCGGCGATCATGTTGGCGGTCATGTGCGAGGCCTGCTGCGAGGAGCCGCACTGGCAGTCGACGGTCGTGGCCGCCGTCTCGTAGGGCAGGCCCATGGTGAGCCAGGCCGTGCGTGCCGGATTCATGGACTGTTCGCCCGCGTGGGTCACCGTGCCGCCCACGATCTGCTCGACGCAGTCAGCGTGGATGCCGGTCCTGCCGAGCAGTTCCCGGTACGTCTCGCCGAGGAGATACGCGGGATGAAGATTGGCGAGCGCGCCTCCGCGCTTGCCGATCGGGGTACGTACGGCTTCGACGATGACGGGTTCCGCGGCCATGAGCTGTCGTCCTCTCCACACATTCCCGGACCGAACCAGAAGACGTAAGAACTAGAACGCGTACCAGTTCTCCGTGCAGTCTCGACGGTGCTACTCCCGGTACGCAAGGGTCGTGCACGTAACCGCGCGCGCAATCGGGCGTACCACGGGTCTTGCCACTTGTAGAACCCGTTACTACGGTGCCGACAAGCTGACGCCCCGTCAGACCGTCACCGGGAGTTGCCCATGCCGTGCCCAGCGCTGCCCGAAGGGTTCGACTTCACCGACCCCGACCTCCTCCAACACCGTGTCCCCTTCCCCGAGTTCGCCCAGCTGCGGCAGACGGAACCGGTCCGGTGGATAGCCCAGCCGACCGGCATCTCCGGCTTCGGCGACTCGGGCTACTGGGCCGTGACCCGGCACGCGGACGTCAAGTACGTCTCCACGCGCCCCGAGCTGTTCTCCTCGAACCTCAACACGGCCGTCATCCGCTTCAACGAGTCGATCAGCCGCGACCAGATCGAGGTCCAGAAGCTGATCATGCTCAACATGGACCCGCCGGAGCACACCCGGGTGAGGCAGATCGTCCAGCGCGGCTTCACTCCCCGCGCCATCCGCTCGCTCGAGGACGCCCTGCGCACCCGTGCGGGCTCCATCGTCGAGACGGCGCTCGCGAACGCCGCGCCCGACGGCTCCTTCGACTTCGTCACGAACGTCGCCGTCGAACTCCCGCTCCAGGCCATCGCCGAGCTGATCGGTGTCCCCCAGGACGACCGCACCAAGATCTTCGACTGGTCCAACAAGATGGCCGCGTACGACGACCCGGAGTACGCGATCACCGAGGAGGTCGGCGCCGAGGCCGCCATGGAGATCGTCAGCTACGCCATGAACCTGGCCGCCGCCCGCAAGGAGTGCCCGGCCAAGGACATCGTGAGCCAGCTGGTGGCGGCGGAGGACGAGGGGAACCTCTCCTCGGACGAGTTCGGCTTCTTCGTGATCCTGCTCGCGGTGGCCGGAAACGAGACGACGCGCAACGCCATCACGCACGGCATGCACGCCTTCCTCACCAACCCGGACCAGTGGGAGCTGTTCAAGCGGGAGCGCCCGGAGTCGACGGCGGAGGAGATCGTCCGCTGGGCGACCCCCGTGGTCTCCTTCCAGCGCACCGCGACCCAGGACACGGAGCTCGGCGGCGCGCAGATCAAGAAGGGCGACCGGGTCGGCATCTTCTACTCGTCGGCCAACCACGACCCCGAGGTCTTCGACCGCCCCGATACGTTCGACATCACCCGCGACCCGAACCCGCACCTCGGATTCGGCGGCGGAGGCCCGCACTTCTGCCTCGGCAAGTCGCTGGCCACGCTCGAGATCAACCTCATCTTCAACGCCGTGGCCGACGCCATGCCGGACCTCCGCCTGACCGGCGACCCGCGCAGGCTCCGCTCTGCCTGGCTCAACGGCGTCAAGGAACTTCAGGTCAGCACCGGCTGACCGCGGGCGGCCGCACGCCGGCCCAGGGAGGCAGGGGCCATCCCCCTACGCCACGCTCCTGCCTCCCTGCCTCCCTGCCTCCCTGCGGCACAAGCACTGCGCCGCGCTACGCGCCCGGTTCCGGGCACTCCGACGGCGAGGGACTGGGCGACGGGGACGGTGAAGGGGACTCGTCCGGGTCGGGCGACGGGGACGGGGACGTCGTGTCCGTGGGGCAGTCCGTCGGCGGGGTGCTGCCAGGGTCCGAGGGGGTGCCAGGGTCCTGCGACGGCGGGGGGTCGCTCGGGTCCGGTGACTGCGTGGGCGGATCCGACGGGTCACCGCTCGGGTCCGGGCCGGGGCTGGGGTCGGGGCTGCCGCCGTCCGAGGGGCCGGAGGGGGTCGGATCGGGCCCGATGACGATCCCGCCGCCCCCGCCCTTGCCGGGGCCTTTGCCGCCGCCGACCGGGCTGGTCGCCGGGGTGTCGCCGCCCGCGCCGGGGCTCCTCGGGATCACACCCTTGCCGTCGGGCACGGTGTGCACGCCCTCGCGGTAGAACTCCATCCAGTACAGGACCAGTTGGAGATAGTCGCGTGAGTAGTTGTAACTGAGGACGGCGCGTTCGAGGCCGGCCGTACGGCTCACGTCACGGCTTCCGGCGCACAGGTAGTGGCCCGCCGCCAGGGCGGCGTCGAAGATGTTGTTGGGGTTCTTGTCCCCGTCGCCGTTGCCGTCGGCGCCCCAGCGCCGCCACGTCCCCGGCAGGAACTGCATCGGGCCGACCGCCCGGTCGTAGACCGTGTCACCGTCCCACGCCCCGCCGTCCGAGTCCCGGATCAGGGCGAACCCCTGGCCGTTGAGGGCGGGTCCGGTGATACGGCCCAGGGTCGTGCCGTGCGCGTCGACGGCGCCGCCGCGGGCCTGGCCCGACTCGACCTTGCCGATGGCGGCGAGCAGCTCCCAGGGCAGTCGGCAGCCCGCGTCGGTACGGGCGATCGCCGACTCGGCCCTGCGATAGGCGGCCAGGACGGTGGCCGGGATGCCGGACTGGGCGCGGATCTGGGCGGGCGGGTAGACGCGCGCGGGCGCGTCCGGGCTGTTCAGGGGCGGCAGTTCGGTGTGGTACGAGTCGTCGCCCTGCGAGTTCACGTAGGGCAGCGGAGCCTCGGCCGACGCGGGGCGCTCAGCGCTGTCGCCGCCTTTCCCGCCGCCCAACTCCTCGACGATTCCGGGTGCTTGGGACGCCGTGAGCAGGGCCACCGCGGCCGCGGCGACGGCGGTGCCGCGCAGTCCGCGGCGGGTGCGGGCGTCGCGGGGGCGCAGGCGGGCGAGGAGGTGCGGTCCGCGTTTCACGGGGTTCACGGGGTTCACGGGTCGGACTCCTTGTCTCACGTGGTGGCGGGCGCGTCCTCAGCGGCCTGGCGGTCTAGCTGCCGAAGGTGTCGATGGCCGAGACCAACCAGCGGCCGTCCCGGAGCACGAGGTCGACTGCGAGCATCGCGCCCGCGTAGCTCGCGGCGTCCTTCGCCTTCGCGGCGGTACTCGTACTGCTCTGGTCGGCGAAGACGAGGACGCGGGCACGGTTGCCGTCAATGCGCTCGACGGCGCTGTCCGTGACGGTGGTGGTCACGACCGTCTTCTGCTTCTTCGCCTGCGCGAGCACGGGGGCGAGCAGCCTGCGGTGCTGTTCGACGGCCTTGCCGGTGAGGAGGGTGGCGACGGCCTTCTCCTCGGCGCCCGGGTTGGCGTGGTCGTACGAGAACAGGGCGTTCACCGCTTCGGACGCCTGCCCCTTGACCTCGCTGGTGCGGGCCGGGTCGGTGAGCGCGGTGTTGCGGCTCGCCTCGTCGTCCCGCAGCCCGCGCGCCTCGGCGTACGCCCAGCCGGCGAAGCCACCGAGGAGGAGGGTGAGGGCGCACAGGACGAGGAGCAGGGGGGCGGGGCGACGAGAGGGGTGATCGGTGGTGGTGCGCTTGGGGCGGGGGCGGCTCGGGGAGTCCGCCGCCGTGGCCTTCGGGCGGGGGCGCGGCGAGGGGTCTACGGCCGCGTTCTTGGGGCGGGGGCGGGGCCGGACGAGCGGGATCACGTTCTTCGGGGCGGGGGGCGCCTTCGGGACGACGGTGGCCGTGGTGGTCGCATCGGCGTCGGACCGCACGGGCGTCGACGCCGGGGAGGCGGACCGGTCCCGTTCCGGCCGGGACGGCTTCGTCGCCAGGCGGCGCTGGCGGTTGAGGTGGTGGCGCGTGGTCGACATCTGGTGGGCCTCTCCCCTGGTCAGTCCGTCGTCGCGGTGTCGCCGACCGGCGCCTGGCCGAGGGCGCTGAGCTTCCAGTGGCCGCCGGTCCGGATGAGTTCGCCGAGCATGCGGCTGTCCTTGTCGGTCGCCTTCTGGCCCGAGGCCCGGACGGTGACGCGCAGGGCGATCATCACGCGGGCGCGGCCCGCCCGTTGGTCGAGCTCTGTCACCGCCCCGGACAGCACCTTGGCCGTGCTGACGGTCTTCGCGGTCCTCACCTGTGCTGCGAACTCGTCGCGGCCCTTGACCAGTTGGCTGTGCAGGTCGCCGGTGGTCGAGGACTCCCACAGGTCGAGTCCGATGCCGACGCGGCGATGGTCCAGCGTGTTGAGGTTCTGCACGGCCTGCTCGCCCGCTTCCAGGACGTCGTCGCGGGAGGCGGCGTAAGCGGCGGAGTCGTCGTGCGCCGCCCCGTACCAGGACCAGCCGGCCCAAGCGGCGACACCACCCGCGACAAGGGCGAGGGCGAGCGCCGAGACGAGCAGGGGCTGGGTGAACCGGGTCATGCGCGGTCCCTTCTTCGGGTCGGGGGCGTTGGCTCAACGGGCCTTGATGTCGACGATCAGCCATACGTCGCCCCGCAGCCGGGCGGTCACGGAGAGCTGGGCCGCGGACGTCGTGGGCTTGCCCCGGCCGCGCCGGGCGGTCTGGTCGAGGAAGATGAGCAGATGCGCGGTGTCCCCGCGCAGGCTGACGGTGCCGATCCGTACGGCCTGCGTGGTGAGGGTGACGCGTTGGGCGCGGACGTTGTCCTTGACCTGGGCGAAGAGCTGCTCGTACTGGTGCGCGGCGCGGCCCGAAAGCACTTCTCGCGCGGAGCGCTCGGTGGCGTCGGTGCCGCCGGGCGCGTACGAGAAGACCTTGGCGAGCGCGCTGCCGACGTCCCCGCCGACCCGAGTGGTCGCCTCGGCGTCGGTGAGCGCGCGGTTGGCCGCGGCGGGCGTGCTCCTCAACTCGTGGGCCTGGTAGAGGAGTACGCCGCCGACGAGGGCGAGCAGGACAGAGGCGACGGTGGTGCCGAGGAGGAACCGACGGCGGGGCCGGACGGCGGGCTGCTGGGCGTCGGTACCGGTCTCCACATCGGCGTCGATATTGGTTCCCGCAGCGGCGTCGGACCTGGTCTCCGCGTCGCCATTGGTCCCCGCAGCGGCGTCGGGCGCCGGGGCCGGATCGAGGTCCGTCGCCGCAAGCCCGCTCTCAGCCTTGAACTCCGGTTCGGTCCCAGGCAGTTCGTCCTCCTCGGACCCTACCCGCACCACGCGTCCGATCCCGTCCCACATCATCCGGACACCTCCGTCACCGGTACCGCGTTCAGCGCCTTCACGCGCCAGGTGCCGTCTGAGGAGCGCGCGAGGAGCGCCTCCAGGCGTTTGCGGTCCGCCGACGGGGACTTGGCGTTCTTCGGCGTGGTCTCCACCCGGACCGTGGCGATGAGCTTCGCGGTGCCCGCGCGGTCGTCGAGCGCCGTGATCGCCGCGTCCGTGACCACACCCCGCGAGGACGCCCCGGCAGCCGGTGCCAGACGGCCGAGCTGCGTACGGAGCGGGCCCGTCGTGACCGTCTTCCAGGTGGTGATGCCCGAGCGGGCACGCGTCTTCGTCGACGCGTCCAGGGTCGTCAGCGTCACCACGGCCGCGCGCCCGTCGGCCAGGGCCGCGTCGCGCGAGCGGGCGTATGCGAGGTCGTCGTCGCCCCGTGCCTGCGCGTACGACCAGGCGCCCGTCCCGCACAGCGCGAGGGCCGTGACGAGTCCCACCCCCGCGAGGATTCGTCGCGGGCCGCGCCCCCACGCCCTCACGCGCCGCTCCCGGGAGTGAGGGCGAGCAGGTCCGCCATGCCGGGTGACGTGCGGTCCGCTGCGTCGTCCACCGAGGGCAGGGACAGCGCCCCGGGCCGGGCCGGCTTCGGGACGCCTCCGCCGTCCGGCGCGTTCGCCGAGCCGCGTACGCCGATCCCGCTCGACGGGGGTGACGTGCAGCGCGCGCCCTTGTTGAGCGTCGGCGCCGCGCTCAGGTCCGTGCCGAGACGGTAGCGCGTACCGGAGTAACCGGCCGTGCAGGGCAGGGGTTTGAAGAAGGTGACCGCCATGCCGAGGTTGACCTTCTTTCCGTCGACGGCCGATGCGCCCGCCGCGACGGCCGCGGGCAGCTTCACGAGGAGTTCCTCGGTGCCGTGCTGCCGGGTGACGGCGACCTCCGAGGTGGTGAGGAGGTTGGCCAGGACGACACCGATGTCCGGGTCCAGGTCACGTAGGAGTGCGCTGAGCTGGGTGGCGGCTTCCGGCGCGGCCATGATGAGGCGGCGCAGGTCGGCGTCGGAGCCCTTGAGCGTGGCCGCGAGGTCCTTCGCGCCGGACGCGAAGTCCCGTATGGCCCGGCCCTCTTCGGCCTGGGTGCGCAGCACGACCTCGCCGTCGGCCATCAGTTTCGTGGTCTGCGGCAGGGCGCGGTCGGCGGCCTGGACGAAGTCGGAGCCGTTGTCCATGAGGATCTGGAGGTCGTCGCCGCGTCCTTCGAAGGCCTTGCCGAACTCGTCGACGACGGTGCGCAGCGAGTCGAGCGGCACAGATGTCGTCAGGTCGTCCACGCTCGACAGGACGTCCGTCACCGGACGCGGCACGCTCGTCGCGACCGGGGCGATCCGGGCCCCGTCCGCGAGATAGGGGCCGTCCGTACGGCCGGGGCGCAGGTCGATGTACTGCTCGCCGACGGCCGACAGACTCGCCACGACCGCCTTGGCGTCGTCGGGGATGCGGGGCGCGGACTTCTTGATGCGCAGTTCGGCCTGCACCCCGTCGGGAGTGAGCCCGATCGGTCCGACCCTGCCCACCGACACGCCCCGATAGGTGACGTCGGAATGTGTGAACAGACCTCCGGTGCGCGGCAGTTGTACCTTCACCGTGTAGTAGTCGGCGGCTCCGACGTAGCCGCCCAGATCTGCGTATCGAATGCCGAGGTAGCCGAGGACGAGGACGGCGACGACGAGGAACGCGAGGTTCTTGAGGCGGACCGCGAGGGTGATCACCGGCCACCACCCCCCGGCGTCACGGAGGGCAGCGGCAGCGGCGGCTTCCGCGAGGAGGCGGCGGACTGCGCTGTCGTCGAGCGGGACGGGGACGGGCCAGGGTCGTCCCCGGTCAACGGTGGGATCAGCTGGGTGCCCGGCACAGCCGTCACGTCCAGATACGCGTTGAGGTAGTCGCCCTTGACGCCGCGCAGCACCTCGTCCGTGAACGGATAGGTGAGCAGGACCTGGAGGGAGTCCGGCAGGTCCTTGCCGGCGTCGGCCAGCGCCTTGAGGGTGGGCGCGATGGCCTTGAGGTCGGCGACCATGTCGGCCTGGCCCGCGTCGATGGTGTCGACGGCGACTCCCTTGAGGCGGTCGAGGGAGCGCAGCATGGTCACCAGCGACCCCCGTTGCTTCTTGAGGGTCTTGAGCCCGGGTGAGAGCTTCGTCAGCACGGTCCCGACATCCTCCTTGCGGTGCGCGAGTGTCGCCGACAGCTGGTTGACGCCGTCGAGCGCCGCGGTGATGTCGCCGCGGTGGTCGTCGAGGTTCGTGACAAGGGTGTTGACGCGGCGCAGCGTCGAGCGGACTTCCGGTTCCCGTCCGCCGAGCGCCGAGTTGAGCTCGGTGGTGATCGTCTTGAGCTGGTTGACGCCGCCGCCGTTGAGGAGCAGCGACAGGGCGCCGAAGACCTCCTCGACCTCGGTGTTGCGGCCGGTGCGTGACAGGGGGATGCGGTCGCCGGCGCGCAGGGACCCGGTGCCGTTCCTCGGCGCGACGAGCTGCACGTACTTCTCGCCGAGCAGGCTGGACTGCTCCAGGCGGGCACTGGTGCCGGCGGGCAGCTCGACGTCGCCGTTGATGCGCAGGGTGACGCGCGCGGCCCAACTGCCGTCGCCTGCCAGGCGGATGTCGGTGACGCGCCCCACGGCGACGTCGTTCACCTTGACCGCGGACCGCGGGACGAGGCTGAGCACGTCCTTCATGTCGGCGGTGATCGTGTAGGGATGGGGTCCGAGGTCGGCGCCGCCGGGCAGCGGCAGGTCCTCGATGCCGCCGAAGGACGGGGTGGGGACGGGTATCACGCCGAGGGTCAGGCAGAAGGCGACCACGACCGACAGGGCGCAGCCGATCCCGGCGCCGGTGGCCGCCTTCCGGCGACGGACGGCGGTCACCGGTCACCCCCTGCGACGGGCAGCGGCAGCAGGGGCCCGCCCATGCTCAGCTCGTTCAGGTTCGCGCGCCCGTCCAGGGTGCGGGTGCGCGGGTTGTACGCGTTCACCACGTTCCCGGCGGCCAGTGGCGCGACGTCGAGGGCCTCGGCGAGCGACGCGCGCTGGTCGACGAGCGTCTGGGTGATCGGCACGAGCCGCTCGACGTTCTTCTTCAGCTCGCCCCGGTTGTCCTTGATGAACGCCTTCACCTGGCCGAGTGCCTTGCCGAGTTCCTTGAGCGCGGCGGCGAGGTCGTCCTTGTTGTCGGCGAAGTAGTTCGTGACGTCGTCGAGGTTCTCCTGTGCGGTGCGCACGCCGCCGTCCTTCTCCTTCAGCATCGTGGTGAACGTCTGGAGTTGGCTGAGCGTCGTGAACAGGTCGTCGCTGCTGCCGTTGAGCGTCTTGGCGGCCTTGCCGAACTGTTCGATGCTGTCGCCCATCGCCGCCCCGTTGCCCTTGAGGTTCTTGGCACCGGTGTCGAGCAGTCCGGAAAGGGCGCCCTGGGCGTTCGCGCCGCCGGGGCCGAGCGCCTTGCCCAGCTCGGTGACGCTGTCGTAGAGCTGGTCGATCTCGACGGGGGTGCGGTTGCGGGACGCGGGCAGCTTCGCGCCGTCGCGCAGCGCGGGGCCCGTGGTGTAGGCGGGCGTGAGCTGCACGTACCGGTCGGCGACGACGCTGGGCGCGACCGCCACGGCCCGCGCCCCGGCCGGCACCTTCACCCCGTCGTCGATGTCGAGCGTGACCCGCACCTGGGTGCCCTCGGGGTCCACGGAGGCGACCCGTCCGACGCGTACCCCCAGGATCCGCAGGTCGGAGCCGGCGTAGATGCCGACGGCCCGCTCGAAGTAGGCGGTGATCCGGGTGCCGCCCGGCCCCGTGGCCCGTACGCCGACGATCCCGGCGGCCAGGAGCACGGCGAGCGCCAGTGTCCCGACGAGCAGTCTGCGGCGCGTACTCATCACTGGCCACCACCCTTGACGTCGTACTTTCCGTTCTTCGGCGGCATGCAGGAGGTCGCCGGCAGGGAGTCCTCGGGCAGGTAGTTGCGTGGCACGACGCCGCACAGATAGCTGTCGAACCAGCGGCCGTCGCCGAGGGTGTTGCCGATGAGCCGGTAGTAGGGGCCGACGAGGGCGAGGGTCTTGTCGAGCTTGCCCTGGTTCTTCGCCAGGACGTCTGTCACCCGGCCGAGGGCCTTCAGGGTCGGTCCGAGTTGTTTCTCGTTGTCGGTGACGAGTCCGCCGAGTTCCTTGCCGAGTGCCGAGCTGCCGCTGAGCAGCGCCTTGATGGCGGCCCGCCGTTTGCGCAGCTCGCCGAGCAGGGAGCCGCCGTCGTCGATGAGCGTCTCGAAGCTGGACTTCTTCGTCTTGAGCGATTTCGTCAACTTCTTGCTGCCCGCGAGGAGTTCGGCGAGCTGCGTGTCCCTCGACGACACGGTCCTGGACAGTGCGGACAGGCCCTTGACCGCCGCCCGCACATCGGGCGGCGAGTCCTTGAACGTGTCGGAGATCGTCTCGAAGCTCGCGGCGAGCTGCTTCGTGTCGATCTCGTCGATGGTGCCGCTGAGGTCCTGAAATGCCTGGGTGACGTCGTACGGGGATGTGGTGCGGGAGAGCGGGATGCGGGAGCGCGGGTCCTGGCGGGCCGAGCCGACCGGGTCGAGGGCGACGTACTTCTCGCCGAGCAGGGTTTTGATGGCGATGGCGGCCGTGGTGCGGTCGCCGATCCAGGTGGCCCTGTCCTGGACGTCGAAGGTGACCTTCACCTTGTTCCCGTCGAGGGCGACGCCGGTGACCTCTCCGACCTTGACCCCCGCGATGCGCACCTCGTCGCCGTCGCCGAGGCCGGCGGCCTCGCTGAAGTCGGCGGAGTAGGCGGTGCCGCCGCCGACGACGGGCAGGCTGCTCGCGTTGAACGCGGCGAGCGTGAGGAGGGCGAGCGCGAGGAGTCCGACCACGGCCACAGCCACGGGGTTGCGCTCCTGGATCGGTTTCACCGAGGGCCACCTGCCCTTCACTGGCATCCGCATCACTGGCACCTCGCAGCGGTGACGGCGATGCCGGTGGGCGGCTTCGATCCGTCGGACATGGTCACGCCGCCGACCCTGGCCTCGCAGAGGTACAGGTTGAACCAGGAGCCGTACGACGACAGGCGCGACAGGGCGGTCAGCTTGGCGGGAGTCTTGTCGAGGAAGTTCTCGATCTGCGGAATGCCGTCCCCGAGCGAGGTGGAGAGGCGTCCCAGCTGGTGGATGTCGCCCTTCAGCGGCGCCCGCGCGTCCTTCAGGAACCCGGCGGTGACGGTCGTCAGGTCCCCCATCGCCTCGATGGCGTGGCCGAGCGGTTTGCGGTCGTCGTTGAAGCCGGAGACGAGCTCCTGGAGGGTGGTGACGAGGTCGTCGAATTGGTCCTCGCGGTCGTTGATCGTGGTCAGGACGTCGGTGAGGTTCCCGACGACCTCGCCGATCACCTTGTCCTTGGCGGCGACGGTCGACGACAGCGAGCCGACGTGCTCGATGAGGCTGTTGACGGTGCCGCCCTCGCCCTGGAGCACCTTCACGATGGACCCGGCGAGCTCGTTCACGTCTTTCGGGGACAGGCCCTCGAACAGCGGCTTGAACCCGTTGAACAGGAGCGTGAGGTCGAGGGCGGGAGTGGTGCGGGCGAGCGGGATCGTGCCGTCGGGGCCGAGGTCGCCGGACGCGGCCCCGGTGCCGCGGCCCAGGGCGATGTAACGCTGGCCGACCATGTTGAGGTACTTCACGGCGGCGGTCGTGGTACGCGGCAGGGGCCGGCCCTTCTCGACGGTGAAGGTGACCTGGGCGGTGCGCCGGTCGACGACGCGGACGTCCGTCACCTCCCCGACCTTCACCCCGGAGATCCGTACGCCGTCCCCGTCGATGAGGCCGGTGACATCGGTGAACAGGGCCTTGTAGGTGACGGTGTCGGTGCCGACGCCCGTGTTGGCGATGGAGAAGCCGAGCACGGTGGTGGCCAGGGCGGTGACGACGACGAAGACGAGCGACTTGACCAGCGGCCCGGCGAGGGACCGCCGCTTCATGTGCGCGAACTCCCCTGGTGTTCCGCTCATTTGAGCTTCACCTCCGTCCCCCGGTACACGGGCCCGGCGAGCAGGCTCGACCAGTCGGGCAGGTCGTCGGGCGAGGTCTTGGCGCCCGGTGCGATGAGCTCGTTCACCAGGTCGTTCTCCTGCGGCGAGTTGGCGGGCCCCAGGTCCTGCTCCGCGGACGCGGTGGCGGTGACGGGCGCCTTGGCGGTCGCGGCGCCGAGATACGGCACCGGGTAGCAGTGCGGACCGCCGCCGGAGGTGTAGGCGGGGGTGTCCCGCCCGGCGACGTACTCGCCGCGCGAGGGAACGGTGGTGACGTCCACATGGATGCCGTGCTGGTCCGTGCCCTTGCCGAGGACCCTGTCCATGCGCGGCACGAAGTCGGCGAGGGTGCGCAGGGTGCACGGGAAGGACGGCGCGTACTCGGCGAGCAGCTGGAGTGTGGGACGGGAGGCGGCGGAGAGCCGGATGATGTTGTGCTGGTTGGCACGCAGGAAGGCGTCGAGGTCCTCGGCGGTCCGGGTCGTGGCCCCGTACGTGCCGGCGAGTTCGCTCTCCTTCTCGGCGATCGTGCCGCTGGTGGTGGTGAAGTCGGTGAGCGCGTCGATGATGCCGGGCGCGGCATCGGCGTACACGTGGGAGACCTTTACGAGCTGCTTCAGATCCTCGTTCAAGGTGGGCAGGTTCGGGTTGAACTTGCGCAGATGCGCGTCGAGTTGAACAAGCGTGTCGCCGATGCGGTCGCCTCGCCCCTGCAGCGCCTGGGAGACTGCGGAGAGGGTTGCGGACAGCTTCTGCGGCTGTACGGCGGTGAGCATCGGCAGGACGTGGTCGAGCACCTGCTGCAGCTCGATGGCGTTGGCGGACCGGTCCTGCGGAATGACGGCCCCGGCCGGCAGCATCCGGGTGCTGGGGCTCGAGGGCGGTACGAGGGCGACGTACCGCTCGCCGAACAGCGTGGTCGGCAGCATCTGGGCGCGGACGTCGTCGGGGACGTGATCCAGGGCGCCGGGTTCGAGCGCGAGGGTGAGGCGGGCGCCGTCGGCGGTGGCATCGATCCCGCGGACCTCGCCGAGTACGACGCCCCGCAACTTGACCTCGGCGCCGAGATGCATCTCGTTGCCCACGTTCCCGGTCTCGACGACGACCTGGTCGGAGTTGGTGAAGTCCTTGTTGTAGACGGCGACGGCGAGCCAGATGAGCAGCGCGGGCACGATCAGGAAGACGACACCCGCGAGTCTGCGGCGCAGGGTCCTCATGTCAGCCCGCCACCTTCACCGTCGTGGTCGCGCCCCACAGGGCGAGCGACAGGAAGAAGTCGGTGACGGAGATCAGGACGATGGCGTTGCGCACGGACCGTCCCACGGCGACGCCGACACCGGCGGGCCCGCCACTGGCGCGGAAGCCGTAGTAGCAGTGGGCGACGATGACCATGACGCTGAAGATCAGCACTTTCAGGACGGACAGCAGGACGTCCGTCGGCGAGAGGAAGAGATTGAAGTAGTGGTCGTACGTGCCCTGCGACTGGCCGTTGAAGACGACCGTGACCAGGCGCGAGGCGAAGTAGGAGGAGAGCAGCCCGACGGCGTAGAGCGGCACGATGGCGACGACCCCGGCGATGATGCGGGTGGTGACTAGATACGGCAGGGACCGCACGCCCATCCCTTCGAGCGCGTCGACCTCCTCGTTGATCCGCATGGCCCCGAGCTGCGCCGTGAACCCTGCGCCGACGGTCGCCGACAGTGCGAGACCGGCCACGAGTGGGGCGATTTCGCGGGTGTTGAAGTACGCGGACACGAACCCGGTGAACGCGGCGGTACCGATCTGGTCCAGGGCGGCGTAGCCCTGGAGTCCGACGACGGTGCCCGTGGCGGCGGTCATCGCGATCATCACGCCGATGGTGCCGCCGATGACGCCGAGCCCGCCGGACCCGAAGGCGACCTCGGCGAGCAGCCGCTGCACTTCCTTCGTGTAGCGGCGCAGGGTACGCGGGGCCCACGCCAACGCCCGTATATAGAAGATGAGTTGATCACCGGAGCGATCGAGCCATGCCAGTGGGGAAGCCATGGGGCGGCTCAGCCTCCCTTCGGCGGAACGATCTGGAGGTAGATCCCCGTCATCACCGTGTTCACGAAGAAGAGCAGGATGAAGGTGATGACGACGGACTGGTTGACGGCGTCCCCGACGCCCTTCGGCCCGCCGCGCGGGTTGAGCCCGCGGTAGGCGGCGACGATCCCGGCGATGAACCCGAAGATGAGGGCTTTCAGCTCGCTGATGTAGAGGTCGGGGAGCTGGGCGAGCGCGCTGAAGCTCTGCAGATACGCACCCGGGGTCCCGTGCTGCATGACCACGTTGAAGAAGTAGCCGCCGAGCGTGCCGACGACGGACACCATGCCGTTGAGGAGCAGCGCGACCGACATGGTGGCGAGCACGCGCGGCACGACGAGCCGCTGCACCGGCGAGACGCCCATGACGGTCATGGCGTCCAGTTCCTCGCGGATCTTGCGCGAGCCCAGGTCGGCGCAGATGGCGGAGCCGCCGGCCCCGGCGATGAGCAGCGCGACGATGAGCGGGCTGGCCTGCTGGATGACGGCCAGCACGCTGGCCCCGCCCGTGAAGGACTGCGCCCCCAACTGCTGGGTGAGTGACCCGACTTGGAGGGCGATGACCGCGCCGAACGGGATGGAGACGAGGGCGGCGGGCAGGATGGTGACACTGGCGATGAACCAGAACTGCTCGACGAATTCCCGGAACTGGAACGGCCGCCGGAACACGGCCCGCGCCACTTCGACCCC
Organism: Streptomyces sp. NBC_01445; assembly: GCF_035918235.1. NCBI lineage: Bacteria > Bacillati > Actinomycetota > Actinomycetes > Kitasatosporales > Streptomycetaceae > Streptomyces > Streptomyces sp. NBC_01445. Next base: position 6,936,486 of record NZ_CP109485.1, on the reverse strand, counting down.
GAGGGCGAACAGCTTGCCGGTCTGTCTGAGCGGCCCGAGCAGCGGATTGGCCTGCGCCCCGTTGGCGCGCGGGGAACTGCGCGCCCGACCACGACGAGGCCGCACCCGGGACTCAGCCTTCTTCGGCAGACGAGTTCCCGTGCTCATACGGCACCCCCGGCCCGGGGCAGCACGGCAGTCGGCTCCAGCACTTCGTGGCCGTACGTGGCCCGGATCGCGTCCCGCGCCGACTCCGGCAAGGAGTCGAGCAGCCCGAGCACCCGCTCCCGGCGCCGCGCGACAGCACCTCGCGCCCCGAGTCCGGGAGACGGCTCAAGTTGCGGCACGATCTCACGCGGCGAAACGGTGGTCACACCCCCGTTCCGCTCGGCCTCAGCGGCCAGCGCCGCCGCGTCCTTCTCCTCCGACATCCCGATCGGCCCGGCCTTGCTGGCGGTGAGGAACTGCGCGACGACCGGTTCCTCACTGGTGAGGAGCACCTCGCGCGGCCCGAACGTCACGAGGTTGCGCCGGAAGAGCATCCCCATGTTGTCGGGCACGGTCGCGGCGATGTCGAGGTTATGGGTGACGATGAGCATGGTCGCGTCGGTCGTCGTGTTCAGGTCGATGAGCAACTGCGAGATGAAGGCGGTCCGTACGGGGTCGAGCCCGGAGTCGGGTTCGTCACAGAGGATGATCTGCGGATCGAGCACGAGGGCTCGCGCCAGCCCGGCCCGCTTCCGCATACCGCCGCTGATCTCCCCCGGCAGCTTCCCCTCCGAGCCCACCAACCCGACGGCGTCGATGCGCTCCATGACGATCCGCCGGATCTCCGACTCCTTCTTCTTCGTGTGCTCGCGCAGCGGGAAGGCGATGTTGTCGAAGAGGTTCATCGACCCGAACAGGGCGCCGTCCTGGAACATCAGCCCGAACAGCTTCCGGGCCTCCATCACATCCCGCTCGGGACTGCGCACCATGTCGACACCGTCGACCATCACCCGCCCCCGCTCGGGCTTGAGCAGCCCGATCAGGGACTTGAGGAAGACGGTCTTGCCGGTACCGGACGGCCCGAGCATCACGCTGATCTCGCCGGCGGGCAGGGTGAGGCTGACGTCCTGCCAGATGTTCTGCTTGCCGAAGGACTTGGTCAGGCCCTCGACCTTCACTTCGATTCCCATGTCACCTCCAGCAAGCACTCGTTGCTCATGTGCACCGGGAGGCGCACGCTAAGTCGGCCGATACCGCCGGGACAAGCAGTACGACAGCTGATTCCGCACCGCGGTGAGTAATTTGTCAGCGGGTGACAAATTCGCGGCACAGCCTTGTTTCCAAGTGAGCAGAACCTGTGGGGGAGGCCACACGGATTTGACGTTACGGCCGAGTAACCTGACCCGGCAATAGCGGTTCGCGAAGTTTCCACGGAACCTCGAACACCCCTATCGTTTTGGTCAGTTCCGTACGAATCGGGTCGGCTGTTTTGTTCGTGGGTTATGAAAAAGGCCAGGGGCGGGGTTACTTCACGGCCGCATGCCAGTACTGCGACAGCAGTGCTCCCTCGTTGGGTGCCACGCTCTTCGGGTCGGCGAACACCGCGACGTGCGTGGACGCGCTCTTCAGTACGACGTTGTTCCTGCCGGAGGCGGCAGGAATCCCGGACTTCAGGTTGACGGCGAAGTCGAGGGCGCCGAGCAGGCCGCAGCCGTTGGCACCGGGGACGGTGTACGTCGCGTCGCCCTGGTCGGCGTCGTCCGCGTTGATGCGCCCAAGAACACCCGTCGGGTTGGCCGTGCCGTCCGGGTCGAACCGGCCCTGGGAGACGGCCGGCGCGGTCACGTTCTGCGGGCGCAGCACGATCGGATCGGACGCGGAGCCGATGTAGCAGGAGTCGCCGAGGAACGGGTTGTCCAGCTTGATGCGGACCGGGAGCGTAATGATCGGCTTGCCCTGCTGGACGCCGTTGAGCAGCTGGAAGTCGGTCGGAGTGTTCACCGATTCGACGGTGGCGGTCACCCGGTTCAGGGTGTTGTCGGTCAGCTGCTTGCAGATGTCACTCACCAGCGGAATGTCGCTCGGGCACATCAACCCGAGCAGCCCGCCGGGCAGTTCGGCCGGGTCCGCGACGAGCGCGCCGCCCGGGGGCGAGACGACGGTGGAGGTGCCGCCGGGGTGCGTGACGACGCCGGCCTGGAGGTCGGTGCGGCCCGTCGGGACCTGGGAGTTGCCCAGCTTGATGGAGCCGCTCGCCGAGCTGGAGGCGATACAGATCGCCACGTCGGTCTGGCCGTCGGCGGCGAGCATGGCGGGGTTGTCGACGGGGCAGCGGGTGAACGGGGCCCAGGCGCCGCCCAGTTCGGTGGCGGCCGACGACGGCGCCACGGCGGCGAGCGTGGCCAGAGCTGTCACGGCGAGCACCGTCGCGGGTCTGCGGATACGCATGCTGAATTCCCTTCGCGAAGGTCGAAGGTGCGCGGGGAGAAGTAGTCGGGCTATCCGGACGTTACTGACGGGAAACCCTCTGCGGCAATGGGCTCGTTGACGGGAATTCAGCTACTCGCGCGTTTGTAGCGGGCTGAGCAATACACGGACCGAACTGCTCACCGAGTGAGCATTTTCGCGCCCGCCGCCCGAAGTCCTCATCCGGCGACAAGAAGCAGCGACCCGATTGAGCAACGGCCGACAAGAAACGCGGCGAATTCCCTCACCAGCGAGGAATCTCACGCCACTCCGTTGCGGGCCGCGGTTACTTGCTCGTAACGTCCCTTCCTAGGCGACGGACAGCCGCTCCCTCATATCGGCTGCGTCCGCACGGAGTTGAGCCGTAGCCCGCCCTGGCCCCCGCCGGGCGGCGCATTCCATCTCGTACGCCACCCATCCCTTGGAGGGATTCATCGTGCGCAGAATCGCCCGAAACACCGCTCTCGCCGTTGCCGCCGCAGGCGCGGCCCTCGGACTGTCCGTCACCCAGGCCTCGGCCGGGGCGCTGGCCACGTTCACCGTCTCCGGCGGCACCTCCTACACGGCCCACGCGGTCAACCCGACCCTGTCCGTGCCGGCCACCACGCTCACGTGTGACTCGTCGGACGCATCGGGCACCCTCAAGAACGGCAGTGGGCTCGACGGCGCCGGCATCGGAACCGTCGGCGACATCTCCTTCACCAACTGCAACGTGGGCGGCATCGGCTTCGACGTGACGCCCGGCGCGCTGCCGTGGTCGATCAATCTCGACAGCATGAACGGCACCGACGAGGCCGACGGCACCATCTCCGGGATCAAGGCCAGCATCAGCGGCATCGGCTGCTCCGCGTCGTTCTCCGGCAGCGTGACGGGCCACTACACGAACAGCACCCACACCCTGCACGTCACCGGTGGCGGCACCCTCGCGGCGGACCCCGGCGCCAGCTGCCTCGGCCTGATCAACGCGGGTGACCCCGCGGACTTCGTCGGCGACTACGTCCTGGACCAGACCCCGGTCGTCTCCTCGCCGTGACGCCCTGAGCTCGCCCCCATGCAGCCCGCCGCCGGTCGGTCACCGGCGGCGGGCCCGGCCGCGTCCAGGGAACGGCACGCACCAGCGGAGGTCAGCAGATGAGAGTGCAAGGGCGGCAGGGCGGACGGTCACGTGTCGCGCGCACACTGCGGATGGCGCCGGTCGCCGCCGTGGTGCTCGCCGCGGGCCTGCTGTCAGGTCCTGGCTCGCAGGCGGACGAAGGTCAGCCGACCGTGGAGATCGCCTACGACTGCGCGGTCCCCGGCCACCCGTCCTCGAATGCGTCGGGGACGCCCGACAGCACGGACGCCACGCCCTCCGCGGGCACGACCCTGCGCGCGTCCGTCCGGATCGGCACCCAACTGCCGTCGTCCGCCGAGCCGGGCCGCCCGATCAGACCGGGTGACGTGACGGTGGAGACCGCCCTGCCGTTCGCCGGCCTGGCCTCCTTCCTCCCCCAGGGGACGGACGGCTTGGCCGGCGACGCGTCACTCGGCGTCCGGCTTCGCCAGGGCGCGGAGTCGGCCGACGCCACCTGGTCCGCGCTGACGGCCAGCGCCTCCACCCCACCGCCCACCGACACCCTGCGCCTCGGCCACACCGGCCCGGCCCCCACGGTCACCGTGAGCGAACCGGGCGACATCGACCTCTACGCCACCGAACTCTCCCTGAGACTGACCCCGTTGACGAAGGGGGTACCCAGCACCGAAGCCGCGTTTGCGCTCGACTGCGCCCCCGCCGAGAAGGACCCGGCGCGCACCCGCCTCGCCCACATCAGCGTGCCGGACGGCACGGGCCCGACCGGCACCCCCTCGGCCGGCGCCCCCGACGGCACCGGCGCGCCACGCGAGGGCCTCACCGTCACCCCGCAGGACAGCGGCACCACAGGCGCGGACACCTGCCCGCCACCGCCGCCCACCGGAGTAGCGGATCTCAGCCAGCTGCCGGAGCCCCTGCCCGGAACGGTGCTCGGCCCCTTGCTGCCCCACCCGGGCGTTCCCGCGTGCGCGTACGCGGTGGGCCTGAGCACCGTACGGAAACAGAACAGCTCCATGATCATCAACGACCCGGCCAAGGAACCGGGCCTGATGAACATTCGCGCGGCCATGCAGACGCAGTTCAGGACGTCCGGGCCGTTCTACACCCGGATCGACAGTCTGGGCGAACTCGACCTGCCCGACGCCGAATCGACCTTCCTCTCCTTCGGCTTCACACCCGTCACCGCCAAGGTCTCCTTCAAGAACGAGCCGATCACCATCTCCACCGGCACCATCGGCACCTCCCCCAACGCGATGCCGTTCGCCGTCGCGACGTTCTTCCAGTCGCTGCGCGTCCACGACGTGAAGATCAACGGCACACCCCTGGACGTCGGCCCCAACTGCCACACGGAGCGCTACCGGGCTACGCTGCGCGGCGACTTCACCTCGACGACCGGCCGTTACATCAACGTCCTCTCGGGCGGCATGCTCAAAGGAACGGTCGACATCCCGGCGTTCACCGGCTGCGGAGCGAACGGTGAGAATCTCGACCGCCTGTTCACGGCCGGGATCAGCGGCCCCGGCAACGGCATCATCATGAACCAGGCCCCGACCTGTATCCCGGGCCCTCCGCGTGCCCAGTGCCCGCCCGTCATCCCGCCCCTGCCCGGAGGCAAGACCTCCTGAGAACGTTCGCTTCCGGACAACCCTCTGCCAAGTGGTGTACGTCACACGTAAGTTGCTCTAGCTTCAGGAGTTCCCAAAGGTATGCACCTGACGGCCACCGCAAGGGCCACATGGGCCACACCATGGGCCCGTGCGGTACCCGTCCCCCACCGGGCGCCCGTACACCGAGGACCGTGCCATGCCCCAGCACGTACAACCACCTGACGTGAACGAGCCGTTGGGCCCGCTGCCCAGGGAGTTCGCCGCCATCATGCGGCCCGAACTCCCCGGTCTCATCAAAGAGATCAGAGTCGAGGTGACCCGCGCCTACCCCGAGTACGCGCAACTCCTCAGCGGCCCGAACGCCGCCGCCGTCCGCCAAGGCGTGGATCTCGCACTCTCCGCCTTCGTGGACCGTGTCGCCGACCCCGGCGCCACCTCGGACCAGCGCGACGAACTCCTCCGTAAATTCGGTCGAGTCGAAGCCTATGAGGGTCGCGACCTGGAGACCCTGCAGGGCGCCTACCGGCTCGGCGCCCGCGTGGCACTGCGCCGCACCAAGACCATCGGCCGCCGCTACGACCTCTCCCCCGCCCTGCTCCTCGCCTTCGCCGACGCGCTCTTCGCGTACGTCGACGAGCTGGGAGCGCTCTCACGGGAGGGCTATCTGGAGGTGCAGGCGAGATCGGGCTCGGCGTTCGAGGTCGTGCGAAGACGGTTGCTGCATCTGCTGCTCGCCGGCACTCCCCTTCATCACGCCACCATCAACGAGCTGTGCGAGCAGGCCGGTTGGCCCCTCCCGGACGAGGTCACCCTCATCGCGCTGCGGGCTCCCGCTCCCGACCACATCCAGGCGGGCCTGGACCCCGACGTCCTCGCCGACCTCGGCATCCCGCAGCCCCACATGCTCATCCCGGGCCCGCTCACCGCAGAGCGCCGCGCCATGCTGGAGTCCGCCATCGGTACCGCCCCGCTCGCGATCGGCCTCACGTTACCGACCGCGCAGGCCTCGGACTCACTGCGCTGGGCACGCAGAGCGTTACAGCTCGTGGACGATGACATCGTTGCCGACGCCCAAGTCATCGACAGCGCGGACCACTTGGTGACGATGTGGCTGCTCTCCGACCCGGCCCTGACCGCGCAGATCGCGGCCCGCGAACTCGCCCCGCTGGCCCCCGTCTCCGGCAAGCGCCGCGCCCGCCTCGTGGAGACCCTGCACGCCTGGCTCACCACCCGCGGCACCGCGGACCAGGTGGGCGACGTCCTCGGCGTCCACGCCCAGACCATCCGCTACCGGCTGCGCAACCTGGAGGCCCATTTCGACACCCAACTGGCCGACCCGGAACGCCGGTTCGCCATGGAGGTGGCGCTGCGCGCGCAACATCTCCAGGGCGGCGGCGTGTCCGAACTGAACTGACTTCCCTACGAGTTCACACACCCGGCGACAAACAGGCGGAACGCCTCCGGCGTGAACGTGAGGCTCGGGCCCGCCGCGTTCTTGGAGTCCCGAACGGCGACAGCGGCGCAGGAGGTTCCGGCGACCTCCACGCAGTCGCCGCCCTGGTCACCGCTGTACGAGGACTTGACCCACGTGAGAGCCCCGAGCGGCACGCACTCCACGCACGAGCCGCCCTGGTCGCTGCTGTAGCTGGACTTACGCCACTGGATGCTCGCCATAACGCTCCTCCATCACCTGCCGGATCAGCTCGGCCGAGCCCGGGATGGACAGGGCGGCCGCCTGCAAGTGATCGTAACGGAGCGAACAGTCTTTGACGGTGGTCGGGTTGGCGGTCGGATGCCCTTGTCCGTAGCCCTCGGTGTAGACAATGGAGGGGTCGGTCGGGAAGCGGTACAGGTTGTACGAACCCTGCAACCCCGCGTGCACGCCCGCCGTGAACGGCAGCACCTGAACATTCACGAACGGATGCGTCTCGTAAGCCAACAGATACGCGAGTTGGCCCCGCATGACCTCCGGATCGTCCCCGATCTCCTGGTGCAGCGCGGCCTCGCCGAGGATCACCCACAGGACCGGCGGCTCGTCCTTCTCCAGGATCCGCTGCCGTGCCAGCCGGACCTCGGTACGGTCGTCCAGGTTCTCGCGGTCCATCACGCCGAGCACCGCCCGCGCGTAGGCCCGCGTCTGCAACAGCCCGTGCACCATGTGCGTCTGGAACGTACAGATCTCGTTGGCCCGCGCCTCCAACTCCGCAACTTGCTGGAACCACACCGGCAGTTGAGACCGCAGCACCAACCCGACGAGCCGCGACAGCAAACCATCCGCGCCCAGCGCCGCGTCGCACCGTTCGCTGAACTCCGGCGTCGGCAGCTTTCTCGCCGTCTCGATCTGGCCCACCAGGGACCCGGTGTAATTGACGATGCCCCCGAGCTGCTTCTGGGTCAGGCCGGCGGCCTCCCGGTGACGGCGCAGCTCAAAGCCGTAGTAGTCGAGCGGCGACGCGCTCGGGTCGAGGACGTTGATGTGGACCACGCACAGCCCCCTCAACTCGGCCCACGCGTGGGCCAGTTGTATCCGGTCGATTGCACAGCGTAGTCAAGGCTCGTCACGCTCGTCCCATGAACGAGCAAACCGAGCAGCACGCGTACACGCTGCACCTCACCGTCGGCACCCACTCCGCCCGCCACGTACGCCGCATCGTCCGCGCTCTGTGCGAGGACTGGGCGATCCCGGCGGACCTGGGCCACGACATGGCGCTCGGCGTCACGGAGCTGCTGTCCAACGTCGTACGCCATGTCCCCGGCGCGCGAGCCGAGGTGCGGCTGCTCCACGACCCGGACACCGGGCACCTGCGGGCGGAGGTGAGCGACGAGGGGGCTGCGCTCCCGCCGGAAGCACCGCACTCGGCCGACCCGTTCGCCGAGTCGGGCCGCGGCCTCGCCATCGTCTCGGCGGTCGCGACGAAGTGGGGTGTTCAGCCCTTGGCGGTCGGCAAGACCGTCTGGTTCGAATGCGTCGCCTCGTCCGCCTGACCGGTGGCCGCCGCCGTCACCGTCCGCGCCCGGGGCCCCTGGAGCATGTACGTCAGCAGGAAGCCGAGACCGACCACTGTCGCCCCGCCCACCGCGTCGAGCACCCAGTGGTTGCCGGTGGCGATGATCGCGGAGATCGTGCACAGGGGGTGGACGAGACCGATGGCCTTGATCCACCACCTCCGCGCGAACACGACGATCACGAGCCCGCACCACAGGGACCAGCCGAAGTGCAGTGAGGGCATGGCCGCGTACTGGTTGGTGAGCGCGGTCAGCGTGCCGTAGTCCGGCTTGGAGAAGTCCTGGACTCCGTGCAGCGTGTCGATGAAGCCGAGCGCGGGCATCAGCCGTGGCGGCGCCAGCGGGTAGAACCAGAAGCCGATCAGGGCAAGCACCGTGGCGAAGCCGAGCGCCGAGCGGGCCCAGCGGTACTGGGCGGGCCTGCGGACGTAGAGGATGGCGAGGACGGTCAGCGGCACGATGAAGTGGAACGACTCGTAGTAGAAGTTGAAGAACGACTTGAGCCACGGGACCTGCACCACCGCGTGGTTGACCCAGTGCTCGATGTCGATGTGGAGGAACTTCTCCAGGGAGTGGACCTGCGTGCCGTGCGCCTCGGCGGTGGCCCGGCCCCCGGAGTTCGTACCGCCCGTCGCGGCGAGCCTGACCTGCTGGTACGCGTAGTAGCCGACGCGGATCAGCAGCAGTTCGAGCAGCAGGTTCGGGCGGGTCAGGACCCGGCGCCAGAACGGCATGAGCGGGACCCGTGACCAGCGCGACGGGACGGGCTTCGCGTACTCGGTGGGGACGGGCGCGCGGTACTCGGGCGCGGTGCGGGACAGGAACGGGACGAGCGTGGCCGCGGCGACCGCGGCGATCAGCACAACGTTGTCGCGCAGCGGATCCGCGAGCGCCGTGCCCGGCAGCAGCATCCTCGCGGGGAGCGTCGTCACGAGAATGACCGCGACCGGCCACACGTACCGGTCGGACGCCTTCTTGCCGACGCGGCCGACCACGGCGAGCAGCACCCACAGAAGCTGGTGCTGCCAGGTCGTCGGCGACACGGCGACGGCGACGCAGCCGGTGAGGGCGACGGCGAGGAGGAGCTGTCCGTCCTGTGCGTAGCGCACCGCGCGCCGCAGTCCGACGACCGCGACGGCGACGGCGAGGAGCAGGAAGAACCCGATCTCGAGGGGGCCCTCCAGGCCGAAGCGCAGGAGTGCGCCGTGCAGCGACTGGTTGGCGAGCCCGTCGGGGCTCGAACCGAGGCCCGCTCCCGCCAGGTGGTGCACCCAGTACGTCCACGAGTCGTGCGGCATCGCGGCCCACGCGAGGAGCGTGCACGCCGCGAACGTGACGCCCGAGGACACGGCGGCGCGGCGCCGCCCGGTGAACCACAGGAGCGGCGCGAAGAGGAGGACGGTCGGCTGGAGGGCGGCGCCGATGCCGATGAGCAGCCCCGAGCTCTTCTCGCCGCGGGCGGCGAAGCAGCCGAGCAGGACGAGGAGGACCGGGATGATGCTGGTCTGGCCGAGATGCAGGGTGTTGCGCACCGGCAGCGACAGCATCAGGAGGCTGACCGCGACCGGGGCGGCGAGGAGCGAGGTGCGCCGGGTGACGGGCTTGGGCAGGGCGCGCGCGGCGACGAGACCGAGGACGACGACAAGGCCGAGCGTCCCGAAGGTCCAGGCCCAGCCCAGTGCCTGCTCGGCGCCCCGCGCGAGCGGCTTCAGCACCAGTCCCCCGAACGGGGTACCGGTGAACCGGTCGGCATCGTAGAGGGAGCCCTTCACATGGAGGACGCCTTCAGGACCGATCCAGGTCTCCAGGTCCGTGAGCCGTTCCCCGCTCGGGGTGCTCAGGACGGCCACGACCTGCCGCACCGCGAGCACCGCGGCGATCAGCCAGAGGCCCGCCCGGACCATGCCCAACCGCGCTGTCGCGGCCCCCGCCACCAAGGCTTTGCCCGGTCCATGCTCCACGTTTGCCACGCGCCGTCGGCCCTCCCGCCATGCGTACTGTCCCAAGAGGCTCGCACTACCCCCGGGGTGAGACGTAGGCAACCCCCGCTTCACCTGAGCGTCCAACGGTTTTTGACCGGAAGACGATGACGCGGGGCCTGCGGGGTCTGCGTGGTTGCGGTCGAGGGCCGCGACAAAGCTCACAGATTTGTTCGTTTGCGCCGCGCCGGGGCCGGGGCGTCATGCCTGGCAGGACCCACTTTTCCCACGGTGCGCGACGGCTCGAACACTACCCGTAATGATCGCGAATGCCCCTATGGTCGATTTCTGGCCGCCCCGCCGTGGGCGGCTTCGTCCGTGCCCCACGCGGACATGTCCCTGTCCCCGTCGAAAGCAGGCGAGCAGACCCTTGTCGAGTGCTCTAACCGTCGCACCCAGGACCAACGCCCCAGCGAAGGGCGCCTCCCCCGAGGTCACCGTCACCGACCCAGTGCTGGTCAAGCGCGCGGTCAAGGCGGCGGCACTCGGCAATGCGATGGAGTGGTTCGACTTCGGTGTCTACAGCTACATCGCCGTCACCCTCGGCAAGGTCTTCTTCCCGTCGGGCAACCCCACGGCCCAGCTCCTGGCCACGTTCGGCGCCTTCGCCGCGGCGTTCCTCGTGCGTCCGATCGGCGGCATGGTCTTCGGACCGCTCGGCGACCGCGTCGGCCGGCAGAAGATCCTCGCCGTCACCATGATCATGATGGCGGCGGGCACGTTCGCGATCGGCCTGATCCCGTCGTACGCGACGATCGGCGTCTGGGCGCCGATCCTGCTGCTCCTGGCCCGTCTGGTGCAGGGCTTCTCGACCGGCGGTGAGTACGGCGGCGCGTCCACCTTCATCGCCGAGTACGCGCCCGACAAGAAGCGCGGCTTCTTCGGCAGCTGGCTGGAATTCGGCACGCTCGCCGGATACATCGGCGGCGCGGGCCTCGTCACGCTGATGACGGCGCTGCTCTCCTCGGACGACCTGCTCTCCTGGGGCTGGCGCATCCCGTTCCTGATCGCGGGCCCGATGGGGATCATCGGCCTCTATCTGCGGATGCGGCTCGAAGAGACCCCGGCGTTCGCGGCCGAGCTGAAGAACGCGCACGAGTCGGAGAAGGCCCGGCCCAAGGTGAAGGTCCGCGACATGATCGCCGGCCAGTGGAAGGCACTGCTCCTGTGCGTCGGCCTGGTCCTCGTCTTCAACGTCACCGACTACATGCTGCTGTCGTACATGCCGAGCTACCTCACCAGTGAGCTCCACTACGACGAGACGCACGGCCTCCTCGTGGTCCTCGGTGTGATGGCGCTGATGATGATCGTCCAGCCGTTCGCGGGTGCGCTCTCCGACCGTGTCGGCCGCCGCCCGGTGATCGCCGCGGGCTGCGTCGGGTTCCTCGCGCTGTCCGTCCCGGCCCTGCTCCTGATCCGCGAGGGCTCCCTGTGGGCCATCGCCCTCGGCATGGGCGCGCTCGGCCTGCTCCTGGTCTGCTTCACCTCGGCGATGCCGTCCGCGCTGCCCGCGCTCTTCCCGACCCGGGTGCGCTACGGCTCGCTGTCGATCGGCTTCAACATCTCCGTCTCGCTCTTCGGCGGCACGACCCCGCTGGTCGTCACCGCCCTCATCGGGGCGACCGGGAACATGATGATGCCCGCGTACTACATGATGGCCGCGGCCGTCATCGGCGGTATCGCGGTGTGGTTCATGACCGAGTCGGCGCGCCGCCCGCTGCCGGGCTCGCTGCCCGCGGTCGAGCCCTGCGACCTGCCGCAGACCGCGACCGCTACAGCCGCGTAACACCCGGAACCGCGCTCCACCGCGCCCCGTCTGCTCCTTCGCCGCACACGGCACGGACACACGGGGCGCGACATCGGGGGCCGGCATGAGAACCGCACAACCACTGACCATGAGGGCCAGGGCGCTGCTGACAGCCCTGGCCCTCATGGCGTTCCAGATCGCCGCGCTCGTGTCACCGGCGTACGCGTGCGGATGCGGCGCGATGGTGCCGCCCGCGGGCACGGACCTCACCGTGTACGACGAGACGTCCGCGGTGCGCTGGGACGGGCACAGCGAGCAGATCGTGATGAGCCTGTCGGTGAGCGGCAACGTGCGCGACGCCGCCTGGATCATGCCCGTACCGCACCGCGCGTCGGTCGAACTCGGCGACCCCGGGCTCTTCTCGCAGCTGAGCGACGTGACGGCACCGGTCGAGCGGACCCGGCACCACTTCTGGCCCGGCGCCGACGACTGGCCGTTCGACGGCGGGAGCGGCGACGGCGCCACGGCCGGCGCCCCCGCACCCGGCGGCCCCGTCGAGGTGGTCGGCCGCGAGCACCTCGGACCGTTCGACGTCGCCCGCCTCACCGCGACCGACCCCGGCGCACTCGCCGGCTGGCTCGACGAGAACGGTTTCCAGCTCCCCGACCGCCTCGACAACGCGCTGCGCCCGTACGTCGAGCAGGGCTGGGAGTACGTGGCGATCCGCCTCGCGCCCGCCGACGCCGACAGCGTGCTCGGCGGCGCCCTCGACCCGCTCCACCTCACCTTCGCCAGCGACCGCCTCGTCTACCCGATGCGGCTGTCGAAACTCGCCCGCACCGAACAGCACCTGCGCCTGTACGTGCTCTCCGCCCACCGCATGGAGCCGCGCTCCACGATCGGCGGCGACGCCCCGGAGGTCACGTACGCGGGCCGGATCCCGGCCGAGTCCGGCGGGCCACTGCCCGAATTCGCGGGCGGCGAGCGGTACCGCGCTCACCCAGGATTTCCCGCAGCCGTCGCGCATTTACGACGACCATGAACTGCGGCGCACCGCGAGCGACGCCACGCACCGCAGCGTCGTGTGGGACGACGAACTCCTCACCGCCGGGGGCGTCCCGGTGTGGCTGCTCACCGTTCCGCTGCCCGTGACCCTGCTCCTGATGGCGGCCGTCGTCCTCTGGCTCCGCCGGCGGGCCCGTCGGCCGGTGCCGCCCCCGCCGCCGGTGCACGCCCCGCCGCCGCCCGGCTGAATCCCGTGCGGCCCGCCGCCCCGTACGCCCATCATGGGGCCATGGCTGAGCACGCATCCGAAGAGCAGTGGACCGCCGTCGACGACTACCTGACCGGACTCCTCGCCCCCGACGACGAGGTCCTGACGGCGGCCCTCGCGGACAGCGAGGCGGCGGGCCTCCCGCACATCGCCGTCGCCCCGAACCAGGGCAAGTTCCTCCACCTGATCGCCCGGATCCAGGGCGCGCGCCGCGTCCTGGAGATCGGCACGCTCGGCGGGTACAGCACGATCTGGCTGGCCCGCGCCCTCCCCGCCGACGGCGTCCTCGTCACCCTCGAGTACGACCCCCGGCACGCCGAGGTGGCCCGCGGCAACCTCGCCCGCGCCGGCCTCGACAAGATCGCCGAGGTGCGGGTCGGCCCCGCCCTCGACTCGCTGCCCGGCGTCGCGGCCGACCACCCCGACCCCTTCGACCTCGTCTTCATCGACGCCGACAAGGCCAACAATCCGCACTACGTCGAGTGGGCGCTGCGCCTGACCCGCCCCGGCAGCGTGATCATCGTCGACAACGTGGTGCGCGGCGGCCGCGTGACGGACGACTCCGATGCGGCCCCCGACATCCGCGGCACCCGCGCCGCGCTCCAGATGATCGCCGACCACCCGAGGCTGGACGGCACGGCGGTCCAGACGGTGGGCAGCAAGGGCTACGACGGCTTCGCGCTGGCCCGCGTACTGCCGTAGCGTCCGTTCCTGACGCTCTGACAGCCTGATGGGTCATCACATCTCGTGGTAGAAGCCCACGTTGACGCTGCGGGGCTCATTGCGGTCCAGGACCACGACCTCACCGGACGCACCCGGCGCGAGAGCCGCGGCCCCTCCGTACACGAGGGGCCGCGGCTCCCCTCCCGTCAGCGTGAGGCGTACCTCGGACGAGGGCTCGTCGTGCGAGCCGCGCAGCCAGAACACGGACCAGGCGCCGTCCTGCCCGCAGCGGAACTCCAGATGGACGCGCGAGACGAACAGCCAGTCGTCGGGCGTCGCGAGCCGGCACACGTTCCGGTCACGCCCCACGCGCAGCACGGCTCCCGGCTCGCTCGGCGCGTCGGCCATCAGCATCCCGGCCGTCGCACCCGCGTCCGCCCCCGCGACGGAGGCCATGGTCAGCTCCAGCACCCGCACAGCTCCTTCGGTCTTCGCGGCCCGTCGGTACCGGGTCCGCCGACGCCGCATCCTAAGTTGTCCCCTGCCCCTACGGGATGCCCTCTGGGACAATGGGCCCATGACCGAACGCAAGCCACCCGACGTCAGCTTCGAGTCATGGGTCGACAAGCAGATCCGCGACGCGGAGCGCGCAGGAGACTTCTCCCACCTCGCCGGAGCCGGCAAGCCGCTGCCGAGCACGGCCGACACGACGTACGACGAGAACTGGTGGATCAAGCAGAAGATGGCCCGCGAGGGCTTCTCCGTGCTGCCCCCGTCACTCGCTCTGCGCAAGGAGGCCGAGGACGCGCTCGCCGAGGCGGCGCGGGCCTCCTCCGAACGGATCGTCCGCAAAATCGTCACGGACATCAACGACAAGATCCGCGACATGATGTTCAAGCCCCCGCCGGGCCCGCCGCTCGGCCTGAAGCCGTACGACGTCGAGGAGATCGTCCGCGACTGGCACGAGCGACGCGGGGCGCACGGGGCCTGACGCCGATCTCACGCGCCGGTGCGCGAGGATGGGCGCCATGAGCATCGTGAAGATCAACGTCCTGACCGTCCCGGCTGAACAGCGGGAAACCCTGGAGAAGCGCTTCGCCTCGCGCGCGGGCGCGGTGGAGAACTCGGACGGCTTCGAGTGGTTCGAGCTGCTGCGCCCGATCGAGGGCACGGACGACTACCTGGTGTACACGCGGTGGCGCGACGAGGCGTCGTTCACCGCGTGGATGGAGGGCTCCATGAAGGAGGCCCACCAGGGCGGCGCGGACCGCCCGAAGCCTGCGGCCAGCGGGTCCCAGGTGTGGTCGTTCGAGGTGGCGCAGCAGGCTTCGCCCAAGTCGTAGCGGCCTGATCCAAACGAAAGTCCCTAGGAGCGGTCCGCCTCGCGATCCTCCGTGAGCACCAACCAGCGCCGCCCGTCGATGAGTTCGCGGGCGGCGTCCAGGTGTCCGGCGTGGCAGGCGGTCTCGGTGATGACGTGCAGCAGGACGTCCCGGTGGCTGTGCAGGTGCGGCGGTCCGAAGAGGTGGTGCGGCCACCAGGCGAGGGGCGCGTCCGCGGGTGTGGCGGTGATGATCTCGTCCGCGCGGTCCGTCTCGCGGCGGTATCGCTCGAGGACGTCGGCCGCCGGCACGTCCGGGGCGACCTGCCAGGCGTCCTCGGTGGCGTCGAGGCTGTCGATGACGGGTTGATCACCCGTCAGGACCGCCTGGAACCAGAAGCGTTCGACGTCGAGCGCCAGGTGCTGGACCAGCCCCAGACACGACCAACCGGACGGCAGCACGGGCCGCCGCAGCGCCTCGGGGCCGAGCCCGTCGATGATGCCCAGGATGTGGCGGCGCTGTCCGCGCAGGGCGTTGAGCAGCGCCGTGATCTCGCCGGCACCCGTCTCGTCGTAGGTCGCGCCGGTCATTGCCACGTCGGTCACGGGTACGTCCGTCACAGGTACGTCGGTCACAGCAACAGAGCATGTCCGAACCCCGGGTGCCTGTACAGAGCGAAACCCGCTTGCGTCCGGCGCCGCCCCTTCGCCGACAATGCCCGCATGAACTCGCCGTGGACCGTCACCCCTGAGCCGTTCGACTCCGCCGTCGCCGCGGAGCTGTGGCGCGCGTACTACACGGAGGTCAGCGACCGCTGGTACCTGCTGCACGAGGGGCACACGACCGACCCCGACGAGCTGGAGCGCGAGGTCGCCGCCGACACGGGTGCCTATCTCGCCGCGCCGGGCGGGGTGTTGCTGGTCGCGCGGTACCGGGGCGAGCCCGCCGGGACCGCGGGCGTGCGGATGATCGACGCCTCGACGGGCGAGCTGAAGCGCGTCTTCGTACGGCCGGAGATGCGCGGGAAGGGCGGCGGCTCCGTGCTGCTCGCGGAGGTCGAGAGCTCCGCGCGGGGTCTCGGTGCCGAGCGGGTCGTGCTCGACACGCGGGGCGACCTGGTGGAGGCCCGCATGCTGTACGCGCGCCACGGCTACCAGGAGACGGCCCCGCACAACGACGAGGAGTTCGCCGAGCACTGGTTCACCAAGAAGCTCCTCTGACGAGCCTGATGACCAGCCGGGCCCGAAGCGCCTGAGCAGTGGCGTCAGGGGCCGGCCGTCAGGCCGTCGTGCGGGCGCTCCGCGTCCGACCCGCACAGCTCCGCGTTGAGCTCCTCCACCAGTTTCACCAGGTCCGTGGGGCGGTCGGGGCCCCACCAGTCGCCCAGCAGTTCGGCGAGCGACTCCTCGCGGGACGCGGACAGCCGCGCGGCGACCTCGCGGCCCTCGTCGGTGAGGACGAGGTCGACACCCACGCGCGTGGCGAGGCGCCGTTCCTCCACCTGCCGGGCCGCCGCGATGATCACGGGCAGCGGCACGGCGCTGTGTTCGGCGAGCGCCGCCGGCTCCGCCCACCCGTACCGTTTGATGCGCAGCAGGAGCCAGCTCGCGGCGGGCAGCAGGTCGTAGCCCGCCCGTTCGGTGATCTTCTCGTAGATCTCGCGGCGCCCCTCCCGGGTGCCGAGCACCGACAGGGCACGCGCCACCTCGTCGTGCGACGAGCGCTGTACGGGGTTGCTGGCCAGGGTCTCCGTCCCGTCCGGCGCGGTGACCGAGCCGCGCAGCGTGTCCTCACGCAGGAACCAGGCCAGTACGAAAGCGACGAGGGCGACCGGGGCGGCGTAGAGGAAGACGTCCGTGATGGACGACGCGAAGGCGTGCAGGACCGGTCCGCGTACGGCGGGCGGCAGGCCGCCGATGCCTCGTGGGTCCGACTGGAGCGCGTTCACGTCGACGCCGGGCGGCAGGCTGCGGCCTGCGAGGGCGTCCGTGAGTTTGTCGCCCAGGCGGCTCGAGAAGATCGTGCCGAAGATCGCGACGCCGAAGGAGGCGCCGATGGAGCGGAAGAACGTCGCGCCGGAGGTGGCGACGCCCAGGTCCTCGTACGAGACGGCGTTCTGCACGATCAGGACGAGGACCTGCATGACGAGGCCGAGGCCCAGGCCGAAGACGAAGAAGTAGGCGCTCATCTCGCCCGTCGAGCTGTTCTCGTCGAGCTGGTGCAGGAGGAGCAGACCGAGGGTGGTGACGCCGGTGCCGACGACGGGGAAGACCTTCCAGCGGCCCGTACGGCTGACGATCTGGCCGGACACCGTCGAGGAGAGCAGCAGTCCGATGACCATCGGCAGCATGTGCACGCCCGACAGCGTCGGCGAGATGCCCTGGACGACCTGGAGGAACGTCGGCAGATACGTCATCGCGCCGAACATGGCGAAGCCGACGACGAAGCTGATCACCGCGGAGAGCGTGAACGTGCGGATGCGGAACAGCTTCAGCGGCAGAACCGGCTCGGCGGCCCGCCGCTCGACCTGGACGAACACCACCGCGAGGACCACACCGAGTACAGCTAGGCCGATGATCTGCGCCGAGTCCCAGGCCCAGGTCGTTCCGCCGAGCGAGGCGACCAGGACCAGGCAGGTCGCCACGGCGGCGATCAGGAAGGTGCCGAGGTAGTCGATCGTGTGCTTGGCGGAGCGTACGGGGATGTGGAGCGTGGTCGCGATGACGACGAGCGCGACGACGCCGATGGGCAGGTTGACGTAGAAGACCCAGCGCCAGCTGAGGTGTTCGGTGAAGAGCCCGCCGAGCAGCGGGCCCAGCACACTCGTCGCGCCGAAGACGGCACCGAACAGACCCTGGTACCTGCCCCGGTCACGGGGCGGGACGATGTCGCCGACGATCGCCATGGACAGGACCATCAGTCCGCCACCGCCCAGTCCCTGGAGGGCGCGGAAGCCGATCAGCTGCGGCATGTTCTGCGCCATGCCGCACAGTGCCGAGCTGATCAGGAAGATCACGATGGCGATCTGGAAGAGCTTCTTGCGGCCGTACTGGTCGCCGAGCTTGCCCCACAGGGGCGTGGCGGCCGTCGACGCCAGCAGGTACGCGGTCACGACCCAGGACAGGTGTTCAAGGCCGCCGAGGTCGCTCACGATGGTCGGCAGCGCCGTCGAGACGATGGTCTGGTCGAGCGCCGCGAGAAGCATGCCGAGCAGCAGCGCACCGATCGAGACCATCACGCTGCGGGGGGCGTGGCCGCCGCCGATCGTGGAGCTGGTGCGGTCAACGCCGGGGCCTGCCGTCAGGTCCGTGCGGGGAAGGCCCCCGCTAGCGTCCTGGGTCATGGACACCTCCTGAGACACCGCGCCGGACACTGCCGGCGGGGGCTCTGCCATGTACCAGGATGGTGGGTGAGTCCCGGTTTGGCCTGTTGAGGCCGGGGCGCTCAGGAGGGGTCCGGCGGCGCGGGCCCGGCGGATGGCGCGGCGCGGGGCTCGCCGATACAGACACAGGGGTGTGGGGCTGTCCGATACAGGGGCGCGGGCTAGCCGATGTGCAGCAGGATCTCTCCGGCGGCGCCCGCCTCGACCCGTACCTGCGTCAGGTCGTCCACGACCACCGTGGGGCCGTGCGCGCCCGCGCGGGGGCCGACGCCGACGACGCGCATCCCGGCGGCGCGGCCGGCCGCGATCCCGGCCTCCGAGTCCTCGAAGACGACACAGTCGGCCGGGTCGATGCCCAGCTCGGCGGCGCCCTTGAGGAACCCCTCGGGGTCGGGCTTGCTGGCGCCGACGCTCTCGGCGGTGATGCGCAGGTCGGGCTGGGTGAGACCGGCGGCGGCCATGCGGCGGGTGGACAGGGCCACGTCGGCCGAGGTCACCAGGGCGTGCGCGAGACCGCCCTCGCGCAGGGCGGCCATGAACTGTGCGGCGCCCGGCACGGGGACGACGCCGTCGATGTCGGCGGTCTCCTCGGCGAGCATGCGCGCGTTCTCGGCGTGGTTCTCGGCCATGGGGCGGTCGGGCAGGAGGAGCGCCATGGACGCGTAGCCCTGACGGCCGTGGACCACCTTCATGACCTCGACGGCGTCGAGCCCGTGGAGGGCCGCCCAGCGGTGCCAGCAGCGCTCGACCACCGCGTCGGAGTTGACCAGCGTGCCGTCCATGTCGAGCAGAAGGGCGCGGGCGGACAGAACAGTGGTGGCCGTCATCGGCAGGGTCCTCCAGGCGTAGGAACAAGGTGACCCCGCCCACCGGTCAGGGTGAGTGGGCGGGAGCCACTTTGTTCCTCAACTGTACAAAACAGGGTGGCGACTACGCCAACGGCCCTGGTCAGGGCCGGATCCACGGCTTACGCCACCGCTTCGTAGAGGCTCCACACGCCCATGCCGAGCATCAGGACCGCGGCGATCTTCGTGATGAGCGCGAGCGGCACCCGCTTCATCAGCGCCTTGCCGCCGACGATGCCGAGGCCCCCGACGGCCCACAGGGCGAGGACGGCCCCGAGGCCGACGGAGAGCGGGTTGTCGTAGCGGGCGGCGAGGTTCGCGGTCATGATCTGCGTCAGGTCACCGAACTCCGCGACGAGGATGAGCATGAAGCCCGCGCCGGAGACCTTCCAGAAGCTCTGGTCCTTGGGCCTCCGGACCTCTTCCTCCTCCTCGTCCTTCTTCATCAGGAGGACGGCCGCGCCACCGAGGAACAGCACACCGGTCAGGGCGTGCACGAGCTGCTGCGGCAGCAGGGTCAGGACGCTGCCCGCGGCGACGGCGAGCGCGACATGGACGGCGAAGGCGGCGGCGACACCGGCGAAGACGTACGAGGCGCGGTAGCGCGTGCCGAGGACGAGTCCGGCGAGCGCGGTCTTGTCGGGGAGTTCGGCCAGGAAGACGATGCCGAAGACGACCGCCATCACGCTGATGCTGATCAAGATTCCTCAATCGGTCGGGCTGCCCCGCCGAGAGTCACGTAGTCCTTTACGACACCTCGGCACGGCAGCGCTCAGGTGCGTACACAGGTGTGCACGCAGTTGAATCACTGCTTTGCCGAAGGTCTCGCTGGCCGGACCGGGTGTACGGGTCCTGCCTCCGGGCGCCGGCTCAGAACGAGCTGAGCAGTATGTCGACGGTCCGGCGAAGAGCTACTCCCCTTCTGCGCCGTCCATCGTACGCGAACTGCTGAGCGAATCGACATGACCCGCGTCACGCCCGGACGCGCCGCCCCGGTACCACCGGCCCGCACCCCAAGTCACGCCCGCTCCCCAGAAGTCACGTCCGCCCCCTTGATGTGTACGCGTCGTTGACGCGACCCTGTCACTCGGCGCACATCTCCCGGAAACCCCGGAGCGCCAGCATGGCCGGGCCCGCTCGGCCAACTTCCCCCCACTTCAAGGGAGTTCACATGCGCATGTTCTACGCGCGTCGACGCACCGCCGCACTCGGCGCCGTCACCGCCGTCGTCTCCGCTCTCACCCTGCTGAACGGCCCGGCGGCGCAGGCCGCTCCCCCTACCCCGGTCAGCGGCGCCACCGCCCGCACGTACCTCTCCGAGCTCACAGTCAAGGCCGAGGGCTCCTCCGACGGCTACAGCCGCGACCTCTTCCCGCACTGGATCACCCAGTCCGGCGCCTGCAACACCCGTGAGGTCGTCCTCAAGCGCGACGGCACGAACGTCTCGCAGGACTCCAGCTGCGCGGCCACGTCCGGCAGTTGGTACTCCGAGTACGACGGCGCGACCTGGAGCGCGGCGGCCGACGTCGACATCGACCACATCGTCCCGCTCTCCGAGGCCTGGAAGTCCGGCGCCAACGCCTGGACGACCGCGCAGCGCCAGGGCTTCGCCAACGACCTCACGCGGCCTCAGCTCATCGCCGTCACGGACAACGTCAACCAGTCCAAGGGCGACCAGGACCCGGCCAAGTGGATGCCGTCGCGCACCGCGTACAAGTGCACCTATGTCCGCATGTGGGTGCAGGTGAAGCACTACTACAACCTCTCGGTGGACTCCGCCGAGAAGAGCGCGCTGACCTCGTACCTCAGCGGCTGCTGACCCCTGGGGCCGAAGACCTGGATCCCGGCTTCCCGGAACCACCCCGCCGGTCTCCGTCGTTCCGTACCGTACGGGGCGACTGAGGAGGCTGATCACGTGGCACGGCTGCGACTTGGACCGCTGCTGAGATACGTGGACGAGTCGTCGGCGACCGTCTGGGTCGAGGCGAGCCGTCCGTGCACCGCCGAAGTGCGCTGCGCGGACGGCTCGTCCGGCCGTGCCCGCACGTTCCAGATCTGCGGCCACCACTACGCGCTGATCCCGGTGACCGGCCTCACGCCGGGCAGCGCGACAGCCTACGAGGTGCTGCTCGACGGCGTCCAGGTCTGGCCGCTCGCCGACTCGCCCTTTCCGCCGAGCACGATCCGCACGCCCGCGTACGACGACGCGGCCCGCCCCGTCCGCATCGCGTTCGGCTCGTGCCGCTGGGCCGCGCCGCCCGCCGACGGCCACGACCCCGTCGGCCCGGACGCCCTGGACACGCTGGCCACCGAACTCGCCGCCGCGCCCGACGCCGAGCGCCCCGATGTACTGCTCCTGCTCGGCGACCAGGTCTACGCGGACGAGACCTCACCGGCGACCCGCCGCTATCTCGCGGCCCGCCGCGACCTGCGCGACGCCCCGGGCAACCAGGTCGCGGACTACGAGGAGTACACCCGGCTCTATTACGAATCCTGGCTCGACCCCGATGTGCGCTGGCTGCTGTCCACTGTCCCCTCCTGCATGATCTTCGACGACCACGACGTCATAGACGACTGGAACACCAGCGCCTCCTGGCTCGCGGAGATACGGGCCACCGACTGGTGGAACGAGCGGATCCTCAGCGGCCTCATGTCGTACTGGGTCCATCAGCACCTGGGCAATCTGGCGCCCCCCGAACTGGCCGCCGACCCCGTGTACGCGGCGGTGCGCGCGGACCCCGACGGGACGGACGTGCTCAGGGAGTTCGCCGCCCGTGCCGACGCCGACGCGACCTCCGTGCGATGGAGCTACCGGCGCGACTTCGGCCGCGTACGGCTCCTGATGGTCGACACGCGGGCCGCCCGCGTGCTGGCCGAGCCGGACCGGTCGATGCTCGATCCGACGGAGGCGGCGTGGCTGCGGGAGCAGTCGCTGGAGTCCCCCGGCGCGTACGACCATCTCCTCATCGGGACGTCACTTCCCTGGCTGCTGCCGCATCTCGTGCACGACGCCGAGGGGTGGAACGCCGCGCTGTGCAGGGGCGAGCGCGGCGCGCGGTGGGCCCGGCTCGGCGAAAAGCTGCGCAGGCGGGCCGACTTGGAGCACTGGGCCGCGTTCCCCGCGTCGTTCGACGCCCTGACGGAGCTGATCGCCGAGGCGGGCGGTGGCGAGGGCGCGCCGGCGACGGTGTGCGTGCTCTCCGGCGACGTCCACCACGCGTACGTAGCCGAACCCGCCTGGCCCGACGGCGCACCGGCCCCGGCCGCGCGCGTCCTCCAGCTGACCTGCTCGCCGCTGCACAACTCCATCCCCGGCTCGATAAAGCTCGGGTTCCGCCTCGGCTGGAGCGGCTTCGGCCGCGCCCTCGGCCGGCGCTTCGCCCGGCACGGCCGGCTCACCACTCCCCCGGTCTCCTGGCGCAAGACGGGCGGGCCCTGGTTCGGCAACCAGCTGATGACACTGACGCTGCGAGGTCGCGCGGCGCGACTACGGCTCCAGGAGGCACAGCCGGTGCCGGGCGGAAAGCCCGGGCTGCGGGAGGCGGCGGACATCGTGATGAGTGAGTGACCGTACCGAGTCGGTGACCGTACCGAGTCAGTGACCGTACTGAGTGAATGTCGTGAATGACCGTGCGTGACCAGGCCTGTCGCCCACGGGGCCGCCCGGTGAAGATACGGCGCACACCCGGACTCCGCTCTTCCCTTGACAGGGCGACCCGGCATGATGAGCGGACGTTCCGCTTCCAGCAGCCCCACATGCCCCTGGAGTCCCTCTTTGTACGCAGTGTGCTCGGCGCCGGCCGCAGCGATAGTCGGCGCGGGCCCGCGCGGCACCAGCGTCCTCGAACGACTCTGTGCCTCCGCCTGCGAGCTCCTGCCGCCCGGCGCCCGCCTCACCGTCCACGTCGTCGATCCGGCGCCGCCGGGAGCGGGCAGCGTCTGGCGGACATCGCAGGCACCCGAACTCCTGATGAACACCGTCGCCTCACAGGTCACGCTGTTCACCGACGACAGCGTGGACTGCTCGGGTCCGATACGCCGGGGCCCGAGCCTGCACGAGTGGGCCCAGCGCCAGGGACTCCCCCTCGGCCCCGACGACTACCCGTCCCGCGCCCTCTACGGCGAGTACCTGGAATGGGTGTTCGCCGACACCGTGGGCTGCGCGCCCGACGCCATACGCGTTCAGGTACACCGGGCGCGAGCCGTGCGCCTCGACGACGCGGACGACGGCCGCCAGACCCTCGTACTCGACAACGGGCAGGAACTGACCGGCCTGTCCGCCGTCGTCCTCGCCCAGGGCCATCTGCCCGCGGCGCCGAGCCCCGCACAGACGCGCCTCACCGAGTACGCGCTCCACCACGGCCTGCGCCACGTGCCGCCCGCCAACCCGGCCGACCTGGACCTCTCCGCCCTCGCCCCGGGTGAAGCCGTCGTGCTGAGGGGCCTCGGCCTCAACTTCTTCGACCACATGGCGCTGCTCACCGAGGGCCGCGGCGGACGCTACCGCCGCACGTCCGCGGGGGAGTTGCGGTACAAGCCCTCGGGCCGCGAGCCGCGTTTGTACGCCGGTTCGCGCCGCGGCATCCCGTACCAGGCGCGCGGTGACAACGCCAAGGGCGCGTACGGGCGTCACGAACCGGCCGTCCTCACCGCCGAGGTCATCGCGCGCTTCCGCAAGCGCGCGGACTCGGGGGACGCGCCGGACTTCCTCGGCGAGATCTGGCCGCTCGTCGCGAAGGAGGTGGAGACCGTCTATTACGAGACACTGCTGCGTCGCGCGGGCGCGGGGGACGCCGGTTTCCGCGAAGGCTTCCTCGCCGCGCCGCACCAGAGCTCCGAAGAGGCCGACGTCCTGTACGAGTTCGGGATTCCGGAGGGTGTCCGCTGGTCCTGGGATCGCATCTCCCGGCCGCACGCGGAGCTGCACTTCGGCTCGCCCGACGCGTGGCGGACCTGGCTCCTGGCCCATCTGCGCGAGGACGCGGCGCACGCCGCGCTCGGCAACGTGGACGGCCCCGTGAAGGCCGCCCTTGACGTGCTGCGCGACCTGCGCAACGAACTGCGCCAGGCCGTCGACCACGGCGGGATCGGCGGCGGCTCGCGCCGCGACCACCTCGACCGCTGGTACACCCCGCTCAACGCCTTCCTGTCGATCGGCCCGCCCCGGCGGCGCATCGAGGAGATGACCGCGCTCGTCGAGTCCGGCGTCCTGACGGTGATCGGGCCGCGCCTCGACGTGCGGACCGAAGACGGCGTTTTCGTCGCGCACTCGCCCGATGTGCCCGGATCATCCGTGAGAGCCACCACACTCGTCGAGGCGCGGCTGCCGGAGACGGACGTGGCGCGCACCGGCGACCAACTGCTCACCGGGCTCCTGAAGACGGGCCACGTCCGGCCGCACACACTCGACGGTTACGTGACGGGCGGGGTGGACGTGACACCGCGCCCGTACCGCCTGATCGACCGTCAGGGCCGGCCACACGCACGGCGGTTCGCGGTCGGCGTGCCCACGGAGGGGGTGCACTGGGTGACCGCGGCGGGCGCTCGCCCGGGAGTGGATTCGGTGACCTTGTCGGACGCGGACGCGGTCGCGCGGGCGGCCCTGCGGACGGCCGCCGAGGACCGTACGGAACCCGGCACGGAGTGCCAATCATGGCCAAATGTTGAACTTGCAAGCGTTGATTAGGGTCCCCTAACCTGTGGCCTCCATCGGTTCGTCCCCAACCGACACAAGGAGTCCCCCCTATGACTGGACGTCTCAACAACGCCCAGCCCTACGCCCTCGGCCTGTTCCGCATCATCGTGGGCCTGCTCTTCGCCTGCCACGGCGCCGCCTCGCTCTTCGGCGTCCTCGGCGGAGCGATGGGCGGCGGCACCGTCCCCACCGGCACCTGGCCCGGCTGGTACGCGGCCGTCATCCAGCTCGTCGGCGGCGCCCTCGTCGCCCTCGGCCTCGGCACCCGCGCCGCGGCCTTCATAGCCTCCGGCTCGATGGCCTACGCGTACTTCAAGGTCCACCAGCCGGAGGCCCTGTGGCCGCTCCAGAACGGCGGCGAACCGTCCGCGATGTTCTGCTGGGCCATGCTGCTCCTGGTCTTCACCGGCTCCGGGGCGCTCGGCCTCGACCGGCTCTTCACGGCACGCGGCGAGACCAAGGCTCAGAGGCCGGCCGCTTCGGCGTCCGAGCCGGAGCCTGCTGCGGCTTGATGCATGGCCTGCGTGACGGCTTGACCGCTTGACCGCTTGATGGGGGTGCCGGCGCGCCAGTGCCGGTATCCCCTCACCTCCCCCGGTGACCCGGCGACTCGAACGGCACCGGCTCAGCCGACGCCGGCTCGAACGGCACCGGCTCGAACGGCACCGTGAAGCACGCGAGCCGGGCGCCCGCTCCGCCCGGCATCCCGTGCAGCACCACGGACCGCGCCCCGCCGGGCCTGAACTCCCAGCCCTGCCACGCGGTCGCCGCCCCCGCACCGTGTGCGTCCGTGGTGAAGTCGAGCCAGACCTCGTTCTCCGGGTTCGCATAGGCCGGGTCCTTCGACGGCCGCACCGGATCCTCGCGGTGCTGGTAGTGCCCACCCGCCGCGGCCGGATCCCCGCCGCACTCCCCCTGGTGCACATGCGCGCCGTACACGCGCCCCGCGGCCAGCCCCTCGACCCGCACACTCACGCTCATGCGACCGTGCCCGCCGCGCTGAACGACCTCGATCCGCGCTCCGGCGGGCACAAGCTTCATGTCGTACGTGACCGCCGGCGACGCCACGAAGGCGTTCGGCGGCGAGAACCGCGCCGCTTCCCGCACCTCGTGACGAGCCGGCTCCGCCGCCCCACGGCCCGCCGCCCAGCCGCCCGCAGTCCCGTGGCCCGCAATTCCGTTGCCGCCCGTCCCACTGCCGCCCACCCCGCCGCCGGCCGCGAGCACGACCGCCGCCACCGCTCCCGCCACGATTCCTGCCGCCATCGCCCGCTCCTCCAGCTCACGCTCTCCCGCTCGCGGGTCCTCCCGCTCCGTAGTTCGTACGGGGTTACCGGGGCGTACCGCGCCTGCGACGCGGCACCCGGGTGAACGCGACGTGGAGAACACCTGAGCCCCTGGTGACCCTCCAGCCACAACCGAGGCGTACGCTGTACAGCTGTCATCAGCCGCCCCTGCCGCTCCCCGCGACATCGCGGCGTCCATCGCTGACCGGGGAATTCACGAACACGGATCACGGGGGGGTCGCGGTGCTGGAGAGTGTGGGGTCGCTGACCGGCGGTCCGTGGATCTACGCGGTGGTGGCCCTCTCGGTACTGCTCGACGTGTTCCTGCCCGTCCTGCCGAGCGGCGTCCTGGTCATCACCGCGGCCACCGCCGCGGCGGCCGGCACGGGGACGGCGGCCGGGCAGGTGACGCCCGAGGTGCCGTCCATCCTGGCGCTGGTCCTCTCGGCGGCCACGGCGTCGGTACTGGGCGACCTGGTCGCGTACCGCATCGCCTGGCGCGGCGGCGAACGTCTCGACCGCGCGATCGCCCGCTCCCGCCGCCTCACCAGCGCGCAGGAACGTCTCGGCGGGGCGCTGGCGCGCTCCAGCGGCGGCATCCTCGTGGTCATCGCCCGCTTCGCCCCGGCGGGCCGCTCGATCGTCTCGTTCGCGGCGGGCACGGCTCATCGCCGGGTCCGCGAGTTCCTGCCGTGGTCCGCCCTCGCGGGCGTGGCCTGGGCGGGCTACAGCGTGGCCCTCGGCTACTTCGGCGGCCAGTGGCTCGGCGCGAGTTGGCTGGCCACGGGGGTGTCACTGCTCGCGTTGTTCGCGGCGGGGGCGGGGGCGGCGTTCCTGATGCGGCGACCGGCGGCGGAACGGGCGAGCTGACCCACCCGAGGCCCACCCCAGGCCCGCCCCGGGACCTGACTCGGCCCCTCGCCTAGGCGGCCGGCTCCTGGGCCAACTGGCCTCCCTGGCCGCGGATTTCGAGCCCGTCGAGCAGCTCGGCGGTCGCCTGGGCGACGACGTCGACGGCCCGGTCGAACACCTCCTTGTTGTGCGCGGCGGGCGCCCTGAAGCCGGACACCTTGCGCACGTACTGCAGGGCTGCGGCCCGGATCTCCTCCTCGGTGGCCTCTTCGGGGAGGACGGGCGGGCGAAGGGTCTTGATGCTGCGGCACATGCCTCCAGTCTCGCGCGCTCCGCCGCCCTCGCGCACACCTTCGCAAAGAACCTGCGTTCGAAACACACGTACGAATGAACACGCCGGCCATCGCTCGCCTCAAGAAATCGAACAGGCGTAGCATTGCCGCGTGGCAGCGACCTATGACTTCCCGAGTGACCTCCTGGCAGGCCAGGAGGAGCTGCACCAGGTCAGGGCGGAGCTCCTGACCCTCCTGAAGCGGCTTCCCTGGTCGGTGGACCCCCTCGACGGGTTCAACGACGACCACGGCTGGCGCAAGCGCGAGCGCCCCGCATCCCCTGGCTGGACCCCGGACGAACAGGCCGAGGTCGAAAAGCTACGGCAGCGGGAGCGCGAGCTGGCGGTCTTCGTGACGTGCCACCGCTACTGGAAGGACGTCTCGGGCCCGGACAAGGTGGATGCCCGCATGTACCTCAAGCGGACCCACGAGGCCGACGCCCCGGAGTGACCGAACCCCAGGATCACCCCCCAGCGACCCTCAAGCCGCCTCACGCATGGCGGCGGCCCACTCGACCACGAGAGCTTCGTACTCCACTCGTTCCTCCGCGCTCAACCGCCCCCCGGCGCGCAGCCAAAGGGCACGTATCTGCTCGTTCACCTCGGCGGCAGGCCGCACGGTCGCGGATTCGGAAGTCGTGGCCATGACGTGAAGCCTACGTCCACGCACGTGAAGACTGCGTGAAACCCCCTCGGAGTGACGGAAGTTACGACGTCACGCGCACCGCGAGACGACAAAACGCCCACCCCACGCAGACATTCCACCCTCCTCCGAGCCCACATAACGGAAGACCCCTTCACAACTCCTTCACGTGGCACATAATGCCCCTTCTGCACACGTACTATCCCAGGGGGGACTACGGCATGCGCACGCGCACGACCGTCGCCGCACTCGCCGGCACCGCACTTCTCGCACTCACGGGCTGCGGAGCCGAAACGGTCAGCAACAAACCGGCAGCACCCCGAACCGCAACCGGAACTCCCACCCCCACCGCAAGCAAGGCCGCCGCCGAGACGGCGAGCCTGCCGAACATGACCGGCAAGGGCCTCCAGTACGCCCAGGACGAGGCGCAGGCGGCGGGTTTCTACGGGCTCACCTCCCATGACGCCCTCGGCCGGGGCCGCATGCAGGCGTTCGACCGCAACTGGAAGGTGTGCGCGCAGACCCCCGCGGCGGGCAAGCACCCCACGGACACGGAGGTCGACTTCGCCGCGGTCAAGCTGGAGGAGGCGTGCCCGTCGAAGGACGCGGGCAAGCCGCAGCCCGCCGGATCAACGATGCCCAACTTCAAGGGCAAGTCGGTAAAGGCGGCGCGCGAGGCCCTGGACAGGGCCTACAGCATCACGGTGAACGACGCGACCGGCCAGAACCGCATCGTGTTCATGGAGTCCAACTGGCAGATCTGCACCCAGTACCCGCCCGCAGGTACCAAACTCGACGGCCGGCCGGTGAAGTTCAACGCAGTGAAGTTCAACGAGCCCTGCTGACAAGGGCCGCGGCCGGTCGCGGGCCCAACTGGAGCATTCAGTCTCAGCCAGGGCTTCAGGCAGCCCAGCAGCGGACTGATTTCCGCGTAACACTGGCCCAGCCCCGCCTCGGACGATATCCAAGGCGGGGCTGGACAGTCGAAAGCAAGCCACCTATTGTTCCGCGACTGGCTTCGAATTCCGCCCGGACGGCTTCAGTCATCGTCCGTCGCGCGGGCGCGACTTTTCATCCTGACCGCGCCTCCGATCGCACACGCAGCGAGGAATACAAGCACGACAGGGATAAACGACTCGATACCCATTTGCCCGAACACGACGCCTCCTCGGCGATCACCACGCAACCCCCGGCAAGCGCAACTCGCGCCTGCGCAGCCGCCGACTCCTCGACGGCACCCTCAAAAAGAACTCTCTTTCTCCCGGTCAGCGCGTCCGCCGCGTCCGCCCCCAGGCCTCCGCGTACCGATCGTCTCAGACAATGCATCAGGCCTTCACAATCCGTCAACGGATCACGGGCTATTTGAGGTTCACCTGAGTTCCAGGAAACGGAATTACTCAATCCCGTCCGGAGGCCAATGCCGGCCACAACAACGAGGGCGACGCGTGGCGCACGGGCTTTGGGTGAAAGCTGTTACGGGGCGAGCGATCGCCGCCTTCCAACCCGCCACTCACCCACAACGCTCACCACGATTCGGCCGGCCCTCGCGAACAGCGCCCCATCCATCCCGGAGTCTGAGCGCCCCCGCCGGAGGCATGTCCTGTGCCTTCCGTTTCCCCTCAGCAAGGCTCTCTCGCTCCAGTTGCGCGACCGGCGCAGCAGGGGGACCGGCGCGGGGCGGAGACAGGAGCGCAGGGCCCCGGCGGTGAGCCGGGGAGCGCGCGACGGGCGGAGCGTGGAGCCTTGATGAAGCAGGGAACCAACGTGGCTTCCGAACGGGTCTTGATCGCAGCGAGAATGCGGCGGCCCGGCCCGAGATCGTGTGCTGCTCGATCCCGCCAGGTGCGAGGAACTCGAAGCTCCTCAACTCGTCCGCCTGCAAGGCGATTCGGCCCAGGAACTCGGGAGTGATCTGCCCTCCGCCGAAGAGGTGCAGGACCTTGTCTCCCTTCGGCCGCGCCGTGAGCCCATTCGACGGCCGGCAAACGACCGAGTGGAGGGGCGGTGGACGCGCACGTCGTCCAGGACACGCGGCGCGAGGCGGTGAGCCACATGGACCGGCTGCCCAGGAGGAGGCGCGACCGTGGGTGACCACGGGCGTTGATGTCAGCCCCGGATGCCGAAGACCCCCGGCCGAGAACGGCCGGGGGTCTTCTCCCAGGTGGGCGCGGACGGTTTCGAACCGCCGACATCTGCCTTGTAAGGGCAGCCATGATCCGAAGCGGAGGCGCCCAGGTCACTCCGGCTGTAGCGGCAGCCCAGGTGAACGGCGCGTCTCGACTGCACCGAGCCGTCATTGACCGTGGTTGACCGCACGATGTGGCACGGCTGTGGCACACGACCGCTTCGTCCCGAAGCAACTCGGGGGAGGGGCTGAGCTTGGCCAAGTGCCGCGCTGAGCTGCCGCGTTGGTTCGCCGTTGTCCGCGCCTGTTCGGCGCCGTCCGTCGGCGTTGTCACGCAGTTAGACACTCACCGAGTACCGTCCTGTCCCGGCGGCCACCTTCTGATCCGTAGCTCTAGCCATTTCGGTCAGCGACGGTCATTCCGGACACTTCGAGGCGCTGGAGGGGTGGCAGCGGACAGGGGCGGTCGATGGGGTTGCGGTACTGCGCTGCTGTACAGCCCGCTTCGCCGGCCGATGAACCAGAACAATCACCAGCGGTTACAACACGCCCTAGCCGCGCCGGGTGGGAACCTGCTGCCAGCCGTCGACCGACCTGGTGACGAACAGCAGACGGTAGACCTCGCGGGTCCATACCGTGGCCCCTTCCCCGTGCTCGGGGAGCTCCTCGAGCGCTTCCTCTTCCGAGTCGTAGCTGTACTTCCGGCCCTTCGAGTCCCGGATCATCCACTCTCTGCCGGGCAGTCCCGCGAGTCCCATAGCCATGACGATCTTCCCTCCCCTTGGTGTGGGCGAGATCGTAGCCGCTGTGGTCTCGGTAGGCCGACGATAGGCTTTTGTGCTGTGGCGTCATCCTTATCAGGTCGGTGACTGCGGACTGTCGACGTCGACCAACCAGGCCTGAGCCTCGGCCGATCACCCCTTGAGGTCCAGCCTCGGTCGCTGCTGCTCGCTCTTGTTGGTGTCAGCCGCTGATGTCGGCCGCCGCACGGCTAGTTCAGGCGCGTAGCGTTCTCGTCGGCCATGTCACGGGGTGAACCGCTCGGGGTGGAAGTCCGCAAGCATCTTGTCTCTCTCCCCGCTGAGGATCTCCGAAGCAAGCAGGCGGCCGACTACCGGCCCGAGTGTGATGCCGCTGTGGGAGACGGCTTCGTAGTAGCCCGGCACAGACGACACTGCTCCCACTGAGGGGAATCCGTCGGCTGGGATCGGTCGGTTGGCCACACGTGTCTGTGCGATGCGACCGCTGCCCAGATCGGGAACGACCTGCCGCGCCGATTCGTGGAGCAACCTTGCGAGTTCCGAGGGATCTTCGCCGGTGTCGATGAGTGCGTCGATCTCGCGGCTGTGGAGGACCACCGAAGAGTTCCCGTCAGGACGGATCTCGATGTGAGGAGCGTGCATGGCCCGGCGAACCGGGACCTGAGCGCAGCCGATCCGCGTGACGATGCCGGGCTCCCGGCGCATCGGCAATCGCCGCGAGACGAGCCCGGCCACGTCGGCAGCGTCGGGGCCCGCCGCGTTCACGACGACGTCGACATCGAGACAGCTCCCGTCGGACAGAGCAACTGACCGGATGCTCCCGTCGGCACCGGTGCCGATGTCACGGACTGTGGTGCCGAATCGGTGCTCGGCTCCAGATGTGACGGCCTTGCTCACCAGGCGGCTGACGAGATGACGTCCGTGCACCCAGGCTTCGTCGGGGTAGAACACGACAGGAATGCCGTCGGGCAGTGTGAGAGCAGGTTCGAGGCGGCGACGTACCTCGGCTCCTGTGCACACTTCGACCTGGTAGTTCCAGCTAGTCAGGAGTTCTGCTGTTTTCAGGAGCTTTCTCTCTGCTGCGGCGTCGGCTGCCCACCGTAGGTGGCCGTCGGAATACCACCAGGAGTCTGGCCCGATGGTCCTGGCGAGCTCGCGGTGCGCTTCCATGCCCGCGACGTTCAGGTCGAAGTAGGACTTGCGCGCCGTCTTGTTGCTGGCATTGGCCCATGAGAAGGACCAGTTGGTAACTCCTTCACCTGGCTGGCCTGCGTCGATGAAGACCACTTTGATACCGCGTCGGGACAGGTTCCATCCCACGCTGGCTCCGAGGACGCCTACTCCGACGACAGCAACACGTTCAGGCTTCACGAACGCCTCCTTCCCCTTCCCAGATCGCAGCAACCCGCCACTCACCCCAGCTCCCATCCCGTCTGCCGTCGACCCACACACCGTGGAGCGGGCGTGGTTCATGGCGTCCAGGTGGAGCGCGCCACTGTACGAACGACCTGGACGCCATGGGCCGCGTCTGCTCGGCTCTGCCTGGGTCGATGGCAGACGGGATGGGAGCCCACCACGCTCACCACGAACCGGCCGGCACTCGCGCACGGCGCCCCCGCCATCCCAGAGTCTGAGCGCCCCCGCCGGAGGCATGTCTTTGGCCCGCGGATGACGTTCTCGCTTCCGCCCGCATGCACGCAGCGCGCCGCCGGGCGCGGCCAGCCGGGGCGCAGACAGGAGGCAGGCCGCGCCGCAGAGGCGGCGCGCGCCCGCGCCGTGCGCGGGCCTTGATGAAGTAGAGAAAGTTCCACCGCGCTGCCCGGCTCAGAGCACAAAGGGCTCATATGCGATAGCTCGGTCTACGACCTTCTCGGCGCTCGGCTCGGGGTCGAAGTCCCAGTAGATGTAGTTGCTGATGTGGGGACAGCTCAGTCCCGCCTTCAGGGTCTCCAGGGCTGCAGCAACTTCGGACTCATCGGTGATGCTCCCGTCCATGAGCCCTTGAACGAGCACTACCGCTTCGTCGCGCGTCACGCCGTGAGCAACTGCCGGCCGTCGTGGCTGCGGACGTGAGGGCCTGCGTCGTCCAGGGCGTCCAGCAGGCGGATCGCGAAGACCTCTGACATTCGCTCGGACACCTCTTCCGGGGTGAGCCATGCGACCGCGGTCGATTCCTCCGAGGTGCGCTCGGTGCCGCCAGACGGCTTGCAACGGAAGACCAGGGCGACGATGCCTCGGGTCGTGTTCTTGTAGACCCCGGTGAGCTCGTCCACTTCGACGTCGATACCCGTCTCTTCCCAGACTTCGCGCCGTACGCCGGTCTCGGGGGTCTCGTCGAGTTCGAGCACGCCACCAGGAAGTTCCCAAGTGCCGTTGTCCGCACGGCGGATCGTCAGGAGTCGGCCGTCCTCGCGGACTACCGCTCCGGCCACCGACACGGAGTGCAGTGGCGTTGACTGGCCTTCCTGGGCGCTGTTACTCATGTACAGGAGCATAGGAGGAAGAGAAGGACTATGGGAACTGCGGTAGGAGAGGGGAGGGCCGTACCTCGGTACGTGCAGATCGCTGAAGACGTCGTTCAGCAGATCAGGGCTGGAGTCCTCAAGCCTGGCGACATGGTGCCGAGCGAGTCGGAGCTCGTCGAGCGCTATGGCGTCTCCGGCGGGACGATTCGTAAGGCCATGGTCGAGGTGCGGGCCAGTGGGCTCGTCGAGACCCGGCACGGCAAGGGTTCGATCGTGAAGGATCGGCCACCGGTACGGCTCCGCTCATCGGACCGCTTCCGGCGTTCGCATCGGCAGGGCGGCAAGGCCGCGTATCTGGCCGAGTCCGCGCAGTCCGGCGCCGCCGCCAAGGTGAGCGTTCTGTACATCGGGCCCATGGAGGCTCCCGCGGATGCTGCCGAGCGGTTGGGCGTGGCGGCCGGCACTCAGGTGCTCGCCCGGCGTCGCCTCTACTTCCGTAACGGAACGCCCGTCGAGACGGCTACGTCGTACCTCCCGTGGGACGTCGTGAAGGACATCCCCGAGCTGTTCGCCGAGAACCCCGGCGGCGGTGGCATCTACGCCCGACTCGAAGACCACGGGCACGAGTTCGCCGAGTTCGTCGAGACGCTACAAGCGCGCCCGGCTTCCAAGGCGGAGTCATCGGAGCTGGCGCTCAGCCCCGGTGCTCCGGTGATTCATCTGATCCGGGAGGCCCTGACGACCGAGGGCCGCGTGGTCGAGGTCTGCGACACCCTCATGGCCGCTGACCAGTTCGTTTTCAGCTACCGGATTCCTGCCGCCGACTGACGCACACTCAACTCTCTGCAGCCCGCCGTGACTTGTTCGTCGCGGCGGGTTGACTCATGTATAGGAGTGATGCACTCTTCTTCATGTCACTCATGTACATGAGTGACGGAGTCCAGCCTCTATAGAGGAGTGATCCGCTGTGCGTCAGATCCCCGTCGACACCTCCACCGCCACCGTGATGGTGGCCAAGTCCCCGCAGCCCAAGGTCAAGGACCGCCGGACCGGCGAACTCGCTCAGGACGTCGAGACCGGCGCGACCTTGTTCGTCGTGGACGTGATGTTCGCGGTCAACGACGAGGTCGAGATCCTGTCGGTGACCGTTCCGGAGCCGGGTATCACCGGTGAGCTTCAGATGGGCACCCCGGTCGGCCTCACTGGGCTGATCGCCCGGCCGTGGGAGAACGACTTCGGCAACGGCAAGCGGCATGGCATCTCGTTCCGCGCGGTGGCCGTGACTTCGCTCGTCGCGGGTGCTTCGAAGCCGAAGGCGGCCTGATCATGACCGGCTACACGGTCGCTCTCCTGGTGGTCGTCGCTGCCGCAGTGCTCCTGCGGTGGCGGCGCCCCGCCTGGTACTGGATGTCCTTCGGGGTCACCCTCGCCGCTCTGCGAGTCGCCGTCCGCTACACCTCGGTCATGGACGCCTGCGGCCTCACGGTCCCGCCCTCCCATTGGCGCCTGACGCTGGCCCGGATGGCGAACCGCCCAGTCCCCAACTCCCGCGCCCCGCGCATCCTGCGCATCCGCCCGACCCGGACTGGCCTGGTCTTACGGCTCAAGCTCCGCCCCGGGCAGGACGCCTTCGACGTCGCCGCGGCCACCGACCGGCTTCGCCACTCGTTCGCCATGTACGGGGTCACGTCCCGTGAATTGCGCTCTGGCGTGGTCGAGTTGCGGATGACCGGTTACGACGTGCTTAAGCGGGTGCAGATGCCCGCCAAGACCGACCCGGCGCCGATGCGCATCCCGGTCGCCCTGCGCGAGGACGGTGCCGTGCACTACCGCGACTACCGTGCCGTCCCGCACGCGCTCACTCTCGGCGCCACCGAGTCCGGCAAGTCCGTCTATCAGCGCAACCTCGTCGCCGGGCTCGCCTCGCGTGATGTGGCCCTGGTCGGCATCGACTGCAAGCAGGGCGTTGAACTCTTCCCGCTGGCCCGCCGCTTCTCCGCGCTGGCCGACAACCCCGACACCGCCGCCGACCTGCTCGACGCGCTCGTGACGCACATGGAGGACGTCTACCAGCTCATCCGCGCTCACCAGCGCATCACCGCGGACACCCCGGACGAAGAGATCGCCTCCGACATCTGGCACCTGCCCGACGACCTGCGCCCCGTGCCTATCGTGGTCCTGGTCGACGAGGTCGCCGAACTCGCACTCTTCGCCACCAAGGCCGAGGAGAAGCGCCGGGACCAGATCATCACGTCCCTGGCCCGCCTGGCCCAGCTCGGCCGGGCTGCCGGCATCTATCTGGAGATCTGCGGCCAGCGCTTCGGCTCCGAACTCGGCAAGGGCATCACGATGCTCCGCGCCCAGCTCACCGGACGGACCGCACACCGCGTCAACGACGAGTCCTCGGCGAACATGGCTTTCGGCGACATCGCCCCGGACGCCGTCCTCGCCGCGATCCAGATCCCCACCGATGCCCCCGGCATCGCCGTCACGGGCGACTCGTCCGGCGGCTGGGCCCGTATCCGCGCCCCGCACACCTCGCTGCGCCAGGCCGTGAACCTCTGCAACAAGCACGCGGACCGCACCCCGGATCTGCCCGAACTCGCCGCCTTCCGGCCCACGCTGCCGCACCTGGCCACAGTTCCCGCCCCGGCTGCCGAGACGGTCCCCTCCGCGGCCTAGCTCACCCCCTTGCCCCGGTCGGCGCGACCGCCTTCGCGCCAGGTCCCTACCCGAGCCATGCCCGAACTCCCCGAAGGAGGTGAAGACATGAACCGCTCGATCCGCCCGGATGCAGTCCTCGTACAGGCCGTGATCGCTGGGGCCCTGTCCTTCGCCCACCTGCACGATCTTGCCGCCGCTGCCGGACAGGACGGATGGAAGGCGTGGGCCTACCCGATCAGCGTCGACCTGCTGCTCGTCGCCGCCTGGCGCCGACTCCGCAGCGACGGCCCGTCCCAGCTCGCCTGGTGCTGGTTCCTGATCGCCCTGGTCGCCTCCCTCGGCGCCAACGTCGCCACCGCCGGATTCCTCGACCTGGCCCACCCTCCGGCCTGGCTGCGCTTCGGCGTCGCCGGATGGCCCGCACTCGCCTTCCTCGGCGGCACCCTCCTCGCCCACACCGCTCACGCGGTCGAGGACCCGGGACCGGTCGTGCCGGCCGAATCCGCCCCGGCCGTAGCGCCCGAACGCGTCGCCCCGACTCCGGAGCCAGAACCCCTTCCCGCCGTCGTGCCCGATCCGGCTCCGGCTCTGCCCGCCGCTGCCCCGGCACCCGTGCCGGTTCCGGCCCCGCTGGTCGACCACGCCCGCAAGGTCGCCGACGAACACCGCACCCGCACCGGCACCCCGATCGACACCGACACCCTGCGCGCCCGCCTCGGCGTCCCCGCCCCGATGGCCGACGCCATCGCCGCCCAACTCACCTGAACAGAACCGGAAGGAAGCCCCGGATGACCAACAACCCGGCCGGCCTGACGAGCACTGACTACCTCGACGGCGCACAGGAGATGCACGCCGCCGGACGCCCCTACCTGGCCCACCTCCTCGCCGAGGTAGCCGCACAGCGCACCACCGACCCGGCCACCGCACACAGCATCCGCGCACAGTTCCCCGACCCCACCCGGAAGGACTGATCGACATGCCTGCCCGCGACTTCTTCCACTCCGTGATGCAGATCGGCCCCGTCCAGATCGGCACCCACCGCGACCGCCACGGCCACACCAAGCACGCCGCCGTGTGCAGCGCCGACCGCTGCGGCTGGTCCTCCGACTACTCCAGCCAGGCCGCCGCCCAGCTCCCCGCCCGCACCCACCGCTGCAACGTCCACTAGGAGGCCACAGCCATGGACGTCCCGCTCTGGCTCGCCCTCATCGTCGTCGGCTACCTCGGCATCAAGCTCATCCGCCCGCCCTGGTGGCTCGTGGCCGTGCTCCTCCTCAGCGGCTACCTCCTCGCCGACAGCGTCTTCGGCCCCCTCATCGACACCGCCGTCAAGTAACCGCCCACCGAAGGGAGATCCACCATGCTCCGCCCGAAGATCCCGACCATGCCCCAGCCGACCGGCCTCGTCACCCACCCCGCCGTCGTCGAGCCGACCACAGTCGTCCAACAGGTCCCGGCGGCCCCCGCGCCCATGCCCGTCGCTCCGGCCCCGGTCTCGACCCGGCCCACGGTCCAGCTCACGCCCGGCACCGTGCTCGCCCTCGTCGGCGGCGGTACGGCCGTGGTCCTGGTCGTCGGCGCCGTCCTGGTCTCGATGCTCCTCGCCGTCGCCATCACCGGCGCCTCGCTCGCCATCTGCGCGCTCGTCATCCGCTCACTGATCACCTCAGAGCACAGGCGCCGCTGAACGGCCCCGGAGCGGCCTCTACCGCCAAGTTTCGTCCGCTCCGGGAGCCGTTCCCCTACCCGATCTCTCAACCGGAAGGAACACCCATCATGACCGACCGCGCCCTCCCCACGCCCCGAATCTGCCCGGCCTGCGACGGCTTCGCCTCCGCCGCCATCACCCTCGGCGGCCGCGACCACGACGGACACCTGCGCACCATCACCGCCCACTGCACGGCCTGTCACGGCACCGGCACCCGCACAGCCCGCATCGCGAC
Source organism: Streptomyces sp. NBC_01445 (assembly GCF_035918235.1). Lineage (NCBI taxonomy): Bacteria > Bacillati > Actinomycetota > Actinomycetes > Kitasatosporales > Streptomycetaceae > Streptomyces > Streptomyces sp. NBC_01445. The sequence goes on along the minus strand of NZ_CP109485.1, from coordinate 6,898,392 downwards.
GCTGGCCGGGGGCCGCGCATGACCGACACCGCGACCTTCGCGGGCCTGGACCCGATCACCCTGGGGGACCTCCTCAGGGTGGCCGGGTCGGACGGCTTCGACCGCTGGCAAGACCAGATCCACCGCACCGGAGGCTGCGCCGACCCGATCCACCTCACCGGCTGGTCCCTCACCAAGGACAAGACCACCGGCCAGACCCTGCACCACTACTCCACCGAGAGTGAGCCCGGCGGACGGCTGCGCATCGCCTGCGGCAACCGCCGCGCCTCCCGATGCCCCTCCTGCGCCTGGACCTACGCGGGCGACACCTACCACCTCATCCGCGCCGGGCTCGCGGGCGACGACCGCCGCGACATCCCCGCCACGGTCCGCGAACACCCGCGCGTCTTCGCCACCCTCACCGCACCCTCGTTCGGACCCGTCCACAACCGGCCCAGCTCCGGCCGCTGCCGCTGCGGCGTCCAGCATCCCGAAGACGCGCCGGAACTCGGCACCGCACTCGACCCCGCAACGTACGACTACGCCGCCGCGGTCCTGTTCAACAACCACGCGGGCGACCTATGGATGCGCTTCATCAACCGGCTACGCCGAGAGATCGCCGCCCGCGCCGGACTCTCACAGCGCGAACTCAAGGACACGGCCCGCCTCTCATACGGCAAGGTCGCCGAGTTCCAAAAACGCGGCGCGATCCACTTTCACGCCGTGATCCGGCTCGACGGACCCGATGGGCCTGAGACTGCGCCCTCGTCGTGGGCCAGCGTCGACCTCCTCGCCGACGCGATCCGCGCCGCGGCTGCGCACTCGTACACCTCGGTCTCTCTGCCGGCCGTTTCAGACCAGCCCGCCCGAACCTTCTGCTGGGGCAAGCAGCTCGACGTACGACCTGTGAAAGCGTTCGGAGACGGCTCCGACATCACAGAGCAGGCGGTCGCCTCTTACGTCGCCAAGTACGCGACCAAGGCCGCGGAGAACACCGGCACCCTCGACCGCCGGATCGGCGAACTCGCCGAACTCGACCGCCACGGCGTCCCCGACCACGCCCGCCGCCTGATCACCGCATGCCGCGACCTCGACGGCCTGTACCCGGACCGGCGCCTGTGGGGATGGGCCCACATGCTCGGCTTCCGCGGCCACTTCAGCTCCAAGTCCCGCCGCTACTCGACCACCCTCGGCGAACTCCGCCAGGCCCGCGCCGACTTCCGCGCCGCACAGGAACGCGAAGCCCTCGATACGCCCGACTTCGAGCCGGACACCGTCCTCGTCCTGGCCGACTGGCAGTACGCCGGCCACGGCCATACCCCCGGCGAATCCGCCCTCGCCGCCACCATCGCTCGCGGACTCCAGCTCAACCGCGAAACCGCCCGCGAAGCCCTACGCGACCAGCTCGCCATCGAAGGAGCCGCAGCATGAAGGACCGTTACCTCAGTGTTGACCAGGTGGCCGAACTGCTCGGGACCTCGGCGCGTTTCCCCCGCCGCCTGGTAGCCGAGCGACGCATCACCTTCGTGAAGGTCGGCCGTCATGTCCGCATCCCGGAGAGTGCCGTGGACGCGTACATCACGGAGCACACCGTGGAGCCGATCAGCTGCCGTACCTCACGCCTCAAGGCGGTGGCCTGATGCCCAACGACAAGGGGCGCCGTCGCCGCTTCGGATCCGTGCGCAAGCTGCCCTCGGGGCGCTTCCAGGCCCGCTACCGGGGCCCTGACGGTCTGATGCGCACGGCTGACAACACTTTCGCCACGCAGACCGACGCGGACCGCTGGCTCGTCAAGCAAGAGGCAAAGATCCTTGACGGCGACTGGACGAACCCTGACGTCAAGATCGCGTTCGGCGACTTCGCAGAGGACTGGTTCAAGGACCGCGACTATGCGGCCACCACGCGGGAGCGCAACGCTGTCGTACTCAACCGATTCATCTTGCCGACGTTCAGCGATCTCCCGCTGCGGGAGATCACCACCCCGCAGGTACGGCGCTGGCGTACAGACCTGATCGAAGCGGGGGTCGGTGCGGCCAGCGTCGCCAAGGCGTACCAAGTCCTCCGCGCGATCCTGCACACGGCCGTCGACGACGGACTGATCGAGCGCAACCCGTGCCGGATCAAAGGCGCCGGATCAGTCACGCACACCGAGCGGCCGTTCCTCTCCGTTCCGGAGGTGTACCGCCTGGCCGACGCTGTTCCGCCCCACTGCCGCGCGCTGATCCTCCTCGCGGCGTTCTGTGCGCTCCGCTTCGGCGAGCTGGCGGCCCTCCAGCGCCATGACATCGACCTGGAGGCCCATACCGTCTCCGTCCGCCGCGCCTACGCCGAGACGCGCGCCGAAGGCCTCATCGTCAAGGCTCCAAAGAGCGCGGCCGGTGTCCGTACCGTCGCCTTTCCGGCCTCCCTCGCAGAGGAGTTGGCGCACCACCTGGCCGAGTACGCCGATGCCGGCCGAACTGGGCTCGTCTTCGTCGGGGCCCGCGGTGGCGTCATGCGCCGGAACAACTTCCGACGGATCTGGCTCCGCGCGCTCGCCGCGACCGGCCTGGGCGATGTCCACTTTCACGACCTGCGGCACACCGGCAACACCCTCGCCGCGACCGGCGGCGCCTCCACGCGCGAGTTGATGCACCGCATGGGGCACTCGTCCGTGCGGGCAGCGCTGATCTATCAGCACCTCGTCAACGGTCGTGACCATGTGATCGCCGACTACGTGGACGGTCAGATCAGGAAGGTGAAGCGGCCACCGCACGGCCCATCTGGCACGTGAGTGGCACGGCGCCGAAGAGTGGCCGCGAACGACTAAGGCCCAGGTCCCCGGATTCGCACCGGTTGACCTGGGCCTTACTCATGTCCCGAGACTGGTGGGCGCGGACGGTTTCGAACCGCCGACATCTGCCTTGTAAGGGCAGCGCTCTACCACTGAGCTACGCGCCCGGGATGATTCGACAGCCTACCTTGCCCGTGGCGGTACCCCGCAAACCCGTATCGTCCGGCAAAGTCCCAGGGCCCAGAGCGAACTATCCGGCCCGTGTGTTCGTCATTAACCGGTGGGAGAATGACAGCGGGCAGGGCGGATGAGTGCACGGGCGAGGGCAGCACGGGAGAGGGTAGTGACGGCGACACCACCGATGCGGCCGTATGCGCCGTCCATGCGACCGCGCGCCGCGCTTCGCGATCTGCTCGGGCTCGTGCTGCTTCCGCTGCCTCTCGTCGCCGTAGCCGTCGCTGTGGCGCCGGCCGCGTTCGCCGGGGGCGGCACCCGGCGCTGGTTCGGGCGCGGGGAGGGCCAGCGGGCGGAGGCGCAGGCCGCCAAGGACGCCGCCGCGGCCGCGTTCTACGAACTCGACACCGCCCAGCGCGATCTGCGGATCTCCATCGAGACGATCACGGCAGTCGACGACTCGCCCGCCGCGCGCCGCACCGTCTCCGACTTCGAGGACCTCGGCCGGCGCATCGACGAGGCCAGCCTGCAGTACATCACCGCGGTGGACGCGCACGACCTCGACCGGGACGACCTGGAGGCCTCGGTCGCCGCGCGGGCACGCGCCGAGCTGAGCCGGGCCAAGGACGAGCTGACCAAGGTGAAGCTGGACCTCGACCGGTTCTCGCAGGGCCTCGGGCCGCTGCTCGGGAAGGCCGAGACGCAGCTGGCGCGGCTGGCCCCCGCCGTCGAGCGGGCGCGGCAGGCGCTCCTCGCGGCGAGCAACTCACTGGACGCCGTGCGCGGCGCCGGGCTCAAGGCCGACGGTCTCGCCGCCCGCCTCGCCGCCCTCGGCCCCGAGCTCACCCGGCTCAATCAGGGCGCGGGCCGGCACGGCGTGCCGGAGACCCTGGAGCGCGCCGAGCGGGTCGCGCGGGATGCGGAAGCCGTGCGGGCCGAGGCACAGCGGCTGCCGGAGCGCGCCGCCGAGATCGACCGCCGCCTCGTCTCGCTGCGGACGCGCGCGCAGGCCCTGACCACGCGGGCCGGGCAGGTAGAGCCCGTCCTGAGCGAGCTGCGCAGACGGTTCTCGGCCCAGTGCTGGCAGGACCTCCAGCATGTGCCGGAGCGCGCCGCGGAGAACGTACGGCAGGCGGAGCGGAAGCTGGCCGAGGCGCGTACGGCGCGGGACGAGCAGCGCTGGCCGGACGCGACGTCGCTCCTGTCGACGGTGCGGGCGCTGCTGAACACGACGGACGAGGACGTGTCCGCCGCCTCCGACCGGCTGCACCGGCTGAACGCCGTGGCGAAGGACCCGCAGCAGGAGATCGACCGGACACGGTTCGCCATCCGGGACGCGCAGCGCCTCGCCATGTCGGGGCGCAGCACGCCCGAGCCGCGGCACGCCCGCCCCCTCGACGACTCCGTGGCCCGCCTCGACCGCGCCGTCGCCGCTCTCGAGGGCCGCCATCCCGATTACTGGCACTTCCTCACGGAGACGGAGGCCGTCCGGCAGACGGTCGCCCGCGTCGTCGCGCAGATCAGGGAGGACCGCGGCGCCCCGTCCTGAGCTGCCGCGCTCCTGCCTGGCCTCCGGGCCCCGTCCCTGTTGGCGCCCTCGGGGCTACGGGCGGATCCTTGAGGTACGTACGTGCAAGGGAGGCGATCATGGCCACGCATATATCCGAGAACCGCCCAGCCCCCCGCTTTCGGCACCAGCGCGTCATTCTCGACGATCATCTGCCCGTCGACCACAGCCTCAGCAAGGTCTACCGGATAGGCGCGGGCCTGATGGGGCTCGTACTGGTCGCCTTCGGCATCCTGGGCCTCATCGACCAGATCGGATTCTTCGACACCGGCGGCGACAAGATCGCCGGCCTGAACACCAACGGTGCCCTCAGCGTCCTGTCGATCCTTGTCGGCGCACTGCTGTTCGCCGGCATGGTCATCGGACGGAACGTCGCCTCGACGATCAACCTGACCGTCGGCATCCTGTTCATCCTCAGCGGCTTCGTGAACCTCGCCCTGCTCCAGACCGACTACAACTTCCTCGCGTTCGAGATCCAGAACGTGCTGTTCAGCTTCGTGGTCGGCGTGATGTTGATGGCCTTCGGGATGTACGGGCGCGTGAGCGGAACGCTGCCGCACGACAACCCGTACTGGCGCGCGCGCCACCCGGAATCCGCCGCCCGCGAGGACCGCGCCCGCGCCGCCCGGCAGCCGCACCCCACCCCCGAGGTCGCCAAAGCCCCCGGGGGCACCGGCGCCAGCGAGACCACCAAAATCACCGATGGTCCCGGGCCGCCGAGAATAATTGATAAATAACCCGCCCACGTGCGAGGCTGCCCCCATGACGCGCAAGGACAGGGGCAGCCCTCGTACGGAGGGCCCGCGCACGGACAGTGCGAGCCGGGACGGCACGCCAGGGGTCTCGTACACCGGGCGCGGCGTCCACCGGATCGTCGTGGAGGCGCTCGCCCGGCGGATCTTCGACGGGACGTACGCGGAGGGGGACCTCCTCGACCTGCCGGGCCTGATGGCCGAGCTGGACGTCAGCCAGACCGTGCTGCGCGAGGCGATCAAGGTGCTGACCACCAAGGGTCTCCTGGACGCCCGGCAGAAGCGGGGAACGTTCATACGCCCGCGCGACGACTGGAACCTTCTCGACAGCGACGTGCTGCGCTGGACGATCGACTCCGGCGCGCCCGGCGCCTTCTTCACCGATCTCCTCGAACTGCGCCGCGCCGTCGAGCCCGCCGCGGCCGCGCTCGCCGCACTGCACCGCACGGACGCGGATCTCGCCGCCCTCGACGCCGCACTCAGCGCGATGGCCGCCGCCGAGCGGACACCCATGACCGCCGATCCCGTCATGACCGACAGCGACCCCGTTCTCGCCGTGCGCGCCGACGCCTCCTTCCACACGGCGCTCCTCACCGCCTCCGGCAACCCCTTCTTCGCGCAGATGCGGCGCGTCATCATCCCGGCCCTGGTCGTACGGGACCGGCTCGTGCACGCCGGACGGCACGAACACCCGCTGCCCGCCCACGCCCTGGTCGCCGACCGCGTCCGCGCGCGGGACCAGGACGGCGCGTTCGCGGCGATGCTCGACGTGATCGAACTGTCCCGGCGCGGCCATCCCTGACACCTCGCCGCCGCACCCCCGTAACACCCCGAGAGGAACCCCTACGTGAAGATCGCCCGCATCGAGACCTTCCTCGCTCCGCCCCGCTGGATGTTCGTCCGCGTGGAGACCGACGAAGGGGTCGTCGGCTGGGGTGAGCCCGTCGTCGAGGGGCGTGCGGAGCCCGTGCGGGCAGCCGTCGAGGTGCTCGCCGAGTACCTGGTCGGCCAGGACCCGCTGCGCATCGAAGACCACTGGCAGGTCATGACCAAGGGCGGTTTCTACCGCGGCGGGCCGGTCCTTTCGTCCGCTGTCGCCGGGCTCGACCAGGCCCTGTGGGACATCAAGGGCAAGACGTACGGGCAGCCCGTGCACCAGTTGCTCGGCGGACCGGTGCGCGAGCGGATCCGGGCGTACGCCTGGGTGGGCGGTGACGAGCCGAGCGAGGTCAGGGACGCGGTGAGCGCCCAGGTCGAGGCCGGGTTCACGGCGGTGAAGATGAACGCCAGCGGGCGCATGACGCCGCTCGCCACCCGCGAGGAGGTCCGCGCGTGCCTGCTGCGCGCGGAGACCGCCCGTGAAGTCCTGGGCGACGAACGGGATTTCGCGCTCGACTTCCACGGCCGCGTCTCCCCCGCGAACGCCCGCCGGCTGCTCCCCCTGCTCGCCGAGTACGCGCCCCTGTTCGTCGAGGAGCCCGTCCTCTCCGACCACATGCAGGCCGTCCCCGATCTGGTGAACGCCTCCAACATCCCGATCGCGCTCGGCGAACGGCTCTTCACCCGGCGGGAGTTCCTCGCCCCACTCCAGGCCGGCGTCGCCGTGGTGCAGCCAGACATCTCGCACGCGGGCGGCATCTCCGAGCTGCGCCGCATCGCCGCGCTCGCCGAGATGTACGGGGCTCACATCGCGCCGCACTGCCCGCTCGGTCCCGTGGCCCTCGCCGCGAGCCTCCAAGTCGCCTTCACCACACCGAACTTCCTCATCCAGGAGCAGTCGATCGGCATCCACTACAACAAGGACGCCGAGCTCCTCGACTACGTCTCCGACCGCGAGCCGTTCCGCTTCGTCGCGGGCTCGCTGCTGCGCACGGAACGGCCCGGCCTCGGCGTGGACGTCGACGAGGCGGCCGTACGCGCGGCCGACGCCAAGGGCCACGCCTGGCGCAACCCCGTGTGGCGGTACGAGGACGGCTCGTTCGCCGAGTGGTGACCCATGAAACGCCCTGCGAAACGCCCACCCATGAAAGGAACCGAGGAGGAGCACCATGGACTTCACTACCGCACTGCGCGCCGAGCGCCTCGTGGCGATCGTCCGGGGAAGCGACGCCGACGCGTCGTTCCGTACGGTCATGGCCCTGGCCGAGGCCGGAATCCCGCTGGTGGAGGTGTCCCTCAGCGGCCGTGACGCCCTCGACGTGATCCGCAGGGCGCGGGCCGAGCTCGGCGACGACGTCTGGCTCGGTGCCGGCACGGTGCTGACCGCCGAGGACGCCCGCGAGTCGGCCGCCGCCGGGGCGAACCTCATTGTGACGCCCGGGCTGGGCGCCGGGGTCGACGAGTCACTGCGGCAGGGCCTGCCCGTGCTCGCCGGGGTGCTCACGCCGACCGACGTCATCGCGGCCGAGGCGTCCAGGGCGACGGCCCTGAAGATCTTCCCGGCGTCGGCGATGGGCGGTCCGTCGTATCTGAAGGCGCTGCGGGGGCCGTTCCCCCGGACGCCGTTCGTGCCGGTGGGCGGGGTCGACGCGGCGGCGGCGACCGCCTATCTGGAGGGCGGCGCCATCGCGGTCGGGGTCGGCTCACCCCTCATCGGCGACGCGGCGGACGGCGGGGACCTGGGTCAACTGCGCAAGCGGGCGGCCGAGTTCAAGGCGGTCTGCGGATGACGGCGTCGGGTTCGGCGAGCTCCGCTTCAGCCGGGGCCCCCGCCTCCCCCATCGACGTACTCACCTTCGGCGAGACCATGGTCGCGCTGCGCGGCCACGGTCCGTTCAAGCTGGGCGGCTCGATGGACCTGTCCGTCGCGGGCGCCGAGTCGAACGTCGCCATCGGTCTCACCCGGCTCGGCCACAGCGCCCGCTGGGCGGGCGCGGTCGGCGCCGACGAGGCGGGCGAACTGGTCCTGCGCACGCTGCGCGCCGAGGGTGTCGACACGTCCTGCGTCACCCGTGACACCGGCGCCCCTACGGGTCTGATCCTGTTCGAGCCGCGGCTGCCCGAGGTGACGCGGGTGCAGTACTACCGTGCGGGCTCGGCGGGTTCACGGTTCGACGCCGACCGCGTCGAGCGGGCCTTCGCGGCCGGTCCGCCGCCCCGCGTCCTGCATCTGACGGGGATCACGCCCGCGCTCAGCACCTCCGCGCGCGACGCGTGCCGACGCGCCCTGCGGCTCGCCCGCGAACACGGCGTTCCGGTCAGCCTGGACGCCAACTACCGCTCCCGGCTTTGGAGTTCGGAGGCGGCTGCCGCGGAACTGCGCGACTGGATCCCGTACGTCGATGCCCTCATCGCCTCCGACGACGAGCTGCCGCTGTGCGCGCCGCCCGGGCCCGACCCGGTCAAGGTCCTCCTCGATCTGGGGGTGCGCGAGGTCGTCGTCAAGCTCGGCGCCGACGGGGCGATCGCCCACTCGGCCGACGGTGAGCTACGTGTCCCGGCACGGCCGGTGCGCGCCGTGGACGCGGTCGGGGCCGGTGACGCCTTCGTCGCCGGCTATCTCTCCGCGCTCCTCGACGGCGCGGACACCGCCGGGCGCCTCGACCGGGCGGTGACGACGGGCGCCTTCGCGGTCGCGCAGCCGGGCGACTGGGAGGGGGCACCCACACGGGCGGAACTCGGGCTGCTCGGGGCGGGCCGAGGCACGGTCGTACGCTGACGCCCGCGGGGCACGGCCAGCTAACCTGTGCCCATGCCACGCTACGAGTACCGCTGCCGGACCTGCGGCGACACGTTCGAACTGAGCCGCCCCATGGCCGAGTCCTCGGCCCCCGCGGACTGCCCCGCCGGCCACGACGACACGGTGAAGCTGCTGTCGACGGTCGCCGTGGGCGGCACGACATCGGCCGCCGCACCGGCCCGCCCCGCCGGCGGCGGAGGCGGGGGCTGCTGCGGCGGGGGTTGCTGCGGGTGAACGTACAGGCCCCTTAGGGGTACGTACGCGGCTGCCGGACCCTCTCGACCAGCTCCCGCAGGATCGTCTCGCCCGCCGCGACGCCCCGGTCCTCCAGGGCCGTGACGTGCGGCGCCGTCCAGCCCGCGTCCGCCAGCTCGCCGTGGCCGGGGCGCCAGGCGTGGTCGGCCGCGAGGAGCAGGTCCGCGTCGAGCAGGGAGTCGCCGGCCGCGAGCGTGAGGTCGGCGCCGGAGCGGCGGGCCACCTCGCGCATGGCCGCACTCTTGGTGAGCGGCTTCGGCACGGCGTAGATCTTTCGGCCCTGGAGGGAGACCGTCCAGCCGCGGCGCTCCGCCCAGACAGCGAGTTCCTTGACCCAGCCCTCCGGGAGCAGGGACCGATCGACCACGAGATACGCGAAGAGGTCCTCGGCGACGCGCTCCTTCAGGAGCCACGCCGGGTCGGCCGTCCGCACCAGATGCGCCCTCACCTCGTCGAGCGGCGCGCACTCCGCGGCCAGCCGCTCGTCGACAGCGGCCCGCCAGTCCGGGTCGGAAACGCCGTCCACCAGCAGGTGCCCGCCGTTGGCGCAGATCGCGAACTGCGCTACGGGGCCCGGGAGATGGATGCGTCCGTACTGCTCACGGGTGCGGGTCGTGGTCGGGACGAAGAGAGCGCTGCGGCCGAGTTCGCCGAGCAGCTCGGCCGCGTCCTCGGTGACGTAGGAGAGGGGCTTGCCCTCGTAGACCTCGACGCACAGCAGGCGCGGCGCCTGCGCGTCGGGCATGGTCAGGCCGAGGGCTGCGGCGGAGTAGATCAGGGTGCGGTCGAGGTCACTCGCGACCAGGGTGACGGGCGTGGCGCTCACTTCGCGGCCACCGCCTTGCCGTCCGCGCCGGTGGCGCCCCGCGTGTACTTCGGGTGGATCAACCCGACGCAGGTGTAAGGGAGTTCGGCGACCTCCTCGACCGGTACGCCGCGCTGCTCGGCGAGCAGGCGTACGTGGTCGAGGTCGGCGCCGGCGCCGGTGCGGGCGAGTATCTTCCACGGGACACGGCGCAGCAGCACGCGGGTCGTCTCGCCGACGCCGGGCTTCACCAGGTTCACGTCGTGGATCTCGTACTCCTCACTGATCCGCTCGACGGCCGCCCAGCCCTCCCAGGTGGGCGCGCGGTCGGCGGAGAGCATCTCCTTGACCTGGGCGTCCACGGCGTCGGCGACCTCGTCGAAGCAGGCTTCGACGGTGTCGAGGAAGTGCGTCGAGACATCCGCCTCCGCGAGCTCGCGGTAGAACTTGCCGCCGTGGAAGTCGTTCGGCCCGACGAGGTCGGCGCGCAGCACCGTCCGCGATATCAGCCCGGAGACCGTCGAGTTGAGGCACGCGGACGGGATGAGGAAGTCCTCGCGGGTGCCGTAGGTGCGCACGCAGGACCCGGGGTCGGCGAGCACCGCGATCTCCGGGTCGAACCCGGGGCCGCCCTCATCTCGCTGATGGGTCTTGAGTGCTTCGGCCAGTTCGCGGGTGATCGCGCCCTTGCCGGTCCAGCCGTCGACGAAGACGACATCGGCCGGGTCGTGGTGGGCGGCGAGCCAGCGCAGCGCGTTCGCGTCGATGCCGCGGCCGCGGACGATCGAAACGGCGTAGTGCGGCAGGTCGAGGCCGCGCCGCGCCTGCGCCCAGCGGCGCATCAGCACGCCGACGGGCGTCCCGGCGCGGGCGAGCGAGACGAGCACGGGACGCGGGGACCGTTCCGCGAGCACGGTCTCGGTCACGACGCCGACCGCCTGCGCGATCCGCGCGGCCGAGACCTCGAGGGCGGACTGGAAAAGCGCCTGGTACTCGGCGCTCGGCTGGTACTCGACGGGCAGCGACTCGGCGTAGTGCGCGCCACCGCCCTGTATCGCCTCCTCGCGCTCCTCGGTCGGCGCCTCCAGCTCGACGTCCGAGAGGTCCTGGAGCAGCCAGCCGACCTCGTCGGGCGCGTACGAGGAGAAGGCGGGGCCGCGGAGGGGCTCGGGGAGCGTGGGGGACACGAGGGGCCTTTCGGGGGCAGTCCCCTGGGGGACGTAGGAAGGCACGACGGCGAGCAGCACGCGCGGGGTGTGCTCGGCGAGGCGCGCCAACAGGCCATCTGGGGCGTGCAGTTGGGGCGTGTCCGCGGTGGAGTCGACGACGGCGACGATCGCGTCGAAGTCGCCGCCCGCGACGTTGTACGCGTAGCGCTCGCCCGGACCGTCGGCCGGGTCGTCGTGGGCGGGGAAGACGAGTCGCGTACGGATCGCGTAGCCGGGGTCGTCGACGGCGAGGACCGGCGAACGGGTCGTGGTGGAGTAGCGCACCTGCGCCTGCGTGCCCTTCTCGACCTCGCGGGCCAGGGCGAGCGGCGCGTACATCAGCTCCTCGAAACCGAGGACGAGTACGCGGCGGGCGTCCCCCAGGGGCGCGCTCAGGCGGGCGGCCATCGCGGGGAGCGCCGCGTCGAGCGCCGCGCGGTGCTCCGGCGTGAAGCCGTGCCGGCCTCCGTCGGGCACGGACGCGGGCCAGCCGAGGTCCAGGCGGGTCACGCTGCCCGGCTCACTGCCCGGCTCTGTGGGCGGCTCGCTGCCCGGCCCCGTGCGCTCCGTCGGGGTCTCGGCGAGGGACTCGTGGTGGGCGACGAGCGCCTGCCCCTTGGCGAGGACGCCGTCGGGGAGCTTGACGGTGCCGGACGCCGACGCGACCAGGTCGACACGGGCGCCGATCTCACGGGCGAAGTCGGCCAGGCGGCCCCGGTCGTCGGGCGAACGCATGTCGACGAGGGCGACGATGACGTAGTGCCCGCGCGGGTAGCGCTCGTGCAGGGCGCGGATCGTGTTGAGGACCGTATTGCCCGTGGAGAACTCGTCGTCGACGAGGACCAGCGCCCCGTCGCCCGCGAGGAGCCGGGGGTCCTCCGGCAGCAGCAGATGCGAGGTCGCGTGCGAGTGGGACTCCTCGAAGCCGCCCGCGCGCGCCACTCCGTCGACGGGGCGCCGCGTCGAGTGCAGATAGGGCGCGAGGGCCAGGCCGTCGGCGACGGAGTGCCCCAGACCCGTCGCCGTCTCGGCGTATCCGAGCACGACCGCCTGCCGCGCCGCGTCGTCACCGAGCAGCTCGCGCACCCGCAGACCGAGGTCGTAGCCGGCGCGCCAGACCACGGCCGGCGACTGGGGCACGTGCTTGCCGAGGACGTTCGACACGAGCAGATGGGCCCGCTTGGGATTGCGGCGCAGGGCAAGGCCCAGCAGCCCGGATATCTCCTCGTCACCGACGAGCTCGACCCCGAGCCGCTGTGCGACCCATGTCCCCGACCAGACCACTTCGCCCCTTTTCATTGCTTTCATCATGACTCGCGCGCTCGTCACGCGGGCAGGCCGGCGTTGAGCAGCTCCACGAAGCCGACGTCCTCACGGGCGACGCCGAAGGCCTCCGCCCGCTGGAGGGTCCGCTCGGCCCAGGCGCGGTGCGGCTTCACTTCATTCATCTTGTTCGTGTACGCGGATCTGAGGACGCCACCGCCGCCGCGCTCGGGCCGCAGGATGTCCTGGGCGTCGCCGTACTCCTCGTGACTGACCACGGACAGCGCGTGCACGGGCATCACGTGCGAGGGGTGGATGCAGGTCTTGCCGAGCAGGCCGTTGGCCCGGTCCAGCTCGATCTCGCGCAGCAGGCCGTCCATGTCGTGCTCGATGAGGGCCTGGCGCAGCTCGACGGCCCGGCCCTCCAGGAAAGGGCTGCGGCGCAGCTGCGGCTTGAACATCCGCTCCTGGTGACGGAAGTACTCCCAGACGGGCCCGGTCACGGTGAAGCCGGTGCCGTCGGCCCGGCCGAGCAGATTGACCACGTCCCCGATCACGGAGGCCACGATCTGGACGTCGTACGCGGTCATGTCCGGCGGCCTGCGCAGCCCGTACGCGGAGCAGAAGTCGGTCACGCCGAGGCGCAGGGCCAGGACGCGGTCGCGGTACTTGTCGACGGTGCGGGCGATCCCGGCCAGGGTGTCGCCCCGCGTCTCCAGGTGCAGGAGCTCGGGCGACTCCAGGACGGGCATCGCGAAGAGGCGCCGCCCGGTGGCCGCCTCGGCGGCGGAGAGCGCCTCCAGGAACGGCACGCCCCGCTCCTCGGTGAATTTCGGCAGTACGAATCCGGACAGCAGTCGCACGGCGGGGCCGAGACGGCGGACGAGGTCGGTGATCTGTCCGGCGGCGCGGACGCGGACGAACAGCAGCGGAGGCTGCGTGTCCGGCCGGGCCGCGAGGTCGGTGAACTGCCGGACCAGGTTCTCCTCGGCGTCCGCAACCTCGGCGTCGTCGATCGAGTCCTCCAGGCACAGCACCATCGAGACGACACCCCGGCCCGCCTGCTTGAGGACGTCGTCGGCGAGGCGCGGCCGCGTGGCCGGGCTGTAGAGCGTGGCCCCGAGGGCCGCCGCGAGCATGCGCGGCGGCGAGTCCGCGGTGAAGTCACCGGGCTCCCGGTGGAACAGGCGCTGCCGCACCTCAGGGGCGATATGCCCGAAATGACGCATGAGACTCCCCCGTCGTGCCGCTCGGGCCCGAATTTAAGTGGCCGGTAATAGTACGTAGGGATCCATGTCAAGGGTTCCCATCGGGCATGAAATTCAGGTAACCCACCCATGTCGAGTATGTCGCTCGGTCTCACAGTCTCGGGCCCCCGCGTTGTCCTGGCCAGGACAGGGAAGGCAGGATGACCGCATGACGCACGCGATGCTGAAGGGGTCGAACGTCCCGCTCGAGGCCACGGCGGTCCGCGCCGTGCTGCGCTGGGCCACCGGCCAGGGCGTGCCCGACGTCGACGCCTCGGCGCTGCTCCTCGGCCCCGACGGTCGCGTACGGTCCGACGAGGACTTCGTCTTCTACAACCAGCCCCGGCACCCCTCGGGCAAGGTCTGGCGGCTCGGCAAGAAGCGCGTCGCCGACGGACTCACCGACACGATCCAGTCGGACCTGGCGGGCCTCGGCCCCGAGGTCGGCCGCGTCCTCCTCGTCGCCTCGGCGGACGACGTCCCCTTCGACCGTGTACCCGCCCTGCGGATCCTGATCTACGACGCCGCGGCCGCGGAGGGCGAGCCCCTCGCCCGCTTCGACGTGAAGCCGGAGACGGGCGCCGAGACGGCGCTGATCTGCGGCGAGCTGTACCGGCGCGGCGAGGGCTGGAAGTTCCGGGCCCTGGGCGAGGGCTACTCGAACGGTCTGGTCGGCCTGGCGACCGATTTCGGCATCTCGGTGGACGAGTCGGAGCCGGCGCCGGATCTTCAGACATCGTCGCCTCCGGGCCCGATGCCGGCCGCCGAGCCGTCGTTCCCGCCTCCGGCCCCCGACACCTCGTTCATGGGGTCGGGGTCGGATTGGGGATCGGGTTCGGGTTCGGGTTCGGGTTCGGGCTACGGGTATCCGCAGGCACCCACGCAGCAGCCCATCGCCGCGTCGCTCCCTCAGCCGGCGCCCCAGCCCGTCTCCCAGCCCTCGTACGGGTACCCGCCCGCGGCGCCCACGCAGCCCGCGCCGCTGGTCATGCCGGTGCCGACGACGCAGCCCGCGTACGGCTATCCGCAGCCGGTGCAGCCGCTGCCCGACCCGAACTTCACCCTGCCGCCGCAGGGCCCGCAATTCATCTCACGCTGAGCCCGCGACCGGCCCCTGGCGGCTCGGGGCCGGATCGGGCGACGGAACTGGGACCCGGCGTCTGATCCGCCGGAGATGCCCTAGCGCTCCCCGACCTTGGACTTGTACCCCCGGCCCCACTGAAGGCCCCACCCGTACAGCCGGTCCAGCTCGGCCTGGAACCCGTACACGAACTTCACCTCGCGTCGCACGATCAGCTCACCCTTGACGTTCTCGATCGTGACGACGGCGCAGGAGCGGGCCTGCGGGGCGCGCTCATCGAGGCTGATCTCGACGCGCGGGCCGTTGCTCGGGTAGAGCGTGACGTGAGCGTGCGTACGGTCGAACGCCGGTGTCTGGTCGTAGATGTAGACGAAGACAAGCAGTCGCTTGATGGACTCGCGATGGTCGAGATTGACGTAGATCGTCTCACCCGACGCCGAGCCGAAGCGGTCGTCCCCGCTGAGCTTCACGTACGGCGGCGCGTTGAGCGCGCCGAAGAAGCTGCCGAGCGGCTGGACCACGCCCTTCTCCCCGTCGGTCAGCTCATACAGACAGCCGAGGTCGAGGTCCACATTGACCATGCTCTGCGTATGGGCCTGCACCACATCGGGCTTGAACAGCTTGAAGGGGTGCCGCAGCAGGCTCTCGCGCTCCGGGCCGCCGATGTCCGACGTCCGCATCCGCCAGGACAGGTTGATACGCAGATTTCCGGTGGCCGCCCCCTGTTTGGTGAGCGAGACGACCGGGTGCCGCTTGGTGAGTTCGATGGAGTTCGACGCGGCGCTCCCCGACTCGAAATCCGCCGCACGCCCCCGCCACAGTCCGTCCCAGAAGGACATTTCGCCCCCAAGTGCCCATGTTTCATGGTCCAGTTACGCCGACGGGGCGGCCGGTGAGGAATTCTCCTCGCAGACCGCCCCGCTCACAGCGTTCCAGGATCAGTGCCCGGACGAAACCTCAGCCTTCTCGCCCGAGGCCGCCGCTTTCCCCTCGGCGGCCGCGATTCTCGAGTTGCGGCGCACCGACGACCAGAACGACCAGGCGATCAGGACGACGCCGATCAGGCCCGTGATGACCTCGTTGATCTCGTACTGGATCGTGACCAGGAGGATCACGGCGAGGGCGCCGATCGCGTAGTGCGCGCCGTGCTCCAGGTACACGTAGTCGTCCAGGGTGCCCTGGCGGACCAGGTAGACCGTGAGCGAACGGACGTACATGGCACCGATGCCGAGGCCGAGCGCCATCAACACGATGTCGTTGGTGATGGCGAAGGCGCCGATGACACCGTCGAAGGAGAACGACGCGTCCAGGACCTCGAGGTAGAGGAACATGAAGAACGCGGCCTTGCCCGCCATGACTATGGCCGGCGCGGCCTTGCCGCTCTTCCTGGCCTCTTCCTCGACCTCGTGCTCGCGCTCCTCTTCCTCCTCCAGGCGGTTCTCGAAGTACCCGGAGAGACCGCCCACGATGAGATAGGTGATCAGACCGGCGATGCCGGCGATGAGCACTGTCTCGGCCTTGTCCACATGGGCGCCACCGTGCTGGTGGGCATGCGTGGCCACGGTGAACGAGGAGATCAGGAGCACGATCATCGCGATGCAGACCGACAGCATGTCGACCTTGCCGAGCTTGGCGAGCGGACGCTCGATCCAGCGCAGCCACTGGACGTCCCGCTCCTCGAAGATGAAGTCGAGGAAGATCATCAACAGGAACATGCCACCGAACGCGGCGATCGACGGGTGCGCGTCGGTCACCAGCTGCTGGTACTTGTCCTTGTCGTTGAGCGCGAGCTTGACCGCCTCGATGGGGCCGAGCTTGGCGCTGACCGCGACGATCACGACGGGGAAGACCAGTCGCATACCGAAGACGGCGATCAGCACACCGACCGTCAGGAAGATCTTCTGCCAGAAGGCATTCATCTTCTTCAGGATTCCGGCATTGATCACCGCGTTGTCGAAGGACAGCGAGATCTCGAGGACGGCAAGGATCGCGACGACCCCGAATGCTGTCCATCCGTCGTAGAACACAGCCGCGACCAGGCCGAGCGCAGTAATTGCGAACGACCAGCCGAAGGTTTTCAAAACCACTGGCTACCCCATCAGGTGTGTACGGGTCTCCCCCGCGCCGGTATGACGGGGCTCCCCCGCTCCGCGCACGGCTTTACGAAACATTGACCCCGAAGTCTAGAGCGATGCCGCGAAGGCCCGACGCGTACCCCTGTCCTACGGCGCGGAACTTCCATTCGCCGCCGTACCGGTACACCTCGCCGAAGATCATCGCGGTCTCCGTGGACGCGTCCTCGCTCAGGTCGTAGCGGGCGAGTTCCTGGCCGTCCGCCTGATTGACCACGCGGATGAACGCGTTGCTGACCTGGCCGAACGTCTGCCCTCGGTTGTCCGCGTCATGGATCGAGACCGGGAAGACGATCTTGTCGCAGAATGCCGGCACCTTGGACAGGTCGATCAGGATCGACTCGTCGTCACCCTCGCCCTCACCGGTGAGGTTGTCGCCGGTGTGCTCGACAGAGCCGTCCGGGCTGGTCAGCTGGTTGTAGAAGATGAACCACTCGTCGCCGAGCACCCGGCCGTCCTTGCACAGCAGCGCGCTGGCGTCGAGGTCGAAGTCGGCTCCGGTGGTGGAACGCGCGTCCCAGCCGAGTCCGATCAGTACCTGTGTGAGGTTCGGTGCGGCCTTGGAGAGGGAGACATTGCCCCCCTTGGCGAGCGTGACACCCATGATCGTGATCCTCCCCGGTGTGATGTCGCTTGAGTTGTCCAGCGCGTCCGGCGCCGCACTCGCGTGCGACGCCGGACGGTCATACGGTCGTGCTCGGCTCAGACGTTGACGCCGAAGTCCTGCGCGATGCCGCGCAGACCCGAGGCGTAACCCTGGCCGATGGCGCGGAACTTCCACTCCGCGCCGTTCCTGTACAGCTCGCCGAAGACCATGGCGGTCTCCGTCGAGGCGTCCTCGGAGAGGTCGTAACGGGCGATCTCCGCCCCGCCCGCCTGGTTCACGACGCGGATGAACGCGTTGCGCACCTGGCCGAACGACTGCTGGCGGTTCTCGGCGTCGTAGATCGAGACCGGGAACACGATCTTGTCCACATCGGCCGGGACGCCGGCGAGGTTGACCTTGAGCTGCTCGTCGTCACCCTCGCCTTCACCCGTGGTGTTGTCGCCGGTGTGCTCGACCGAGCCGTCCGGGCTCTTCAGGTTGTTGAAGAACACGAAGTTGGCGTCGCTGCTGACCTTGCCCTCCGTGTTCGTCAGGATGGCGCTGGCGTCAAGGTCGAAGTCCGTGCCCGTGGTGGTACGAACGTCCCACCCGAGGCCGATGATGACCGCGGTCAGGCCAGGAGCCTCCTTGGTCAGCGATACGTTGCCGCCCTTGCTGAGGCTGACTCCCACGAGTCCTCCCATTGGTGTCGGGGGCGGGGAGCCCCGTCGTGCATTGGTATCGGATCAACGTCTGGATCCTAGTGACCGGTTCCCGGCAGCCACAGGCTCCGCACCCGAAGAATCCCAGGGTGTCATCCCCGGGACATCCCCGAGCGATGCGCGGAGCACGCCCTTGTGACCCCTGAGGGGTCAGAGGGTGTCGATCGCCTTGACGTACTCGTTGAGGTCACGGGCGTCCGGCAGGCCGTTGACGACGGTCCAGCGGACCACGCCCTCCTTGTCGATGATGAAGGTGCCGCGCACCGCGCAGCCCTTCTCCTCGTCGAAGACGCCGTACGCGCGCGAGGCCTCGCCGTGCGGCCAGAAGTCCGACAGGAGCGGGTACTCGAGACCCTCCTGCTCGGCGAAGACGCGCAGGCTGAACGGCGAGTCGTTGGACACGGCGAGCAGCTGGACGTCGTCGTTGACGAACTTCGGCAGCTCGTCGCGCAGGGCGCACAGCTCGCCGGTGCAGACGCCGGTGAAGGCGAACGGGTAGAAGAGCAGCACCACGTTCTTCTCACCCCGGAAGTCCGAGAGCCGCACGGTCTCGCCGTGCTGCGTCTTGAGCTCGAAATCCGGAGCCTTCGTGCCGACCTCGATCGTCATGGTCAAGCTTTCCTTCCGTGGAGCCGTTCGGGTGAGGCCCAGCCTAGGCGCCGAAGGCGGTCTCCCCGCGTGGGGGCCTCGCGTGTGGCCCGGGCAAAGCGTGCGGCCCCCGTCGACGCGTCATGGCGTCGGCGGGGGCCGCACGGAGTGTCTGCTGGGGTCTTTCGTCGGCTAGCGCTTCTTGGCGGCCGCCTTCGGCGTGACGAGGCGGCTGCCCGCCCAGTCCTTGCCCGCGTTGATGCTCTTGGTCTGCGAGAGACCCGCGGTCTGCGCGGCTTCGTTGATGTCGCTCGGCTCGACATAGCCGTCGCGGCCGGTCTTCGGGGTCAGCAGCCAGACAGGGGCACCGTCGTCGACCAGCTGGCTGGCGTCTACCAACGCGTCCGTCAGATCGCCGTCGTCCTCGCGGAACCACAGCACCACCGCGTCAGCGACGTCGTCGTAGTCCTCGTCGACGAGCTCGCTGCCGATGACTTCCTCAATGGACTCGCGGAGCTCCTGGTCGACGTCGTCGTCGAAGCCGATCTCCTGGACCACCTGCTCGGGCTGGAAACCCAGCCTCGCGGCAGGGTTGGTCCGCTCCTCCGCGTGGTCCGCGGTCGCGCTCACGGATTGCCTCCTGATCATGTTTACGAAGTTGTCTGCGGCTTCGCGCGTGCGCGAAGCGTTGGCCGTAGTCCACACGGGCGGGGCGGATCGCGCAAGTACCCGGCCCCCGAGACCGCCGAAACGGTGACGTTCCAGGCGGTGTCACCGCATCTTCAGTCAAGGATCCCCGCAGGCCGGTGATGTATGCCACACCGATCTGCCGGATTTGCCCACCCTGTGGATGACCGTCGTCCACCTCGGCCGAACGGCCTCACGAAACTGGTGAACCACATGAGCGTATCGTTCAGATTTGGCCGCACCCGTCCGGGGAACCCCGGGGAATCACTCCGATTACCTCGCGGTAGAGATGACGATTGCGTTCCCGAGGTACACGATGGGGAGCGGCGCAGCCCCATTGCACCCCAATTGCACATCTCGACCGACAGTGAAGGAACAGCGTGGTTTCCGGATCCGATCGCAATCCGATCATCATTGGCGGCCTCCCCAGCCAGGTCCCGGACTTCGATCCCGAAGAGACCCAGGAATGGCTCGACTCCCTCGACGCCGCCGTCGACGAGCGCGGGCGCGAGCGGGCCCGCTTCCTGATGCTCCGGCTGATCGAGCGCGCCCGCGAGAAGCGCGTGGCCGTGCCCGAGATGCGCAGCACGGACTACATCAACACGATCGCGACCAAGGACGAGCCTTTCTTCCCCGGCAACGAGGAGATCGAGCGCAAGGTCCTCAACGCGACCCGCTGGAACGCCGCGGTGATGGTCTCCCGCGCCCAACGTCCCGGCATCGGGGTCGGCGGCCACATCGCCACCTTCGCCTCCTCCGCCTCGCTCTACGACGTGGGCTTCAACCACTTCTTCCGCGGCAAGGACGACGGCGCGGGCGGCGACCAGATCTTCTTCCAGGGCCATGCGTCGCCGGGCATCTACGCCCGCGCCTATCTCCTGGACCGCCTCACCGACGGCCAGCTCGACTCGTTCCGCCAGGAGAAGTCGAAGGCTCCGTACGGCCTGTCGTCGTACCCGCACCCCCGACTGATGCCGGACTTCTGGGAGTTCCCCACCGTCTCCATGGGCCTCGGCCCGCTGGGCGCGATCTTCCAGGCGCGGATGAACCGCTACATGCAGGCCCGCGACATCGCCGACACCTCCGCGTCGCACGTCTGGGCGTTCCTCGGCGACGGCGAGATGGACGAGCCGGAGTCGCTCGGCCAGCTGTCGATCGCGGCCCGCGAGGGCCTCGACAACCTGACCTTCGTGGTGAACTGCAACCTGCAGCGCCTCGACGGCCCGGTCCGCGGCAACGGCAAGATCATCCAGGAACTCGAGTCGCAGTTCCGCGGCGCCGGCTGGAACGTCATCAAGCTGGTCTGGGACCGCAGTTGGGACCCGCTGCTCGCGCAGGACCGCGACGGCGTCCTGGTGAACAAGCTGAACACCACGCCCGACGGCCAGTTCCAGACGTATGCCACCGAGCCCGGCTCGTACATTCGCGACCACTTCTTCGGTGGCGACCACCGGCTGCGCGCGATGGTCGAGAACATGACCGACGACCAGATCCTGCACCTGGGGCGCGGCGGGCACGACCACAAGAAGATCTTCGCGGCCTTCAAAGCGGCCAAGGAGCACAAGGGCCAGCCGACGGTCATCCTGGCGCAGACGGTCAAGGGCTGGACTCTCGGCCCCAACTTCGAGGGCCGCAACGCGACCCACCAGATGAAGAAGCTGACGGTCGACGACCTCAAGGGCTTCCGCGACCGTCTGCACCTGCCGATCACCGACAAGCAGCTCGAGGACGGCGCCCCGCCGTACTACCACCCGGGCCGCGACTCGGAGGAGATCCAGTACATGCACGACCGCCGGCACGCGCTCGGCGGCTATGTGCCGACCCGCGTCGTGCGGTCCAAGCCGCTTCCGCTCCCCGACGACAAGACGTACGCGAGCGTGAAGAAGGGCTCCGGCCAGCAGTCGATCGCCACCACCATGGCGTTCGTGCGGCTGCTCAAGGACCTCATGCGGGACAAGGAGATCGGTCGGCGCTTCGTCCTGATCGCGCCGGACGAGTACCGCACGTTCGGCATGGACTCGTTCTTCCCGAGCGCGAAGATCTACAACCCGCTCGGCCAGCAGTACGAGTCCGTGGACCGCGATCTGCTGCTCGCGTACAAGGAGTCGCCGACGGGGCAGATGCTGCACGACGGCATCTCCGAGGCGGGCTGCACGGCCTCGCTGATCGCCGCGGGATCGGCGTACGCGACGCACGGCGAGCCGCTGATCCCGGTCTACGTCTTCTACTCGATGTTCGGTTTCCAGCGCACCGGCGACCAGTTCTGGCAGATGGCCGACCAGCTGGCGCGCGGTTTCGTGCTGGGGGCGACCGCCGGCCGGACGACCCTGACTGGTGAGGGTCTGCAGCACGCCGACGGTCACTCGCAGCTGCTCGCCTCGACCAACCCGGCCTGCGTCGCCTACGACCCGGCCTTCGGCTTCGAGATCGCGCACATCGTGCAGGACGGTCTGCGACGCATGTACGGCGCCTCCGCCGAGCACCCGCACGGCGAGGACATCTTCTACTACCTCACTGTCTACAACGAGCCGCTGCAGCACCCGGCCGAGCCCGCCGATGTCGACGTGGAGGGCATCCTCAAGGGCATCCACCGCTTCAACCCGGGCACTTCGGGCACCACCCCGGCGCAGATCCTCGCCTCGGGTGTCGCGGTGCCGTGGGCTCTGGAGGCACAGCAGATCCTCGCCGCCGAGTGGAACGTCAGGGCGGACGTCTGGTCGGCGACTTCCTGGAACGAACTGCGCCGCGAGGCCGTCGAGGTGGAGCGGCACAACCTGCTGCACCCCGACGAGGAGCAGCGCGTCCCCTATGTCACGCGGAAGCTGTCCGGCTCCGAAGGTCCGTTCGTCGCGGTCTCCGACTGGATGCGGTCCGTGCCCGACCAGATCTCCCGCTGGGTGCCGGGCACGTACCAGTCGCTCGGCGCGGACGGCTTCGGCTTCGCGGACACGCGCGGCGCGGCCCGTCGTTTCTTCCACATCGACGCCCAGTCGATCGTGGTGGGCGTACTCACGGAGCTGGCCCGCGAGGGCAAGATCGACCGCTCGGTCCTGAAGCAGGCGATCGACCGCTACCAGCTCCTCGACGTCTCGGCGGCCGACCCCGGCCCGGCGGGCGGCGACGCGTAGGGGCCTGGTCCCGACCGTCGTAGAGGTTCGAGGTGCGGTGCGGCCACGGGGGCCGCACCGCACCTCGCCTTCTTTCATCTCATCGCTCCCAGACCTTGAACGCCCGTACCCGGTAAGGAGATTGGGGCGCCCATGTGCCGCTGCCGGGATAGGTCTGGAACTCCCCCGTCTCGGCACACTCTGCGGACTGGTAGGCCGTGACCGGCCGTCCGGTGCGATTGGCGAGAGCCTGCGCGCTGCCCCCCTCCGGCAGCGCGACGCAGCTCTCGATGTCGATCCCGGACAGCTCGTACGTCTGCCGGTGCCCCTTGAACGCCGGCTTCTCCCACAGGCACAGCTCCCCCGCCGCGCAGTCCCCCGATGTCGGCGGAGCGGCGGCCCCGGCATGGACCGGTGTCAGCAGGACGGCCGCCAGAGCGGCCGCGGCCGTCATCGGCAACGTCGTACCCATCGCGGCGCGCATCCTCGTACCCATGTCGTTCAACCCCCGTGTCGTGCTGGTCACTTGTCTGCACTCTGGACCGGTGGGCGATCAGACGGGAAGAGCTGACGGATCAGATCACTCGGATAAGCGAAATGCCCCCAGGATTTCCCTGAGGGCATTTCGGGGTGGCTGCGGGGGCGCTTCGGGGGTGGTCTACGGGTTTCCCCCGAAGGGGGCCCGATGAGCGCATCCCCTGAGAGGCGCTAGATGTGTGCGGCCCCCGCGCCCGCCTCAGCGTTCGTTCCCCGCTTGGTCAGGAACGCGACGAAGATCGCCACGACGGCGACGCCCGCGGCGACCAGGCAGGCCAGGCTCATGCCGGAGATGAAGGTGTCGTGCGCGACCGAGGTGATCTTCTCGGCAAGCTCGGCCGGTGTGCCCTTCGGGACCGGGCCCACACCGACCTGGACCGCCTCGGACGCCTGGTCCAGCTGGGCGGGCGTGAGCGGCGGAAGCTTGGCGTCGGTCCAGTTGCCCGCGAGGTCGTTGTCCACCTTCGAGGCCATCACGGCGCCGAGCACGGCGGTGCCGAGGCTTCCTCCGATCTGCATGGCGGCCTGCTGGAGGCCCCCCGCGACGCCGGAGAGCTCCATCGGGGCGTTGCCCACGATGACCTCGGTGGCGCCCACCATGACGGGAGCAAGGCCCAGGCCGAGGAGGGCGAACCACAGCGACATGGCGCCGCTGCCCGTGCCCGACTCCAGCGTGGACATGCCGTACATGGCGACGGCGGTGAGCAGCATGCCGCCCGCGAGCGGGATGCGCGGACCCACCTTCGTGATCATCGCGCCCGCCAGCGGCGAGCCCACGATCATCATTCCGGTCAGCGGCAGGAGGTGCAGACCGGAATCGACGGGGCTCATGCCGTGCACGTTCTGCAAGTAGAAGGTGACGAAGAAGAGGCCGCCCATGAAGGCGATGGCCATGAGCACCATCAGGACCACGCCGGCAGACAGCGGCACCGAGCGGAACAGGGCCAGCGGGATCAGCGGTTCCTTGACGCGCGTCTCCCAGATCCCGAAGAGCGCGAAGCACAGCACGGAGGCCGCCAGGAACGTCCAGGTCAGGCCGTCGCCCCAGCCCCACGCCGGGGCCTTGATGAGCGCCCAGACCAGGCTGAACATCGCGGCGGAGAGCAGCACGATGCCGAGGACGTCGAAGGATCGCGGCGCGTTCTCTGCCCGGTGGTCCTTGAGGATCAGGAGCCCGAGGACGAGGGCGATGACGCCGACGGGGACGTTGATGAAGAAGACGGACTGCCAGCTGACGTGCTGGACGAGCAGCCCACCGAGGATCGGGCCGCCCGCGGTCGACGCGCCGATCACCATGCCCCAGATGCCGATCGCCATGTTCAGCTTCTCGGCGGGGAACGTGGCCCGCAGGAGGCCGAGCGCGGCCGGCATGAGGAGCGCACCGAACAGGCCCTGGAACACCCGGAAAGTGACCACCAGGGCGATGCTGTCCGACAGGCCGATGGCTCCCGAGGACGCGGCGAACCCGATCACGCCGATGAGAAAGGTCTGCCGGTGACCGAAGCGGTCGCCGAGCTTGCCCGCGGTGATCAGCGTGACCGCGAGGGCGAGGAAGTAGCCGTTGGTGATCCATTGGACGTCGGCGAAGCTGGCACCGAGGTCCTTCTGGATGGCCGGGTTGGCGATGGCCACGATGGTGCCGTCGAGAGCGACCATCATCACGCCGATCGCGACGGAGAACAGCGTCAGCCAGGGGTGGCCGCGAAGCCCCTTGGCCGGGGCCGGAACGGACATGGGCTCCGGAGCCTTGTCCGCCTTGTCGACGGTGGTCTGACTAGTCATGCGTCCGAGGCTAATGACAGCGACTGACAGTTGACAAACCAATTCACAAGTCGGTAACTGTCACGTTGCTCACAGGTAAGCTGAGCTGGGCAAACAGACGTAAAGAGGGACACGAGTGAAGACGCAGGAAGCACGTTCAGGGCTGCGGGAACGCAAGAAGCAGCGCACCCGCGAGGCCCTGCTGCGCTCCGCGCTGGAACTCTTCACCACAAAGGGGTACGACCACACGACGGTTGACGAAATCGCGGAGGCCGTCGACGTCTCGCAGCGCACCTTCTTCCGGTACTTCACCAGCAAGGAGGAGACCGCGTTCGCGGTCCAGGACATGGTGGAGTCCCGCTTCATCACCCTCCTGCGCGAACGCCCCGCGGCCGACAGCCCGTTCGAGGCCCTGCGTGGTGCCGTGCTCGACGCCTGGGACACCCTCGGTGAGCCCATCGAAGAGGTCGTTCCGGTCGAACTCCACATGCGCACCTACCAGATGATCGAATCCACCCCCTCCCTGATCGCCGTGCACCTGCGCCGTTCCACGGAGCTGGAGGAGGAGATCGCGCGCGTGATCGCCGAGCGCGAGGGCCTCGACGTGGAGACGGATCTGCGCCCCCGCGTGACAGTGGCCGCGTTCAGTGGCGTGATGCGCATGGCCGGGCGGCTGTGGGGCGCCGGTGAGGACATCAGCGTCGAGTCGATCCGCGAGGTCACGGAGTCCTATCTCGACCAGCTGGGGCCGGTGTTGGCGGGAAAGTGGCGCACAGAGTGACCGACCGTGCACTCCTGCACGCCAAGAGCGCAATCGGCACCTACAGAGCGTGACGACACCACCTAAGCTAGGCCCGTTTTGCCCTAATTACCCCGCAGGAAACGTGATCTGCCTCACCGATTTCGCGGGTTGGTCCGCGGTTCTCCTAGGGTGTCCCGCAGTGACTTCCTTCGACTCATCCCCGCAACTCAGCGTCTGGCGCGCACTGCTCGCACTGGCCGTTGTGTTCGTCATGCTGGCGACCACCGGCTGGACCGCCGTGCGCCACAAGGGCGTCACCTCACCGGTCAACGCCGCCATCACAGCGTGGGAACACGGCCACCTCAACGGGCACGCTCTGCCGGACCCGGACGGCTCGCCCGCCCGCCTCGCGCAGTTCTTCGCCTCACTCACCAGCCAACAGCGCACCAGGCTCGCCGCCCACTACCCGCTCGCCGTCGGCAACATGAACGGCGCGCCGGTGGAGCTGCGCTACCGCGCCAACCGCATCGCCCTCGACCAGGCACGCAAGGTGGCGCGGAAGAGCACGCACGACAACCGGCTCTCCGCTGCGGGACAGCGCGACGCCGGCCAGCGCATGAACCGGTACGCGTCGCTGATGCGCCCCGACCGCAAGATCCTCGCCTTCGACCCCCTGGGCACCGGCCGCGTCGCCGAGGTCTTCGGGGACCTCGACAAGGCCCAGCGCGTCTCAGTCGTGGTCCCAGGCGTCGACACCAACCTCCTCACGTTCCAGCGAACCGTCCGCAAGTACTCGGCGCCGGTCGGCATGGCCCGCTCCCTGTACCGCGCGGAGCGCGCCGCCGGACCCGGCACACGCACCGCCGTGATCGCCTGGGCCGACTACACGACGCCCGCGGGCCTCGGCGTCGACGCGGCCACCGCGATGCGCGCGGAGGAGGGCGCCACCCGGCTCAACGCCCTGGTACGCGCACTGCCGGGCCGCACTCCGGTGGCCCTGTACTGCCACAGCTACGGTTCCGTGGTGTGCGGTGTCGCCGCCCACAAGCTGCCCTCCCGGGTGAGCGACATAGCGGTGGCCGGCAGCCCCGGAATGCGCGCCGAGAAGGCCGCGAAACTGGGCACCCACGCGCGCGTGTGGGCGATGCGGGACAGCGACGACTGGATCCAGGACGTGCCGTACCTGGAGGTCGGCGGGATCGGTCACGGCGCCGACCCCGTCTCCCGTGGATTCGGCGCCCGGGTCCTGTCGGCAGCGGGCGCACGCGGGCACACCGGCTATTTCGAGCCGGGCACGGAGAGCCTCAGCAACTTCGCCGACATCGGCATCGGTTCGTACCGCACCCTGCGATGTGCGAGCGGGCATGACACCTGTCGTGACGGATCTTCCGGCACAACATCGGCCTGACGCGCGTAGAAATCGGTGAAACAGGGGCACGACGCAACAGGGGACGGAGGCGCGCGTGCCGCATACGATGAACCGCATGGGTGACGTACTGGCCGGATTTCATGCCGCCTGGGAGTTCGGGTCCGACTCCGTGCTCATCCGCTTCGAACGGGGAATCCGCACGCCGAAGCTGCTCCAAGCACTCGGTGAGCGCCGCATCCCCTATGAGGCGATCGCGGCGGTGACACTCACTCCCGGCAAGCGCGGGACCGTCATCCTGCGCGCCGTGCCGAGACCGGGCGCCGATCCGCTGATGGACGCGGCCGCGGGACAGCTCAAGGAGGGATGCGACCCCTACCGGCTCGTCCTGCCCGCCGAGCGCGAGACACTCGCCGAGTACTACGTGGACGAGCTGCGCGACGTGCTGGCCCTGGACGACGGCGCACCGGCGGGCCGCTACCTGGTGGCGGCGCCCGAGGCGCCACTGCACTTCAAGGCCTACGACGGCAAGGCCTCTTTCGACGGTACGTCCGTGGCGTTCCGATGGTTCTGGACCGGGGCGTCGTCGGCGAAGTGGAAGGCCGGCGACAAGAGCTTTCCCGTCTCGGATCTGAGCGGCGTCGAATGGCGTTCGCCCGAGGTCTTCGAGGGCCACCTGCGGCTGTTGCGCCGCGACACGTCCGAGCAGCCCGCTCAGGCCGACCAGGACCCGGCCGCCGTGATCTTCGGTCTCGGGTACGGGCCCGTGCACGAGTCACTGCCCTTCGCCGCGTCCATCCTCGCGGCCGTAAGGGCCGGCTCGGCCGTGCCCGCGTCCGGCGGCTCCCCTGCCCGGCGTGACCCCGCGGACATCGCCGACCGCATCCGTCACCTGGGCGAGCTGCACCAGGCGGGCCTCGTCACGGACTCCGAGTTCTCCACGAAGAAGGCCGAGCTGCTGGCTGAGTTGTAGAGCGGCCGCGGGGTGCGAGCCCGGCCTGGGGGCGAGCGACCCCGGCATGGCGTGCCGCTCGGCTCCGGGTGCGGTCCTGGCGCACGTGGCTTCGTCGAGGTTCGGCGTCCGTCGGTCGGCCCCTCATGTCATACCTGGGTACGGGGTCCGGTGAGCTCCCCGGTATGACGGCACCGCGGGTGGTTGTTGCCTACGCTGAGCAGGCCATGAGCCCCACATCGACTGCACCCGACCAGGAGCCCCGCCCGCCGGACGGCAAGGCCGCACCGCCAGGAGGCCCGCGCCGCGTGCTCTCCGCCGTCCTCGGCGGGCTGCGGGCGGCCGGGGCCTCGCTCGCCGCTCCCGCCGGACCGGCCGAGCCTCTGCTCGGCCACTCGTCGAGCCGCTGGGTGCGGCTGGTCCCCTATGTGCTCGCGCTGGGCTTCGTCGCCACACTGATCCCGGTCACCACCCAGGTCCTGTCGAACGACTACGGGGTCCCCGGCGGTCTCGCCGGCGCCTTGGGGGTCGCACAGGCCGCTCCTCTGCTGCTCGCCGTCAGCCGGCCGCTGCTCGCGTGGGGCATCGTGATCGTCGCGGACGTCGTCGGGGCGTTTGTCATCCAGGGATCGGCCTCCCAGCACGCCGCGCCCTGGACCCCCATGGTCATCGTGGGATATCTGGCCCTGTGCTTCGTCCTGTCCCTGCGGGAGGGCAGACGCACGGTCCTGGGGGTCTGGCTGGTCACGGTGGTGTCCGGACTCGTCCTCGACATGTTCCGCCCCTCGGACAGCCAGGCCACGAGCGTGCTGATGATCGTGCTGAGCGGTGGGGTGCTGCTGTTCGGGACGCTGCTGCGCGAGCGCGGGGAAGCACAGCGCAGACTCGTCGAGCAGGAGACGATCAACGAGGCCGAGCGTTCCCAGCGCACCCTCCTTGAGGAACGGGCGCGTATCGCGCGGGAGTTGCACGACGTCGTGGCTCATCACATGTCGGTCATCACGGTGCAGGCGGACTCCGCGCCGTACCGGCTCCAGGGCCTGACCCCCGAGGCGTGCGAGGAGTTCGGTTCGATAGCGGCGGGCGCCAGGGAGTCGCTCGGTGAGATGCGGCGGCTTCTCGCGGTGCTGCGCAGCGAGGACGCCCCGGGCGGCGAGCGCGCGCCTCAGCCGGGTCTCGGCCGGCTTCAGCAACTGGTGGAGGCCACGGTACGGGGCGGTGTCCCGGCGGAGTTGTCGATGCCCGAGCTGACGCTCGTCGGGGAGCTGACCGATGTGCCGCCCGCGGTGGACCTCTCCGCGTACCGCATCGTGCAGGAGGCCCTGGCCAATGTCGTGCGGCACGCTCCCGGTGCCCGGACTCAGATCTCTGTCTCCAAGGACGAGGACGCCCTGCTGGTGATCGTGGTCAACGGCCCGGCGGGCGAGCACGCTTCACCCGTGGAGACGACCGGCACAGGACACGGTCTCATCGGGATGCACGAGCGCGTACGGTTGGTCGGCGGCACACTCGACGTGGGCCCACTGCCCGGGGGAGGCTTCCGCGTCGCGGCCCGACTCCCGCTGGCCGAGCCCGACTCCCCCTCGTCGTAAAGGAATTCGGCACCGCATGACCATCCGCGTGATCATCGTCGACGACCAGGCCATGGTGCGAGCGGGGTTCGCCGCGCTGCTGGCCGCGCAGAGCGACATCGACGTCGTGGGCGAGGCTCCGGACGGCAAGCAGGGTGTCGAGGTCAGCCGGACCACCCATCCGGATGTCGTCCTCATGGACGTGCGGATGCCCGAGATGGACGGGATCGCGGCGACCCGCGCGCTCCTCGACCCTCCACCGGGCGTGATCCACCGTCCCAAGGTCCTGATGCTGACCACGTTCGACGTGGATGACTATGTGTACGAGGCGCTGCGCGCGGGCGCTTCGGGTTTCCTCCTCAAGGACGCACCGCCGGCCGACCTCATCGCGGCGGTGCGTGTGGTGGCCGCCGGAGAGGCGCTGCTCGCCCCGACGGTCACGCGCCGGCTCATCGAGGACATCGCAAGGCAGCGCCCGTCCGGTCGCAGGGACCGCTCGCCGGAGTTGAACTGTCTGACGCCACGCGAGACAGAGGTCCTCGAACTCATCGCCCGGGGCCTGTCCAACCAGGAGATCGCGCAGAAGCTGGTCCTCGCGGAGCAGACCGTGAAGACCCATATCGGCCGTGTGCTCGCGAAGCTGGGGCTGCGGGACCGGGCGCAGGCCGTGATTTTCGCCTACGAGACCGGCCTCGTCACGCCCGGCGACCAGTAGGCCCAGGCTCGGTATCACGCTCCGCGCCCAGGTCAGCGCGGGTCTTCCCGGGGCACCCCCTACCTGAGTAGCACGTCCGAATACCCGGGTATCACCCGAGAGTTGGCTCCCCGGTGTGACGTGGAGCCGGGCATCGTCTTCCTACCTTCCCCTCGTCACGCCACCGGACGGAGGGGAGACGGGCGATGCGCCTGCGCTCATGGAAGCAACGCGGCCGTAGGACACTGGTCGCCGCCGCGCTCACGACGACTGTCGTGGCGGGTACGACGGGCTGGGCTGTCGGCAGCGAGCAGAGCCCCCTCACGGGTCCGCCACCCGGCGCGGCGTCCTGGCGTGCGGATCACGCCCTCGGCGTCGGGCTGCCCCATCCGTCGACCACGAGGCCGACTCAGGTGGCGGCGTTCTTCCGCGGGTTGGACGAGGCCGAGCGGCAGGATCTGGTCGCGCGGCATCCGACCGTGGTCGGGAATCTGGACGGCGTTCCTGCGGATCTTCGCTACGAGGCCAACACCCGTGCGTTGAAAGCCGAGCGTGACCGGGCCCGGGCGCGTGCGGAGGACCCTTCGCTCACGTCCCAGGACCACGCGCAGGCTCGCTTCCTCGTCACCCGATACACCGAACTCCTCAAGCCCGGGCGGCAGATACTCGCCTTCGACCCGCGAGGCCGCGGCCAGGTGGCCGAGGTATTCGGGGACTTGGCGGGCGCCGAACATGTGTCCGTCGTCGTGCCCGGCTCGGACATCGACCTGAGCTCGTTCGACCGGGCCAAGGATCCGTACGGCACCCCTGCGGGGATGGCCCGCTCGCTGTACGAGGCGTCGGGCGGCCGCACGGCGGTCGTGGCGTGGGTGGGATACACGACGCCTGTCGGCCTGGGGCCGGACGCCGCCACCGGCCGGCTCGCCGAGGCGGGCGCGCCGAGACTGACCCGCTTCGTCCAGGGCTTGACGGCGTCGGGCGCGCCGCGTCCCTCCGTCTTCTGCCACAGCTACGGATCGGTGGTGTGCGGATTCTCCGCCGCCCGACTGCCCGCGTCCGACCTCGTGGTGCTCGGCTCCCCGGGCCTGCACGCGGACAAGGTGGCCGAACTGCGCACCAAGGCCCGGGTCTGGGCCGCGCGGGACGACAGCGACTGGATCGGCCGCGTGCCGAACGTCGAGTTGTTCGGCCTGGGCCACGGCACCGACCCGACCGACCCTTCCTTCGGCGCCCGCCGCATCCCGGCTCACGACGCCGAGGGCCACACCGGCTACTTCGCGCCCGGCACGGACTCGCTGCGCGCTTTCACCCGTATCGCGACTGGAGCGACGTCATGAGTATCGCGACTCTGCGCAGGACCGCGTCCGCCATCGACGCGAAGACACCGGCCCACCGGGACCGGGCGATAGACGGACTGCGCGCACTCGCGCTGCTCGCCGTACCCATGGGCCACTGGCTCCTTGGCGGTTTCTCCCTCGACGGCCAGGGCGCGCTGCACAACACGAGCCCGCTGGCCTCCTTCGGATTCCTCGCCCCGATCAGCTGGGTGCTGCAGATGCTCGGCATCTTCTTCCTGGTGGGGGGCTACGCATCCGTTCTGTCGTACCGGCGGACGCTGGAGGCGGGCGGGTCGACGAGCGCCTGGCTGCGCGGCCGGCTGGCACGTCTGGGCCGCCCGGTCCTCGGGGTGACGGCGGTATGCGCCGCGCTGATCCCCGTGTTGTACGCGCTCGGGGTGCCGGAGAAGACGCTGCACACCGGCTCGACGCTGGTGATACAGCCGCTGTGGTTCGTGGGCGTCTACACGGTGATCACCGCGCTCACGCCGTACTGCGTACGCGCCGCCCGGAAACTGGGGGCGTGGGCGGCGGCACCACTGCTCGGGTCCGTAGCCGTGATCGACTTCCTGCGCTACGGGCCGTATGCGGATGCCATGCCGTCCTGGCTGAGCCTGCTCAACCTGCTCCCCGGCTGGATGTTCGCCTACCAACTGGGCGTCTGCTGGGGCGAGAAGAGGATCGGAAGGCGTGGTGCGTGGGCGCTGCTGATCGGCGGCGCCGCCCTGTTCGCGACGCTGCTCCTCGCGTTCCACTACCCGGAGTCGATGGTGGGCGTGCCGGGCGAGGCCCGGACGAACTCCCATCCGCCGTCGTTGCTGGTGCTCGCGCTTGCGGCCGCGCAGAGCGGTGCGGCGATGCTCCTGCGGGACCGGATCGGCCGGCTGCTGCGGCGGCCCGCGCTGTGGGCGCCGGTCGTCGTCATCAACCTCTCGGCGATGACGATCCTTTGCTGGCACCAGACGGCGCTGCTGACAGCGGCGATACCGGGTTCCTTCGCCGGTGCGATACCCGGGCTGACGACGAGTCCGGACTCGCTGGGCTGGATAGCGGCGAGGATCGCGTGGCTTCCGGTCTTCGCCGGTCTGCTCGTGCTGATCGGCAGGTACACGCGGGGCTTCGAGGCTCCCTGGAAGCGGGCGACGCATGCGCGGCGGGCGCTGGCCGGGCTGCTGGCCGCGGGGTTCGCGGTGTTCGCGCTGGGGCTCACGTGAGGTGCCGGCCGGCCGCCACCGGGGCAGGAGATGCCCACGGCGGCGGACCGGGCAGGTGGCACCGGGGTGTTACTCGCGCCCCGCCGAGGTGAAGGTCATGTCGGCGTAGCGGTCGCCCGCGACCTGGGAGGCGATGGGGGCGATCAGGGCGAGTTCGGCGTCGGTGAGGGTGATGCGGGTGGCCGCGGCGTTCTCCTCGATGCGGCTGCGCTTGCGGGTGCCGGGGATCGGGACGACGGGGAGTCCGAAGGCCCCCGACTGCTGCTGCACCCAGGCCAGGGCGATCTGGCCGAGGGAGGCGCCATGGGCCTCGGCGACCTGGCGCACCGGCTCGAGCAGGGCCGCGTTGGCGGCGGCGTTGTCGCCGGTGAAGCGGGGCTGCTGGCGGCGGAAGTCGTCCGCGCCGAGCTCCTTGTCGGCGCTGACGAAGGAGCCGGTGAGGAAGCCGCGCCCGAGCGGCGAGTACGGCACGAGGGCCACACCCAGTTCGGCGGCGGTCGGCACGACCTCCTTCTCGATGTCGCGGCTGAACAGCGACCACTCGGACTGGAGGGCGGCGATCGGGTGCACGGCCTGGGCGGCGCGCAGTTCGCCGCCGGTGACCTCGCTGAGGCCGAGGTGCTTGACCTTGCCGGCGGCGACGAGTTCGGCCATCACGCCGACGGTCTCCTCGATCGGCACGTTTACGTCGCGGCGGTGCATGTAGTAGAGGTCGATCGTGTCGACGCCGAGACGCTGGAGGCTGGCGTCGATGCAGGCGCGGATGTACTCGGGATCGTTGTTGATGACGCGCTTCGTGGGGTCGCTCGGGTCCACGCCCAGGGCGAACTTGGTGGCCAGCACCACCTCGTCACGGTGCGCCTTGAGGAAGGGAGCAAGGAACTTCTCGTTCTCGCCGGCGGCATAGGCGTCGGCGGTGTCGTACAAGGTGACGCCGAGTTCCAGGCCCCGCTCCAGGGTGGCCCGTGCCTCGTCGGCGTCCGTCGGACCGTAGGCCCAGCTCATGCCCATGCAGCCGAGGCCCTGCACGCCCACCAAGGGCCCGTTGTTTCCCAACTCCACAGTGGAAATCCGCCGCGGCTGCTCCGTGCTGCTCATTCGGTTCAGGCCCTCTCCGACGCCCGCCGGGCGCCCGCATAGAAGTCAATCTTGAGGTCGAGTACGGACAAGGTGTCCTGGAGTTCGGCGATCCGGGACAGCACGTCCCTGCGCGTCGATTCGAGGAGTTCGCGGCGCTCCTCGAAGGTGTCTTCACCGACCCGCACGAGTCCGGCGTAGCGCACCATGTGTGCCACGGGCATCCCGGTCAGCCGCAGCTTGCCCACGAAGGTGAGCCAGTCGAGGTCCCGATTGCTGTAGCGGCGCTGGCCCGTGTGCGAGCGGTCGATGTGGGGCATGAGCCCGATCCGCTCGTACCAGCGCAGCGTGTGGGCGGTCAGTCCGGTGAAGGCCACGACCTCGCTGATCGT
The DNA here is from genome assembly GCF_035918235.1 of Streptomyces sp. NBC_01445. Lineage (NCBI taxonomy): Bacteria > Bacillati > Actinomycetota > Actinomycetes > Kitasatosporales > Streptomycetaceae > Streptomyces > Streptomyces sp. NBC_01445. The sequence continues at coordinate 6,864,144 of NZ_CP109485.1, read as the reverse complement.
GTAGTGGTCCTGGCCCTCCGGGCGCGGGTGAGCGGTGGGGGCCGATGCGCAGACGTCGGCCTTGCTGGGTGCGGGGGTGGTCTCCATCACCGTCATGCCCCCACGCTAGAACGTTGAAGTGCACTCCAAGCAAGCACATTGGGGAGGAATTCCGGACGGCGTCCGTCGATGCGACTCGGCCCGCGCGACGGCCCGGCCCAGCTCGTGGGCGCAGGAGGGTGTCCTCGCGGAGCCCGTTAGGCTCGTGGCCATGCAGAGCCTTGCGATGATCGAGAACTGGCCGGTACCGACCGCCGCCGCAGCCGTCGTCCGCGCGGACGGCACGGTCCTCGGGGCGCACGGTCCGACGGCCCACCGTTTCCCGCTGGCCTCGGTCACCAAGCCGCTCGCCGCCTACGCCGCCCTCGTCGCCTACGAAGAGGGCGCGATCGAGTTCGACGACCCGGCCGGCCCCGAGGGGTCCACGGTGCGCCACCTCCTCGCGCACACCTCCGGGCTCGCCTTCGACGAGCACCGGGCGACGTCGGCGCCCGGTACACGGCGGCTGTACTCGAATGCGGGGTTCGAGGTGCTCGGCGACCACATCGCGAAGGCGACGGAGATCCCGTTCGCGGAGTATCTGCACCAGGCGGTATGCGAGCCGCTCGGGATGACCTCGACCTCGCTGGAGGGCTCGCCCGCCAAGGACGGGGTGTCGACCGTGGACGACCTGGCGCGGTTCGCCGCCGAGGTGCAGGCTCCCCGGCTGCTCGATCCGCGGACCGTCGCCGAGGCGATGACCGTTCAGTATCCGGGCCTCAAGGGCGTGCTGCCGGGGTACGGGCACCAGAACCCGAACGACTGGGGGCTCGGGTTCGAGATCAGGGACTCCAAGTCGCCGCACTGGACGGGCAGTTCGTCGTCGCCGCGGACGTTCGGGCACTTCGGGCAGTCGGGCACCTTCCTGTGGGTCGACCCCGAGGCGGGTGTCGCGTGTGTGGCGCTGACCGATCGGGCCTTCGGGCCGTGGGCGGCCGAGGTGTGGCCCCCCTTCACGGACGCGGTGCTCGCCGAGGTGTGAGGGGTCGGTCTTGAGCGGTCACGTGTGAGAGGTGCGCGGCCGTTCGCAAGGGAAGCCTCAGCGGGCGGCCATCTCCCACAGCAGCAGTTCCGCCGGTCCTGACGCCACGGCTTCGAGGTCGGATTCCCCGGCGATCCTGACCGAGTCGCCCGCACCCAACTCCGCACCGCCGAGCACCACTTCGCCGCGGACCACATGAACGTACACCTGGGCCGCGTCCGGGACGGCGGCGCGCTCCCTCGGTCCGAGGCGGCGCACATGCAGGAGGGAGCCGGCCTCGGGCACGTCGTAGGGCGTGGAGTCGGCGATGCCGTGCACGACCTCGTAGACCGGGTCACCGCCCGGTTCCACAGGAGCGAGCCACATCTGGACGAAGACGAGCGGGTCGGGGCCGTCATTGCGCTCGACATGACGCACTCCGCCGCCCGCGCTGAGGCGCTGCACATCGCCCGGGGCGACCACGGACTCGTGCCCCGTCGAATCGCGGTGGGTGAGCCGGCCCGAGACGACCCAGGTGACGATCTCGGTGTGGCTGTGCGGATGCTCGTCGAAACCCGCGCCCGGCGCGAGGCGTTCCTCGTTGCAGGCCAGGATCGATCCGAAGCGCAGGTTGTCGGGGTCGTAGTGGGGGCCGAAGGAGAAGGCGTGGAACGACTCGATTCCGGCGTTCGGCTCGCCGCCGGGGTACCGGTCGCCGGAGCGACGTACTTCCATCACGCCGTACACGGTAGCCCCGGACCGGGACGTCCACGTGGCCACCTTGCACCCTCCACTCCGCTGAGCCGTCCCGATAAGGCAGTCTTGTCCCCGTGCCCGAACCCTCAGCGAACGAAGCCCCCGACCATCGCGACCGCCGTGCGAACCCCCACCCGCACTCCGCGACCCTGAAGCGCCTGGAGAAGTCGTCCGGGAGCCTCGCCGCGCAGGCCATTACGCGCATGGACGAGACGCTGCCGTGGTACCGGGCGATGCCACCGGAGAACCGCTCCTGGATCGGGCTGGTCGCGCAGGCAGGTATCGCGGCCTTCACCGAGTGGTTCCGGCACCCGGACGCCCCCCAGGCGATCTCGACCGACGTCTTCGGCACCGCGCCTCGCGAGCTGACCCGGGCCATCACGCTGCGCCAGACCGTGGAGATGGTCCGCACGACCATCGAGGTCATGGAGTCCGCGATCGACGAGGTCGCGGCGCCCGGCGACGAGTCGATCCTGCGTGAGGCACTGCTCGTCTACGCACGGGAGATCGCCTTCGCGACCGCCCAGGTCTACGCGCAGGCGGCCGAGGCGCGCGGTGCGTGGGACGCCCGGCTCGAGTCCCTGGTGGTCAACGCGGTTCTCTCGGGCGAGGCCGACGAGGGTGCCGTCAGCAGGGCCGCGGCGCTCGGGTGGAACTCGCCGGAGCACGTGTGCGTGGTGCTCGGCACCGCCCCCGACGGGGACAGCGAGCTGACCGTCGAGGCGATCCGCCGGGCCGCCCGGCACGCCAAGCTCCAGGTCCTGACCGGGGTACTCGGCGACCGCCTCGTCGTCATCGCAGGCGGCAACAACAATCCACTTCAGGTCGCGAAGTCGCTGATCGGCCCGTATGCGGCGGGTCCCGTGGTGGCCGGCCCCGTGGTCCCCGACCTGCTCGCCGCGACCAGGTCGGCGCAGGCCGCGGCCGCCGGACTCAAGGCGTGCGGGGCGTGGCAGGACGCTCCGCGCCCCGTTCTGGCGGATGATCTCCTTCCGGAGCGGGCGATCGCGAGCGACCCTGCCGCGCGCGAGCAGTTGGTGGAGGAGATCTACAGACCACTCGAGGAGGCCGGTTCGGCTCTCCTGGAGACGCTCAGCGTCTATCTGGAACAGGCGAGCAGTCTCGAAGGGGCGGCCCGGATGCTCTTCGTCCACCCGAATACCGTCCGCTACCGGCTCCGACGTGTGACAGACGTCACCGGCTGGTCACCCTCCGATGTCAGGTCGGCGTTCACGCTGCGGATCGCGCTGATCCTGGGGCGCCTGGCCGACGCGGATCCTCAGTCATAGCCTTTTGTCGGGGGCCTACAATTCCCCCTTCGGTTCTTCGTCCCTGTCCCCACGGGCGGCCGTGGCCGTCCACAAGAGAGAGTGTGAGAGTGCTCGTACTCGTCGCTCCCGGCCAAGGCGCTCAGACGCCCGGCTTCCTGACTCCCTGGCTAGACCTCCCCGGTGCCGCAGACCGCGTCGCCGCGTGGTCGGACGCCATCGGGCTCGACCTTGCCCACTACGGCACGCAGGCCGACGCGGACGCGATCCGTGACACGGCCGTTGCTCAGCCTCTGCTCGTCGCGGCCGGACTCCTGTCGGCCGCGGCACTCGGCGACATCGCTCCTGACGCCGTCGCGGGCCACAGCGTCGGCGAGATCACCGCGGCGGCCTTCGCCGGGGTTCTCGACGACACGGCCGCCCTCCAGCTCGTGCGCAAGCGCGGCCTGGCCATGGCCGAGGCGGCCGCCGTGACCAAGACCGGTATGTCCGCCCTGCTCGGCGGCGACCCGGAGGTCACCACCGCACACCTGGAGAAGCTGGGCCTGACCCCGGCGAATGTGAACGGCGCGGGCCAGATCGTGGCCGCGGGCACCCTCGAGGAGCTCGCCGCGCTCGAGGCCGACAAGCCCGAGGGCGTACGCCGGGTCGTGCCGCTGACGGTGGCCGGCGCGTTCCACACCCGCCACATGGCTCCCGCGGTGGCGACGCTGGAAGAGGCCGCCCAGGCCCTCACCCCGGCCGACCCCACGGTCGCGTACGTGTCGAACAAGGACGGCCGGACGGTCGCCACCGGCGCCGAGGTCGTCTCGCGTCTGGTCGGCCAGGTGGCCAACCCGGTGCGCTGGGACCTGTGCATGGAGACCTTCAAGGCGCTCGGCGTGACCGCGCTCGTCGAGGTGTGCCCGGGCGGCACCCTCACCGGTCTCGCCAAGCGCGCCCTGCCGGGCGTGCAGACCCTCGCCCTCAAGACCCCCGACGACCTCGACGCAGCCCGCGCCCTGATCGCCGAGCACACCTCCGCCGCGGCGGACACGCAGACGGCCTGACAAGGAGCCCCGAGAGCATGTCGAAGATCAAGCCCAGTCAGGGCGCCCCGTACGCGCGCATCATGGGCGTCGGCGGTTACCGGCCGACGCGGGTCGTGCCGAACGAGGTGATCCTCGAGAAGATCGACTCGTCCGACGAGTGGATCCGCTCCCGTTCGGGCATCGCGACGCGCCACTGGGCCTCCGACGCGGAGACCGTGGCCGCGATGTCGATCGAGGCTTCCGGCAAGGCCATCGCGGACGCCGGGATCAGCGCGGAGCAGATCGGCGCCGTGGTCGTGTCGACCGTGTCGCACTTCAAGCAGACCCCGGCCATCGCGACCGAGATCGCGGACAAGCTCGGCACCGCCAAGGCTGCCGCGTTCGACATCTCCGCCGGGTGCGCGGGCTTCGGCTACGGCCTGACCCTCGCCAAGGGCATGATCGTCGAGGGCAGCGCCGAGTACGTGCTGGTGATCGGCGTGGAGCGGCTGAGCGACCTGACCGACCTGGAGGACCGCGCGACGGCCTTCCTGTTCGGTGACGGCGCCGGCGCCGTCGTCGTGGGCCCCTCGCAGGAGCCGCACATCGGTCCCACCGTCTGGGGTTCCGAGGGCGACAAGTCCGAGACGATCAAGCAGACCGTGCCGTGGGACGAGTTCCGCGTCGGCGATGTGTCGAAGCTGCCGCTGGACAGCAAGGGCGACATCAAGTTCCCTGCGATCACGCAGGAGGGCCAGGCGGTGTTCCGCTGGGCCGTGTTCGAGATGGCGAAGGTTGCCCAGCAGGCGCTGGACGCGGCCGGGATCAGCGCGGACGACCTGGACGTCTTCATTCCGCACCAGGCAAACATGCGGATCATCGACTCGATGGTGAAGACTCTGAAACTGCCGGAGCATGTCACGGTCGCCCGTGACATCGAGACCACCGGCAACACCTCGGCCGCCTCGATTCCGCTCGCGATGGAGCGGCTTCTGGCGACCGGGAAGGCGAAGAGCGGCGACACCGCCCTCGTCATCGGCTTCGGGGCGGGTCTCGTCTACGCCGCCACGGTCGTTACCCTCCCCTAGGCAGACCGTCCCGGATCACTCCGGGCACAAACGCCGCCACACCCTCTGGATACGTAAGAAGGAGCGCCAACATGGCCGCCACTCAGGAAGAGATCGTCGCCGGTCTCGCGGAGATCGTGAACGAGATCGCCGGCATCCCGGTCGAGGACGTCCAGCTGGACAAGTCCTTCACCGACGACCTGGACGTCGACTCGCTGTCCATGGTCGAGGTCGTCGTCGCCGCCGAAGAGCGCTTCGACGTCAAGATCCCGGACGACGACGTCAAGAACCTCAAGACCGTCGGTGACGCCACCGACTACATCGTCAAGCACCAGGCCTGATCAACCGCTCGCCTAGTGCTGCCGCTCCGCCACCCGGCGGTGGCGCCGCTGAATCCCTCGCATCCGTTGGAGAAAGAATTCCTGTGAGCCCGACCAATCGCACCGTGGTCGTCACCGGTATCGGCGCAACCACACCGCTGGGTGGCGACGCGACGTCCACCTGGGAGGGTCTGGTCGCCGGTCGTTCCGGTGTCCGTCCCCTCGAACAGGAGTGGGCCGCCGACCAGGCGGTCCGTATCGCGGCGCAGATCGCCGTGGAACCGAGCGAGGTCATCCCGCGCCCGCAGGCCCGCCGCCTGGACCGCTCGGCGCAGTTCGCGCTGATCGCGGCCAAGGAGGCCTGGGCCGACGCCGGTTACACCGACAAGGCCGGTGAGGACCCCGCTGTCGCCCCCGACCGGCTCGGCGCGGTCATCGCCTCCGGCATCGGCGGCGTGACGACGCTCCTCGACCAGTACGACGTGCTGAAGGAGAAGGGCGTACGCCGCGTCTCCCCGCACACCGTTCCGATGCTCATGCCGAACGGCCCCTCGGCCAACGTGGGCCTGGCCGTGAACGCCCGCGCGGGTGTGCACACCCCGGTCTCCGCCTGCGCGTCCGGCGCCGAGGCCATCGGCTACGCGATCGAGATGATCCGCACGGGCCGTGCGGACGTCGTGGTCGCCGGTGGCACCGAGGCGGCCATCCACCCGCTGCCCATCGCCGCCTTCGGCAACATGATGGCGATGTCCAAGAACAACGACGACCCGCAGGGCGCCTCGCGTCCCTACGACGTTGGCCGGGACGGCTTCGTCCTCGGTGAGGGCGCCGGTGTCCTGATCCTCGAGTCCGCCGAGCACGCCGCCAAGCGCGGTGCCCGCGTCTACGCGGAGGCGGTCGGCCAGGGCATCTCCGCCGACAGCCACGACATCGTCCAGCCGGAGCCGGGCGGCCGCGGCATCTCGCAGGCCCTGCAGAACCTGCTCGACAACACCGACCTGGACCCGGCCGAGATCGTGCACGTGAACGCGCACGCGACCTCGACGCCGGCCGGTGACGTGGCCGAGCTCAAGGCGCTGCGCAAGGTCTTCGGCGACGACACCGACCACATGGCGGTCTCCGCCACCAAGTCGATGACGGGCCACCTCCTCGGCGGCGCCGGCGGTATCGAGTCGGTCGCGTCGGTGCTCGCCCTGTACCACCGGGTGGCTCCGCCGACGATCAACGTCGAGAACCTCGACCCGGAGGCGGAGGCTGCCGCCGACATCGTCCGCGGTGAGGCCCGCAAGCTGCCCGTCGAGGGCCGCATCGCCGCGCTGAACGACTCGTTCGGCTTCGGCGGACACAACGTCGTGCTGGCGTTCCGCTCGGTCTGACACCCGCGTACACGTACGTAGCCGAAGGGGCCCCCACCATCACGGTGGGGGCCCCTTCGGCAACTGCGAAGCACCACCGCTCAGAACGCCTGCAGAAAGCCTGCGGAACGCCTCACACCACCTGGTGCAGCCACCGCACCGGGGCGCCCTCGCCCGCGTAGCGGAAGGGTTCCAGTTCGTCGTCCCAGGGCTTGCCGAGGAGCTTGGCGAGTTCGGCTTCCAGGTCCGTCTCGCCGCCCTTCGAACGGGCGAGCGCGGCGCGCAGCCGGTCCTCGGGGATGAGGATGTCGCCGTGGATTCCGGTGACGGCGTGGAAGATGCCCAGTTCGGGCGTGGCGCTGTAGCGCTCGCCCTCGGCCGTCGCGCAGGGTTCCGCGGTCACCTCGAAGCGGAGGAGCTGCCAGCCGCGCAGCGCGGACGCCAGTTTGGAGGCGGTGCCCGCCTCACCGCGCCAGGAGAACTCGGATCTCCAGGTGCCCGGCGCCGCCGGCTGCCGGATCCAGTCGAGGTTGATACGCGCGCCGAGCACGCCCGCGACTGCCCATTCGACGTGCGGGCACAGCGCGCGCGGTGCGGAGTGCACGTACAGGACTCCACGTGTCGTCACCGGGACCTCCAGTGTGGGACGAGGTTCGCCTTTCCCGGCGGCCTCGCGCCCGTGCCGAGCAGTTTTCCCCAAAGACCAGTTGAACCAGGGGAACCAGGAAAAAAGGGACAGATGTGACGTGATGTAATTTAGCGGAAGCTGTCTTGCGGGGCTTCATCGGGTCGGCCGACCGTCCTGTCGCTGCCGTGACAGCAGTGGCCGGGCCGCCACGGGGCGAGGCTACCGTGTGGCGGCGCAAGGAGTGTGACGTACCGTCGGTCCCGGCGCCCTGGAGGGCCGACGTTTCACCCGCGGGGACTCAACCGCGGCGGCGTGCGCGGCGTCACGTTCGACAACAGAGGCGCCGGCGGCGGCCAGAAGCGGTGAGAGAGGACAACGGGATGCGGATCCGAAGCCACCGGTCAGCTGCCGTCCGGGCCGCCGTCGCCGGTGTGACGGCCGTTCTGCTCGGTGCCGCGGGCCTCGCCGCATGCGACGCGATCGGCGACAACTCCCCAGGACCGGAGGGCAGTACCGCCGGTACGAAGCCGTCCCCGAAGCCCACCCCCAGGTGGGACACGAGCCCGCGCTCCGTTGCCGCCGTGGGCGACTCCATCACGCGGGGCTTCGACGCCTGCTCGGTCCTCACGGACTGCCCGGAGGTGTCGTGGGCGACCGGTTCCGACACCGGGGTGCGCAGCCTCGCGGTCCGGCTCCTGGGGAAGGACCGGGCGGCCACGCACAGTTGGAATTTCGCGCGCACCGGTGCACGGATGGCTGACCTTCCCGCGCAGATGGAGCAGGCGGCCGCGGTGTCGCCGGGCCTTGTGACGGTGATGGCGGGGGCCAACGACGCCTGCCGGCCGACGCCCGCCACGATGACGCCGGTCGACACGTTCCGCGCCGACTTCGAGGAAGCGATGCGCACGCTGCGGCGCGAGGTGCCCAAGGCTCAGGTGTATGTGTCGAGCGTGCCGGACCTCAAGCGCCTGTGGTCGGCGGGCCGGACGAATCCGCTGGGCAAGCAGGTGTGGAAGCTCGGCATCTGCTCGTCGATGCTGGCCGACCCGGACGACCTCGCGGCAGCGGCGACGCAGCGCCGGGCCTCGGTGCAGGGCCGGGTGGTGGCGTACAACGAGGTGCTCGCGGACGTGTGCGCGAAGGATCGGCGGTGCCGGTACGACGGCGGGGCGGTCTTCGCCTACCGGTTCGACGGGAAGCAGCTCAGTCACTGGGACTGGTTCCACCCCAGCAAGGACGGCCAGTCGCGGCTCGCGGCGATGGCGTACCGACGGGTGACGGCCAAGGAGCCGATCACCTGAGCCGGGGGCTCCCCGGCGTAAGGTCTCGATCATGCGCAGCGAACTCTTCGGCACGCTCCCCGACGGCACGCCCGTCCACCGCTGGACTCTCGAACGCGGCGGGGTGCGGGTGCGCGTCCTGACGTACGGCGGGATCGTGCAGTCGGCGGAGGTCCCCGACCGGGGCGGTGCCACGGCGGACGTGGCGCTCGGTTTTCCCTCGCTGGACGGGTATCTCGCCCATCCGGGGCCGTTCCTGGGCGCGCTGGTCGGCCGGTACGCGAACCGGATCGCGGGCGGCCGCTTCCCGCTCGACGGCCGGACCTACCACCTGGCGCAGAACAACGGGACGAACGCGCTGCACGGCGGCGAGCGCGGCTTCGACAAGCGCGTGTGGGACGCGGACCCGCTGGAGCACGGTGTACGACTGCACCGGGTGAGCCCGCACGGCGAGGAGGGCTTCCCGGGGCGCATGGAGGTCTCGGCGACATACACGCTCGACGAGAGCGGGGCGCTGCGGATCGTGTACGAGGCGGTGACCGACGCGCCGACCGTCGTGAACCTGACGAACCACTCGTACTGGAATCTGGGCGGCGCGGGCTCCGGTGACGCGGCAGGCGGGCACGAGGTGCGCATCGCGGCCTCACGGTTCACCGCGGCGGACGGGGATCTGATCCCGACCGGTGAGTTCACCGAGGTGGCGGGGACGGCCTTCGACTTCCGGGAGCCGCGGAAGCCGGGGCTCGGCCACGACCGCAACTACGTGCTCGACAAGGGGGTCACCGAGGCGCCGGCGGAGGTTGCCGAGCTGCACGACCCGGCGTCGGGGCGGACGCTGACCGTCGCGACGACCGAGCCGGGGCTCCAGCTGTACACGGGCGACCACTTCGACGAGACGCTGCCGTTCGCGCCCGGCGCCGGGATCGCCCTGGAGACCCAGCACTTCCCGGACTCCCCCAACCGGCCCCAGTTCCCGTCGACGCAACTGAGGCCGGGTCAGGTGTTCCGTTCGGAGACGGTGTACGGGTTCGGCACCCGCGCCTGAGCCCCCGGAACTGGAACCGGAACCCGTACCACCCCCCAGACCCGGAGCCGGACCCGCACCCTGCGAATCCGCTCAGACCTCGATCCGTGTGCTCACGCGCCGGTCCAGGACCGAGCGGCCCGCTTCCACCTCGTACGCGCCCGCCTGGTGCGCCCACGCGTTGGCGTTCTCGTCCCAGATCTCGTAGGCGCGGCGCGGCAGCGGGACGGTGACCTCGACGCTCTCGCCGGGTGCCGCCTCGGCTCCCGCGAAGCCGGCCAGCCAGCGGGCCGGGCGGGCGGGGTCGGCCGGTTCGGGCGCCAGATAGACCTGGACCACCTCGCGACCGGACCGCTCACCGGAGTTGCGCACCCGGACCACGGCCGTCGCGCCCGCGTCCCGCACCTCGATCGACTCGTACGTCCAGTCGGTGTATCCGAGGCCGTGGCCGAAGGCGTACGACGGGGTGGCGCCCGACCTCTCCCAGGCGCGGTAGCCGATGAACACACCCTCGGTGTAGGCCAGCCGGCCGTCGGTGGGGGTGACCTCGGTGACGGGTGCGTCCTCGAACGCGCCCCAGGTGGTGGGCAGCCGGCCGCCGGGCTCCTCGGCTCCGGTGAGGACGTCGGCGAGGGCGTCGCCGCCCTCCTGGCCGGGGAACCAGCTCAGGAGCACGGCCGCGACGTCCTCGCGCCACGGGAGTTCCACCGGGGAGCCGGAGTTCACGACCACGACGGTGTTCGGGTTGGCGGCGGCAACGGCGCGGACGAGGTCGTCCTGACGGCCCGGCAGGCGCAGGTCCTTGCGGTCGAAGCCCTCGGACTCGACGCGCTCGGTGGTGGCCACCACGACGACCGCGGTGTCGGCGGCGCGCGCGGCCTCGACGGCCTCGGCGATCAGCTCGTCGGGGTCGCGCTGCGGCTCGCGGTGCACCAGCGAGAACGCGATGGCCTGGAGCGGGGCGCCCTCGGGCTTGAAGACGACGTAGCGCAGGGATACGTCGACGGGCTCGCCGGCGACGAGGTCGACGTCTCCGCGGCCGACGGGGCTGCCGAAGAACGCCGCGAACGGGTCGGCGGCCGAGGCGAGCGGCTGCTCCCCGTCGAAGACGGTCTGTCCGGCGACGGTGAGGGTGAAGCCGCCGATGCCCTGGGTGCCGAAGGTGTGCGGCCCGGAGGCGCGCGGGGTGAAGGTGCCGGTGATCTCGACGGTGTGCAGGGTGTCGTGGGTGACGCCGTCGGGCAGGTCGGCGCCGATCCACTGAATACGGCCGCCGGGCACGGACGCGGTGCCGATGACGTCGCCGGCGGCGTCCAGGCAGCCGGCGCGCAGCTCGAACCCGGCGCCCGCGGCGGCGAGTTCCTCGTTCGGGTCGGCGCCGACGGCGTACGTGAGCGTTCCCTCGGGGAGCGCGGCGGTCAGCCCGTCGAGTGGGGAGACGACATGGGCGGGGAAGACAGTGGCGGAGCCTCCGCCGAGGACCCGGGCGTCGCGAGCGGCGGCGCCGATGAGGGCGACACTGCCGCCTGGACGAAGGGGAAGCGCACCGGAGTTGCGTACGAGGACGAAGGCGCGGCGGGCGATCTCGCGGGCGAGTGCCTCGCCGTCGATCTCTTCCGGGGCCTCGGCGACCACAGGCTCGGCGCCTTCGAGGATGCCGACGCGGGCGGCGAGGCGCAGCACGTTGCGCACGGCCTCGTCGACGGTGGACTCCTCGACCTCACCGGCGCGGACTGCGGCGGCGAGCGCAGGGCCGTAGACCGTGCGCGGGCCGGGCATCGCGACGTCGAGGCCGCCCTCGATGTCGCCGGTGGTGGAGCGGGCGGCCATCCAGTCGGAGACGTTGAAGCCGTCGAAGCCCCACTCGCCGCGCAGCACCTCGTTCACGAGGTAGCGGTGTTCGGTCATCGTCGTGCCGTTGACCCTGTTGTAGGCGGTCATGATGCCCCAGGGGTGGGCGTTCTCGACGATGGCCTCGAAGGGGGCGAGGTAGAGCTCACGCAGGGCGCGGGCGGAGACGGTGTTGTCGACGGTGAAGCGGTCGGTCTCGGCGTCGTTGCCGACGAAGTGCTTGACGGTGGTGCCGACGCCGCCGGACTGCACACCGCGCACGTACCCGGTGCCGATCGCGCCGGTCAGGTACGGGTCCTCGCTGTACGCCTCGAAGTGCCGGCCGCCCAGCGGCGAGCGGTGCAGGTTGACGGTCGGGGCAAGCAGCACGTGGACGCCCTTGCGGCGGGCCTCCTGGGCGAGCAACTGACCTGCCTTGCAGGCGAGTTCGGGGTCCCAGGTGGCGGCGAGCGCCGTCGGTGACGGAAGGGCGATCGAGGGGTCGTCGGCGGTCCAGCGGATGCCGCGGACACCGATCGGGCCGTCCGACATCACCAGCGAACCGAGGCCGATGTCCGGGACGGCGGGCAGGGACCACATGTCCTGCCCGGCGAGGAGATTCGCCTTGGTGTCGAGGTCGAGCTTGCCGAGCGCTGCCTCGATGACAGCCTCGCGTGCCTGGTCCTGCTGGGTCTCCGCCACGACGGCGCCTCCTCGTTGAAGTCCGGCCCTTGGCCGCCATCCTGCACCCGCTACCTGTAGATCGGTAGGTTTCGTTATGTCGCCGTTATAAACGATGTCGTACGGTGACGGCATGGGTACGAGAACCGCCAGGAGCGAGGAACGGCGCGCGGAGATCCTCCGTGCCGCCCTGGAGGTGATCGCCGAGCGCGGATACCGCGGCGCCACGCTTGGGGCGGTGGCCGAGCGTGTCGGGCTGACGCAGCAGGGGCTGCTGCACTACTTCCGCACCAAGGAGGCCCTGCTCGTCGCGGTCCTGGAGGAGCGCGACCAGTGGGACGCGGTGCCGGACGGCCGGTGGCGGCTCGACCTGCTGGCCTCGCTGGTCGAGTACAACGCGATGCGGCCCGGCATCGTGCAGACGTTCTCCGCGCTGCTCGGCGAGAGCGTCACGGAGGACCACCCGGCGCGGCCCTACTTCACCGAGCGGTACGGGAGCGTGCGGGAGAGCATGGCCGCGGTGCTGCGCGCCGAATACGGGGAGCGGCTGCCCGGCGGCCTCACGCCCGAGCGGGCGGCGCCGCTGCTCGTGGCGGTGATGGACGGGCTGCAGTACCAGTGGCTGCTGGACCCCGATTCGGTGGACATGCCGGGCGCGTTCCGCGACTTCCTGGCGCTCATCGAGGGCGGCGAAGGCGACGCGGGGGACGCGGGCCCCGGGTGAACTCCCGTGTGCGCGGCGGCTACTGGCGCCAGACGACCGCGAGCGTCTTGCTCACCCCGCACACCAGGACGTAGGCGACGGCCCAGCCGACGGCCCCGGCCAGCAGGAGCGCGGCCGCGCCCGCCCCGAACCACGCCAGCTCGAAGACGACCCGGCCCGCGCCCCGCGTTTTGTACGACGCCTTCTGGGATCCGAACAGCGCCCACAAAGTGATCATCGCGGCGATGACCCCGAGGCCGAGCAGCCAGGCGAGCGGGGCCGGGACGTCGCGGGTGAACCCCCAGCGCCCGACGGCCCCGAGGGCGGCCAGTTCTATCAGGAAGAGCACACCCAGGTTCGCCGTCTTCATGGGCGCAGTATGGCCCGGCCTACCGCTCGCGGATACGGGTCACGGCCCGCGCGATGTCCTCGTGGACGAGGGACGGGTCCGCCGCGGCCTGCTTGAAGTGGCCCAACACGGCTTCCATGGCCGGGAGTTCGGTGGTCTCGGTGGCCAGGGCGATGTCCTTGACTGCGAGGTCCGAGCCGAAGTGCACGCCCTGCGCGAAGGCGCGGGCGACGGCTCCGCCGAGGGGGCCCTCGGCGAGGGCGCCCTTCGCGACGTCCTCGGGCAGGCCGAGCGCGTCCGCGAGCGCCATGGCCTCGGCGACCAGGCCGACGCCCCCGATGACCGCGGTGTTGACAACGAGTTTGAGAGCGGCGCCGGAGCCGGGCGCGCCGGTGCGGGTGACCGTGCCGAGGTGGGCGAGCACGCCTTCGATCCGGTCCGCGTCGCCGCCCGCGAGGATGCCGAGCTCGCCCGCCTCGGCCTTGTCGGTGCTGCCCATGACCGGTGCGTCGACGAGGGTCACCCCGTCACCGAGTCGCGCCGCCAGCTGCCGTACGGCGTCGGGGCCGATGGTCGACATCTCCGCCCAGTACGTGCCGGGCCGCAGTTCGGGCACGATGGCGTCGGCGACCTCGGACACGGCGTCCGGGGTGGCGAGCATCGTGATGACCACGTCGGCGTCGCGCACGGCGTCGGCGGGGGTGCCGGCGAGGACGGCGCCCCGTTCGACGAGCGGGGCGGCTTTCGCCGGGGTGCGGTTCCAGACGGTCAGCGGGTGTCCGGCGTCGAGGAGATGGCGGGCCATGGGCGCGCCCATGTGACCGAGGCCGAGGAAGGCGATCTTTTCCATGTCCTGACGCTAGCGCGTCCCGCCCGGATCGGACCGGGCTCTTGGGGTCAGTGCGTGGCCGGGTCGCCGGTGGGGTGCGGGGCGGGCTCGGGCGCCGGTTCCGGGGTCGTCTCGCCGAGCAGGTCCCGGGCCATCAGGGTCGCGCCGGCCACCGCTCCCGGCATCAGGAACACCGCCACCAACGGCACCAGGAACGCGACCGCGAGCGGGGTGCCGAAGCCCCAGGCGAGGCCCTTGCGGGAGCGCAACAGGGCGAGGCGTTCGCGCAGTTCGACGCTGCGGCGCTGGAGCGCGACCGCGGCGAGCTCCTCCGTGAGGAAGAAGCCGGTGACGAAGAAGCCGATCACCGGGACGACGGTCTGGCCGACGAACGGGACGAACCCGAGGGCGAAGAGCAGGACGCCCCAGAGCGCGGCGCGCACCAGGACCCGCAGGCTGTCGCGAGCGGAGATCCACAGTTCGCGCCAGAGCGGGAGGCCCGACTCGGGGGCGTGGCCACCCTCGGCGAGGTCGACCTTCTCCGACAGGGACTCGTAGAAGGGCTGGCCGATCAGGAGGGTGACCGCGGTGAAGGCAAGGACGGCGAGCAGCAGGACGAGGGCGAAGAGCACGGCCGTCAGGAAGCCGCGGAACAGGCCGGCCCACGGGGACGTCCAGTCGTCGGCGAAGGGGGTCGCCCAGGTGACGAAGTCGTCGCCCCACAGGGCCAGGCAGACCAGCGCGGCCGCGTACAGGACCAGGGTGATCAGGCCGGGCAGGAGCCCCATGCCGAACTGCTTGCCATGCTGGGAGACCCAGCGCTGGCCCTTCATCAAGTAGCCGAAGCCCGCCCCGAGATCGCGCATGGGCACCACCCTATGGGACCGGCCCGCACCCCTTGCGCGGGGTACGGGCCGGGGCCGGGTCGCGCCGCTCAGACGGAGAGCGTGACCGTGATGTTGCCGCGGGTGGCCTTGGAGTACGGGCACACCTGGTGGGCCTTCTCGACCAGGGACTTGGCGGTGGCCTCGTCCACGTTCGGGATCTTGGCGGCGATCTCGACGATGAGGCCGAAGCCCTCGTCGTTCTTGCCGATGCCCACGTGCGCGGTGACGGTCGAGCCGGAGATGTCGGCGTTCTCCTGGCGGGCGACCACGGCGAGCGCGCCCTGGAAGCAGGCGCTGTAGCCGGCGGCGAACAGCTGCTCCGGGTTGGTGCCGGCGCCGCTGCCGCCCTGCTCCTTGGGCGGGTTCACGACGACGTCGAGCTTGCCGTCGTCCGTGGAGACGCGGCCGTCACGGCCGTTCTCCGCGGTGGCCACGGCGGTGTAGACGACGTCCGACTGCTGGATGGGCATCCCGTACTCCCTCATTCGATCCGGTAGGCGGAAAGAGATTACCGAATCCCGGAAGGAACGAGCGTGACCGGGGTCACTCCCCCAGCTTGACGATCATCTTTCCGATGTTGTCGCCGCGCAGAACCCCGAGGAACGCCTCCAGGTTGTTCTCGATCCCCTCGACAACGGTCTCCCGGTACTTCAGCTCACCCGAGGCGACCCAGGGGCCGACCTCCCGGACGAACTGCGGCTGAAGGTCGTAGTGGTCGCCGACGAGGAAGCCCTCGATGCGGCCACGGGTCTGGATCAGGCGTGCCAGGTTGCGCGGACCAGGGGCGGCCTCGGTGTTGTTGTAGACCGAGATCGCACCGCAGATCGCAATTCGTCCGCCCTGGTTGAGCTGACCGATGGCCGCCTCCAGGTGGTCACCGCCGACGTTGTCGAAGTAGACGTCGATCCCGTCGGGGGCCGCCTGCTTGAGCTGCTCGGAGACGGAGCCGTTCTTGTAGTTGAAGGCCGCGTCGAATCCGTACTCCTCGACGAGGAGCTTGACCTTCTCGTCGGAACCGGCCGAACCGATGACCCGAGAGGCACCCTTGAGCTTGGCGATCTGGCCCACCTGGCTGCCGACGGCACCGGCCGCGCCGGAGACGAAAACCGTGTCGCCCTCCTTGAAGGACAGGGTGCGCAGGAGACCCGCGTACGCCGTCAGGCCCGTCATGCCGAGGACACCGAGGTACGTCGACAGGGGCGCGGCCTCCGGGTCGACCTTCACGGCCTGCTTGGCGTCGAAGGTGGCGTACTCGCGCCAGCCGTTGAAGTGCAGCACGTGGTCACCGACGGCCACACCCTCGTCGTTCGAGGCGACGACCACACCGACCGCGCCGCCCTGCATTGTCTTGCCCAGTTCGTAGGGGGCGGCGTACGACTTGGCCGCTGACATCCTGCCGCGCATGTACGGGTCCACGGACAGGTACAGGTTCTTGACGAGCACCTGGCCGGGGCCGGGCTGGGCGATCTCCACCTCGCTGAGCTGGAAGTCCTCGGGCTTGGGCCAGCCGACCGGGCGGCTGGTCAGCTGCCACTCGCGGCTCGTGGCGGGGATCTGAGGGGTGTCGACAGACATGGCGGGGCCTCCTGATTGCTTCACTTACTGAAACAACCATGCTCCTCGATATTTCATAGTGTCAAGTAAATGGGTACTCTGGAGTACATGGCCGCCAGCAGCTCCGCCCCGAAACGCGTGACAGATGACCTCGTGACAGCCGATGCCGTGACAGCCGACCTGGTCGAGCTGATCGGCACGCTGGTCTCGCGCCACTACAAGGAGTACGAGCAGGCCGCCTCGGGCCAGGGCCTCACCACGGCGCAGGCGCGGGTTCTCGATCTGCTCTCGCGCGAGCCGATGCCCATGCGGCACATAGCCCAGCAGGTGAACTGTGAGCCGTCGAACATCACCGGGCTCGTCGACCGGCTGGAAGCGCGCGGCCTCGTCGAGCGCCGCCCCGACCCGGCCGACCGGCGCGTGAAGCTGGCCGCACCGACGGCAGAGGGTGTGCGGATGGCGCGCGGAGTGCAGGGGAACCTGGGCTTCGCACGCGGGGCCATCGCCTCGCTGACCGACGACGAGCGGGTGGCGCTGCGCAGGCTCCTCGCCAAGATGATGCTGGACGGCGACGTCACGGCCTGACGCCGGCCGCGAGGGACGACTTTCAGGTGAACGACCTGACGGTCTGACGTCGGCCGCACCTTCCCGCAGGAACCAGGGTCTTTCGCCTGGATCGCGCTGGATCCCCCTAGGTGCACCACCACAGGAAGCGGTCGCACGTCTCCGTCGGGGTGGGCTGCGGCGGGGGCGGCGGCGTCGTGGTGGGCCCGGGGGCGGGCGTGCCGGGGCCGGTCGGGGTGTGCGGCGTCGGGGTGGCGGCGGGCACGGAGGTGGCGTGGCCCTCGGCCCCCTCCTTCACCCCCTCCGTCTCCTTGCCCTTCTTCGCGTCCTCGGACTCCGACGCGGACGGGGAGGGGGACGCCGAGGCGCTCGACGCCTGCGGGTCCGCCTCGGCCGCGACGGCGCCGGTCGGGGTGCCGGCCGCCGAGGATGCGGCGGCCTGGGCCTCCTGGTCGGCGGCTTCCTCGGCCGACGTGGACGAGCCCTGCGCGTCGCCGTCCGCCGACGACTCGGTGCCGAGTTCCGCGAAGCTGAGGCCGCCCGCGGCGAGCGCGAGCCCCGCGGCGGCGATCACGATCTTGTTGCGCCGGCGCCGGTGGGCCCTGCGGGCGCCGCGCTCACGGCGTTCCCTGCGGGAGCGGCGGGTGTGCGTGGGTTCGTCGGCATAAGGGGCGCCGGCACTCTCGGCCGACTCCTGCGCCGCGAGCGCCTCCGCGTGCGCGCGGCACGCTTCGGCGGGCGTGCCGCACCCAGGGCAGGCGAGGGCGCCATTGAGGTGCCTTCGGCACGGGTGGCAGTAATCCATGACGCATGGAGGCTAGGCGCCGCGCCGGTAACGGAAAAAGCCGGGGCTGTGAATGTTCTGTGCGGAACCGCGTGTTCCGAAGAATTGACCCTCCATATGGCTTCTGTGCACGGCGTACCGGGCGACCGGGTGCACGAACCATTGACACCCCGCGCGCACCTCCTTACTGTCACGCCAAGATTTCGAACGCATGACGAAATATCGAACGTCGCAGGGGGCAACTGCCGTGCGCATCACGGGAATCAGCACACACGTGGTCGGGACGCCTTGGCGCAACCTGACCTACGTCCAGGTGCACACCGACGAGGGGATCACCGGGGTCGGCGAGACCCGCATGCTGGGCCACACCGACGCGCTCGTCGGCTATCTGAAGGAGGCTCAGGCCAACCACATCGTCGGCTCGGACCCCTTCGCGACCGAGGACCTCGTACGGCGCATGAAGTACGGCGACTACGGGCGGGCCGGAGAGATCGTGATGTCCGGCATCGCGGTCGTCGAGATGGCCTGCTGGGACATCAAGGGCAAGGCGCTCGGTGTGCCGGTGTGGCAGCTGCTCGGCGGCAAGGTGACGGACCGGGTCAAGGCGTACGCGAACGGCTGGTACACCACCGAGCGCACCCCCGAGGCGTACCACAAGGCGGCGCAGGCCGTGATGGAGCGCGGGTACAAGGCACTGAAGATCGACCCGTTCGGGACGGGGCACTACGAGCTGGACCACGAACAGAGCCTGTACGCCGTGTCGTTGATCGAGGCGGTGCGCGACGCGATCGGGCCCGACGCCGAGCTGATGCTGGAGATGCACGGCCGGTTCTCGCCCTCCACCGCCATCCGGCTGGCGCGCGATCTCGCTCCCTTCAAGCCCGCGTGGCTGGAGGAGCCGGTGCCGCCGGAGAACCTCAAGGCGCTGGAGAAGGTGGCCGCGAGGGTGGACATCCCGGTCGCCACGGGTGAGCGGATCCATGACCGGATCGAGTTCCGTGAACTGTTCGAGAGCCAGGCCGCGGACATCATCCAGCCGGACGTCGGCCACATCGGCGGCATCTGGGAGACGCGGAAGCTGGCGGCGACGGCGGAGTCCCACTATGTGCTGGTCGCGCCGCACAACGTGGGCGGTCCCGTGCTCACCGCGGCCTCGCTCCAAGTCGGCTTCTCCACACCGAACTTCAAGGTTCTGGAGCACTTCAACGACTTCGCGGACGCGGCCATCAAGAAGGTCGTGAAGGGCGCGCCGCAGGTCGATCCGGAGACCGGGTGCTTCGAGCTGTCGCACGCGCCGGGGCTCGGGGTCGAGCTCGACGTGGACGCGGCGGCCGAATTCCCGCAGCAGCAGGCGCGGTTCGACCTGTGGGCGGAGGGCTGGGAGCAGCGCCGGCCGGAGGGTACGCGGTGAGCGTCGCGGTCGTCGTCGAGGCGCCGGGCGCGTACCGGATCGTCCCTCACGAGCCGACGCCGCCGGGTGCCGGCGAGGCGCTGGTCCGCGTCCACGCCGTGGGCATCTGCGGCAGCGACCGCGAGGTGTACCAGGGCAACCGGCCCGAGGGGTACGTGCGGTACCCGCTCACTCCGGGGCACGAGTGGTCCGGCACCGTCGAGGCCGTCGGACCGGACGCGCCGCAGTCGCTCGTCGGCAGGAAGGTCGTCGGCGAGGGCTTCCGCAACTGCCAGGTCTGCGACCGGTGCCACGCCGGCGAGACCACGCTGTGCACGGCCGGGTACGAGGAGACCGGGTTCACGCAGCCCGGTGCCATGGCCGCCACCCTCACCCTGCCCGCCCGGCTCCTGCACGTCCTGCCGGACGACGCCGACCTGACGGCGGCCGCGCTGCTCGAACCCGCGGCCTGCGTCGCCGCCGCCGCGCTCAAGGCGGACGCGCGGCCGGGCGAACGGGTCGCGGTCGTCGGCGCGGGGACCCTCGGCATGCTCGCCCTGCAGTTCCTCGCGGCGAACTCCCCCGCCGAACTCCTCACCGTCGACACCCGGCCCGAACGGGCCCCCCTTGCAGAACAGCTCGGCGCGACGGACTTCCGTACGCCCGACCAGGAGCTGCCCGGCGACTTCGACGTGGTGATCGAGACCGCCGGCTCCGCGGACTCGGCCCGTGCCGCGGCGTCGCTGCTGCGGCGCGGGGGGCGGCTCGTCCTCACCGGGCTCCCGGCGTCCGGTGCGGCGGGGCTCGATCCGACCGGCCTCGTCGTGCGGCAGCTGGAGGTGCGGACCGTGTTCGGGGCGCCGCCGGCCGCCTGGGCGCATGCCGTGCGGGTCTTCGGCGCGGGGCTGCTTGATCCGTTGCCGCTGGTGACGCACGAGCTGCCGCTGGACCAATTCCCGTACGGCATCGAGCTGGTGGGATCCGGTGACCCCGAGGTGGGCAAGGTGCTGCTGCTCCCCAAAGGCCCCTCGTAAGCCCTGGCTCCCGCCTCCCGGCACGTTCCGGGCGTGCCCACACCCACCGATCCGAACTTGGTTCGAAATACCGAACAACACCGAACGTGAAGGACTGCCCGTGACCGACTCCCCCTCTCCCCGCCGCCCCGGCGAACCCGCCCTCGCGGCCCTGGGCCTGTCCGCCCCCTCCACCGCCGACGCCGACACCTCCCCGCACGCCTTCCCCGACGGTGGCACCTGGCGCACCGAGATCCCCTCCGTCGAGGGGCCCGAGGCGCTGGCCGTCGTACTCAAGGAGGCCTCGCGCCTCGACGTGCCGGTCCACCGGATCAGCCAGGGCAGCGGCGTGTGGATGCTCACCGACGCCGAGATCACCGAGATGGTCGAGTCGGCCGCCGAGCGGGACATCGAGCTGTGCCTGTTCACCGGGCCGCGCGGCACCTGGGACACCGGCGCCTCCGTACGCACCGACTCGCGCGGCGCCGGCCTGCGCGCCCGCGGCCACGACGCCGTCGCCGGATGCGTGGAAGACGCCGTCCGGGCAACGGAGTTGGGCGTCAAGTGCCTGCTCGTCGCCGACGAGGGCGTGCTGTGGACGCTGCACCGGGCGCGCGAGCAGGGGGTGATCCCCGGTGACACCACGCTCAAGGTCTCCGCGCTCATCGGGCCGGTCAACCCGGCCTCGTACGCCGTCTTCGAACGGCTCGGCGCCGACTCGCTCAACGTGCCGAGCGATCTCACCCTCGCCCACCTCACCGAGATCCGCCGGGTCTCCGCCGCACCCATGGACCTGTACGTCGAGGCGCCGGACGACCTCGGCGGCTATGTGCGGATGTACGAGATCGCGGAGCTGATCCGCCGCGGGGCGCCGCTGTACCTGAAGTTCGGGCTCGCGAAGGCCCCCGCCATCTACCCGTACGGCGCCCACCTGCGCGACGTCACTCTCGACACCGCCCGTGAGCGCGTGCGCCGCGGCCGGCTCGCCCTCGACCTGCTGGCCCGGCACGGCGCGGACGGCGGCATGTCGCCGCTCGGCTCGCGGCTGCCGGGCACTCTCGACCGTTTCCCGCTGACCGTCTCCCACTGAATTTCCCGCCGGCGTTTCCCGCTGACGTTTCCGCTCCCCCGACGCGACCGACAAGGACTGATGACCATGCGCAACCGCAGAAGTGCCGTTTCCGCCGTGGCGGGAGCCGCCGCTCTCGCCCTCGCCCTGACCGCCTGCGGGCAGAGCGGTGAGGGCGGCAGCAAGGAAGCAAAGAACAAGAAGGAGATGACCGTCGGCATCGCCATGCCGACCAAGTCGTCCGAGCGCTGGATAGCCGACGGCAAGAACATGGTCGCCACGCTGCACAAGGCCGGCTACAAGACGACCCTCCAGTACGGCGAGGACGACGTCGACCAGCAGGTCCAGCAGCTCGAGGGCATGATCACGCAGGGCGTGGACGCGCTGGTCATCGCCGCGATCAACGGCGACGCGCTCTCCAACGTCCTCAAGGAGGCCCATGACGCGGACATCCCCGTCATCTCCTACGACCGCCTCCTGCTCAACTCCCCCTACGTCGACTACTACGCCTCGTTCGACAACGAGAAGGTCGGCCGGCTCCAGGGCACGTACATCACCGAGAAGCTGGGTCTGAAGGACGGCTCCAAGAAGGGGCCCTTCAACATCGAGCTGTTCGCGGGCTCGAACGACGACAACAACACCAAGTACTTCTTCAACGGCGCGATGAAGGTGCTCCAGCCCTACATCGACAAGAAGCAGCTCGTGGTCAGGTCCGGCCAGACGGCGCTCAACAAGGTCACGACGCTGCGCTGGGACGGCGGCACCGCGCAGAAGCGCATGGACGACCTGCTCACCTCGTCGTACTCCTCGGCCAAGGTGGATGCCGTCCTCTCCCCGTACGACGGCATCTCGATCGGCATCCTGTCCGCCCTCAAGTCCGACGACTACGGCTCCGCGAGCAAGCCGCTGCCCGTCGTCACCGGGCAGGACGCCGAGGTCGCCTCGGTGAAGTCGATCGTCGCGGGCCAGCAGACCCAGACCGTCTACAAGGACACCCGGGAGCTGGCCAAGGTCGCCTCCAGCATGGTCGACGCGGTGCTGAAGGGGAAGAAGCCGCAGGTCAACGACACCACTTCGTACAACAACGGCAAGAAGGTCGTGCCGTCCTATCTGCTCCAGCCGGTGAGCGTCGACAAGAGCAACTACCAGAAGGAGCTCATCGACACCGGCTACATCAAGGCGAGCGACCTCAAGTAGCCCGTCCACACCACCGGTTCACACGGAGCAGAAAGGCACGACCATGGCGGGACCCGTCCTGGAAATGCGCTCGATCGTCAAGACCTTTCCCGGCGTCAAGGCGCTCGCGGACGTCTCTCTGAGCGTCCGCGCGGGCGAGGTCCACGCCGTCTGCGGGGAGAACGGCGCCGGGAAGTCGACGCTGATGAAGGTCCTCAGCGGCGTTCACCCGCACGGCAGTTACGAGGGGGAGATCCTCTTCGAGGGCGAGCCGTGCCGGTTCAAGGACATCGGGGCGAGCGAGAAGCGCGGCATCGTGATCATCCACCAGGAGCTCGCCCTGGTGCCGTACCTCTCGCTCGCCGAGAACATCTTCCTCGGCAACGAGCACGCCACGCGGGGCGTGATCAGCTGGGGCGAGACCCTCAAGCACGCCACGGCCCTGCTGCGGCGGGTCGGTCTGAACGAGCACCCGCAGACCCGCGTCGCCGACATCGGCGTCGGGAAGCAGCAGCTGGTCGAGATCGCCAAGGCCCTGTCGAAGGAGGTGAAGCTGCTCATCCTCGACGAGCCGACGGCCGCGCTCAACGACGAGGACAGCGGCAAACTCCTCGATCTGATCCTGGAGTTGAAGGGCCAGGGCATCACCTCGATCATCATCTCGCACAAGCTCAACGAGATCGCCCGGGTCGCGGACTCGGTGACGGTCATCCGCGACGGGCACTCCATCGAGACGCTCGACGTGAAGGCCACGGAGACGACCGAGGAGCGGATCATCCGCGCCATGGTCGGCCGCGACCTCGACCACCGCTTCCCGGAGCGCACCCCGCACCCGCAGGACCTCACCGCGGCGCCGGCCCTCGAGATCCGCGACTGGACCGTCTTCCACCCCATCGACCAGCAGCGCAAAGTCGTCGACTCGGTGTCCCTGAACGTGCGCCGCGGGGAGATCGTCGGCATCGCGGGACTGATGGGCGCGGGCCGCACGGAACTCGCGATGAGCGTGTTCGGCCGGGCCTACGGAAAGTACGCGGGCGGCAGTGTCCTCAAGGACGGTACCGAGATCCGCACCCGCACCGTCCCCGAGGCGGTCGGGCACGGCATCGCGTACGTCACCGAGGACCGCAAGCACTACGGCCT
Organism: Streptomyces sp. NBC_01445; assembly: GCF_035918235.1. Taxonomy (NCBI): domain Bacteria; kingdom Bacillati; phylum Actinomycetota; class Actinomycetes; order Kitasatosporales; family Streptomycetaceae; genus Streptomyces; species Streptomyces sp. NBC_01445. Next base: position 6,840,428 of record NZ_CP109485.1, on the reverse strand, counting down.
CAACCTCATCGACTCCATCAACCGCAACATCTCGCTGAGCGCGCTGCGCAAGGTCGCCCGGCGCGGGGTCGTCGACGAGCACGAGGAGCGGAAGGTCTCCGAGGGCTTCCGGAAGTCCATGAACATCAAGGCGCCCAACGTCTCCGAACCCGTGGGCCGGCTCTCCGGCGGCAACCAGCAGAAGGTCGTCCTCAGCAAGTGGATCTTCGCGGGGCCCGATGTGCTGATCCTCGACGAGCCGACCCGCGGCATCGACGTGGGCGCGAAGTACGAGATCTACACGGTGATCGACCAACTGGCCGCCGAGGGCAAGGCCGTTGTCTTCATCTCCTCCGAACTGCCCGAGCTGCTCGGCATGTGCGACCGGATCTACACGATGTCGGCCGGACGGCTCACCGGTGAGGTCCCGCGAGCGGAGGCCACCCAGGAAGTGCTGATGCGGCACATGACCAAGGACAAGAGGTAGGACCCGATGAGCACGAACCTGAAGGCCGGGTCGCCGGCCGGCGCCGAGGCCCCGAAGGAATCCGGAGACAACGGGCACACGACCGGCCTCGGCCGGCTGATCATCGACGGCATGCGCCGCAACATGCGGCAGTACGGGATGCTCTTCGCCCTCGGCCTGATCGTGATCCTTTTCGAGGTCTGGACGGGCGGCGACCTGCTGCTGCCGCGCAACGTCTCGAACCTGGTGCTGCAGAACAGCTACATCCTGATCCTGGCGATCGGCATGATGATCGTCATCATCGCGGGCCACATCGACCTGTCGGTCGGCTCCATCACCGCGTTCACGGGGGCACTCGCCGCGGTGCTCATGGTCACGCACCACTGGTCGTGGCCGGTGGCCGCGATCGCGGTCCTCGCCGTCGGCGCGGTCGCGGGGGCCATGCAGGGCTTCTTCATCGCCTACCTCGGCATACCGTCGTTCATCGTGACCCTGGCGGGCATGCTGCTCTTCCGCGGACTGACGGAGATCTTCCTCAAGGGGCAGACGCTCGGCCCGTTCCCCGAAGGGCTGCAGAAGGTGGCCAACGGCTTCCTGCCCGAGGTCGGCCCCGACACCAACTACCACAACCTCACCCTGCTCCTCGGCCTCGGCCTCATCGCCCTCGTCGTGTGGCAGGAGGTGCGCGACCGCAAGCGCCAGCAGGAGTACGCGCTCGACGTGCTGCCCGCGAAGCTGTTCGCGCTGAAGCTCACCGCGCTGGTCGCCGCCGTCCTCGTCTTCACCCTGCTGCTCGCCAGCTACAAGGGCGCGCCCGTGGTGCTGATCGTCCTGGCCGTGCTCCTCGTCGCCTTCGGCTATGTGATGCGCAACGCGGTGATCGGCCGCCATGTCTACGCGATCGGCGGCAACCTGCCGGCGGCGAAGCTCTCCGGCGTCCGGGACAAGAAGGTCACCTTCGCGGTCTTCCTCAACATGGGGATGCTGGCGGCGCTCGCGGGCCTGGTCTTCGCGGCCCGCTTCAACGCCGCGTCGCCGAAGGCGGGCGTCAACTTCGAACTCGAGGCCATCGCCGCCTCGTTCATCGGCGGCGCGTCGATGAGCGGCGGTGTCGGCACGGTGCTCGGCGCGATCATCGGCGGCACGGTCCTCGGCGTCCTGAACAACGGCATGAACCTCGTCGGCGTCGGCACCGACTGGCAGCAGGTCATCAAGGGCCTGGTCCTGCTCGCGGCGGTCGGCTTCGACGTGTGGAACAAGCGCAAGGTCGGTTCGTAAGTCAGCTCACCCCGTCGGCCGAAGCCCGGCGGGGCCCACCCTTTGAGGGAGCCGCACATGGAACTGAGCAGACGCACTCTCCTCGCATCGGGCGCCGCTGCCGGTGCAGCAGCCACCGCGCTGGGCGGAACAGCCCACGCCTCAGGCTCCACCTCGGGAAGCAGGAGGCCCGTGAAGGAGCTCTTCGGCAAGCTCGCCGACGGCACGAGGATCTACCGCTGGTCCCTGGAGAACGGCGGCACCCGCCTGAAGGTCCTCTCCTACGGCGGCATCGTCCAGTCCCTGGAGATACCGGACCGCCACGGCCGGTACGTGAACGTCTCCCTCGGCTACGACACCATCGAGGACTACGTCGCCGGCACCACGTTCTTCGGTGCCACGATCGGCCGCTACGGCAACCGCATCGCGAACGGCCGGTTCGCCCTCGACGGCACGACGTATCAGCTCTCCGTGAACGACGGGGCCAACTCCCTGCACGGCGGGGCGAAGGGCTTCAACACGCGGGTGTGGGACGTGGAAGACTTCAACTCCGGCTCCGACGTCGGCCTGAAGCTGCACTACACGTCGGTCGACGGCGAGATGGGCTACCCAGGCACGCTCAAGGTAACGGTCACCTACACCCTCGGGGCGAGCGGCGACTGGCGCATCGACTACGAGGCGACGACGAACAAGGCGACCGTCGTGAACCTGACGAACCACACGTACTACAACCTCGCGGGCGAGGGCAGCGGCGGCATCTACGACCACGAACTCACCCTCGCCGCCTCCCGTTACACGCCCACCGATTCGGGCCTCATCCCGACCGGTGAGCGGGCGAGGGTCGCGGGCACCCCGTTCGACTTCCGTTCCGCGAAGCCGATCGGCCGCGACATTCGCACCGCGCACCCGCAGCTGGTCACGGCCAAGGGCTTCGACCACAACTGGGTCCTCGACAAGGGGATCACGGCGCGGCCGGTGCACTTCGCGACACTGCGCGACCCGTCCTCCGGCCGCACTCTGGAGATCGCCACGGATCAGCCGGGCGTCCAGTTCTACTCGGGCAACTTCCTCGACGGCACGCTCACCGGCCCCTCCGGGCGCACCTACCGGCAGGGCGACGGCCTGTGCCTGGAGACGCAGCACTTCCCGGACTCGCCGAACCATCCGGCGTTCCCGTCGACGGTGCTGCGCCCGGGCGAGACGTACCGGACGACGACAGTGCACTCGTTCAGCGCCTGACCGACCCCGCCCACATCCCCCGGCCTCGCCCGTGACGACCACGGGCGAGGCCGGTGTCGTTCCTCCCCCTTCGCAATTGCTTCACCAAGCCCTATGGAGACGTCAGTTGAAGCTCAGCAGACGCACGTTCACGGCGCTCACCGCCACCACCGCGGCGAGCCTCGCCCTGCCGCTGCCGACGGCCGGCGCAGCCACTCCCGACGACACGTCCGCCCCCGCCCCCGTACCCGAGGCCGACGGGCAGACGCACACCGTCACCTTCGACAAGTACTCGCTGCTCGTGGACGGCAGCCGGGTCGTCCTGTGGTCGGGCGAGGTGCACCCGTTCCGGCTGCCGAGCCCGTCGCTGTGGCGGGACGTGCTGCAGAAGCTGCGCGCGCACGGCTACAACGCCATCAGCATCTACGTCGCGTGGAACTTCCACTCCCCAGCCCCCGGCCTCTACGACTTCACGGGCGTGCGCGACCTCGGCCGCTTCCTGGAGACGGCCGCCGAGGAGGGTCTGTACGTCATCGCGCGCCCCGGCCCGTACATCAACGCGGAGGTCGACGCGGGCGGATTCCCCGGCTGGCTGACGGCCACCAAGGGCACGGCCCGTACCTCGGATCCCACCTATCTGGCGTACGTGGACGAGTACTTGACGGCCGTGAACGAGATCATCGCCCGGTACCAGTACACGCGCGGCAAGGGCACGGTCGTCCTCTACGAGCTGGAGAACGAGTACGCCTCGAACGTGACCAGCCCGGCCGGCAAGGACTATATGGCGCACCTGTACGCGAAGGTCCGCGCCGACGGTATCGACGTTCCGCTGTTCCACAACGACAAGGGCCGCAACGGCTACTGGGCTCCGGGCTCGTTCAGCACGGGTGACGAGTCCGGGCGCTACCTCTACGGATTCGACGGCTACCCGTCGCCGTCGGGCAACCCGCCGGACTGGGGCTACTTCGGCGTGGGCGGCGCCAAGGGCGGGTCGACGGCGAGCCCCGACACCCCAGGTCTGATGGCCGAGTTCGGGGGCGGCTGGTTCGACCCGTGGGGCGGCGCCGTGTTCGCCGGCAAGGGATACGAGGAGTCGCGGCGCACCCGCGACGCGGCGTACGAGCGGCGCTTCTACCTCACCAACCTCGCCAACGGCATAAAGATCCACAACGTCTACATGACGTTCGGCGGCACCAGCTGGGGCTGGCTCCCCGCGCCGGTCGTCTACACGTCGTACGACTACGGGGCGGCCCTCGACGAGGCGCGCAATGTCACGTCCAAGCTGACGCCCATGCACCAGATCGGCCAACTGCTCCGTTCCGTGCCGGACCTGGCGAAGCTGGACCGGGCGCAGGACACGGCGGCCGCCGACCCAGCCCTGAAGGTCTACCACCTGACGAATCCCGACACGGGCGCGCACGTCTACGTCCTGCGCAACGACACGTCGGCGTCCATCACATCGACGCTGCCACTGGGCTCGGTGAACTCGGAGGTCACGGTCGGCGCGAAGGACGCGAAGCTCGTTCTGGCCGATACCGCTCTGGGGCAACGGGAGTTGGCGTACTCGACGGTCCAGCCGATGATCCAGCTGAGCGCGGGGCGCCGGGACGTCGCGGTGTTCGCGGGCCGGCCGGGAGAGCCGGCCGAGGCGGCCTTCGCGTACGAGGAGGAGCCGGAGGTCACGGTCCTCGACGGGCCGGCAACCGCTACGTACGAGGACGGAATCCTGCGTATCTCCACCCACCTGGGCGGCCTGGTGAGGGTACTGGTGGGCGGCACGCTCCTCGTCCTGTTCGCGGACGACGAGACATCAGCGCGGCTCTGGCGCTACGACACCCCTTCGGGCCCGGTCCTCGTCCGCGGTCCCGCGCTGCTGCGCCGGGCCGGACTCGACGGCGCCACCCTCCACCTGACGGGCGACACGATCGAGGACGCCGACCTGGAGGTCTGGGCGCCGCGCGGCGTGCAGCGGATCACCTGGAACAACGGCCCGGTCCATGTGCGCACCACACCTTCCGGCAGCTTCGCCGCCGAGCGGGCACTCCCGGGCGTTCCGGAGGTACAGCTGCCCGCGCTCACACACTGGCGGCAACGGCCCGAAAACCCGGAGTCGGAGCAGGACTTCAACGACACGGACTGGACCGTCGCCGACAAGGCGACGTCGTACTCGACGACGCCCGTGCCCGCGGGCCGGCCCGTCCTGTTCGCCGATGACTACGGCTTCCACTACGGCGACGTCTGGTACCGGGGTTCGTTCGACGACGCGAGCGGTGCCGAGTCGGTGAACCTGGCGTACTCCACCGGCACCCAGGGCCTGCTGATGGCGTGGCTCGACGGCCGCCCCCTCGGCACGCACCGGATGCCGGTGCCGACGTCGGCCCAGTCCACCCAGGGCACGTGGACGGCGACGGCGGCCTTCGCCCTGCCCGCCGACCTGCGCACCGCCGGCGGCCATGTCCTCTCGGTCCTCGTCCGCCGCATGCAGCACGACGAGGACGGCGGCGCCCGGGACTCGCACAAGTCGGCGCGCGGCCTGACCGGGGTGGCGTTCACGGGCGCGGATCCGGCCGTGGCCTGGCGCATCCAGGGCGCTTCGGGCACGGACCCGGTGCGCGGACCGCTCAACACGGGCGGCCTGTACGGGGAGCGGCACGGCTGGCACCTGCCGGGGCTCGATCTCGACGCGGACGGCGGCTGGGAGCGGGCCACGTTCCCGGTCGACGGCCCGGCACGGCAGGGGATCTCCTGGTACCGCACCACGTTCCGGCTCGCCGTCGACCACGACGTGGACGCCTCGATCGGCCTCACGTTCACGGACGACGCGGCCCACGCCTACCGCGTCCAGCTCTACGTCAACGGCTGGAACATGGGCCAGTACATCAACGACGTGGGCCCCCAGCACACGTTCGCCGTCCCGAACGGCATCCTGCGCACCCGCGGCGCCAACACCCTCGCCCTGGCCGTCCTCGCCGACGGCACGACCCCGGCGGGCCCGGGAGACGTACAGCTGAAGCTCCTCGGGAGCGCGGCGGGCGGAGTGGAGGTGCGGGCGGTTCCGTCGCCTGGCGTGTGACCACCCCCTGAGTGGCACTGAGCGGCCGGAGGGCGACATCCCCTCAGGCCGCTCAGTGGCCGACGCCGTGGATCAGCCGAGCCGGATCACATTCCACGACAGCGGCTCAAGGGTCGCCTTGAGCGTGCCGTCCTCAAGCCTCGTGCCCGTACCCGCGTGCGGCGCGACGCGCTCCGGCTCCGCGAGCGTGTTGCGGGCGTCCGGGTCGGCGTCGGCAAGCACCGAGTGTTCGACGACCTCACCCAGCTCCAGCCCATGCATCGCCACTTCGAGCGGCAGGGACTCCGTCTGACTGCGGTTGACCGCGAACACAGTGACCGTGCCGTCCTCCGCGCGGACCGCCGTAGCGTGCAGCAGGTCCGCGGTGCCGTGGCGCTTCGTGTCGTACGTCGGTCCTGACATGCGTACGTCGAGGACCTCGCCGCGCCCGTACCGCGACGCCGCCGCGAACGGGAAGAACGTCGTCTGGCGCCAGGCCGGGCCGCCGGGCTCGGTCATGATCGGGGCGATGACGTTGACGAGTTGGGCCAGGCAGGCCACCGTGACGCGGTCCGCGTGGCGGAGCAGGGCGATCAGGAGCGAACCGAAGACGACCGCGTCGGTGACCGAGTAGACGTCCTCCAGGAGGCGGGGGGCCTGAGGCCAGTCGAGGGCGGAGACCTCGGCGTCCGTGCGCGACATGTACCAGACGTTCCACTCGTCGAAAGAGAGGTTGATCTTCTTCTTCGACTTGAGGCGCGCGCCCACGTGATCGCACGTTGCGACGACGTTCTCGATGAACGACTCCATGTCCACCGCCGACGCGAGGAAGGAGTCCCGGTCGCCGTCGTGCTCTTCGTAGTACGCGTGGAGCGAGATGTAGTCGACCAGGTCGTAGGTCTCCTGCAGGACCTTCGCCTCCCACTCGGCGAACGTGTCCATGCCCTGGCCCGAGCTGCCGCAGGCGACCAGCTCGACGTCCTTGTCGATCTGGCGCATCGCACGCGCCGTCTCGGCGGCGAGCCGCCCGTACTCCTCGGCCGTCTTGTGGCCGGTCTGCCACGGTCCGTCCATCTCGTTGCCCAGGCACCAGAGCCTGATGCCGAAGGGGTCCTTGTCGCCGTGGGCGATGCGGCGGTCCGACAGCTCCGTGCCCGCCGGGTGGTTGGCGTACTCCTGGAGTTCGATGGCCTCCGCGACGCCGCGCGTGCCGAGGTTCACCGCCATCATCGGTTCGGCCTGCGGGCCGACCTTCTTCAGGAACGCGATGTACTCGGACAGGCCGAAGCGGTTCGACTCCGTCGTGCGCCAGGCCAGGTCGAGACGGCGCGGGCGCTCCTCGGCGGGGCCGACCGAGTCCTCCCACTTGTAGCCGGAGACGAAGTTGCCACCGGGATAGCGGATGGCGGTGACGCCGAGTTCGCGGACCAGTTCCAGGACGTCCTGGCGCAGGCCCGCCTCATCGGCGGTGGGGTGGTCCGGCTCGAAGATGCCGGTGTAGACACAGCGGCCCAGGTGCTCCACGAAGGAGCCGAAGAGCCGGGGGTCGACCGTGCCGACCGTGAAGGCGGGGTCGAGGGCGAAGCGTGCGGTGCGGGTCATGTCTCCCTCAGGGTTCGGGATTACGTACGTTGATCGAGTCAGCGGACAGCCGGCCAGCCGTCCTTGCCCCAGCTCAGCTCGTTGAGGCCGAGCTTGGGGGTGCCGGAGTCGCCGGCGTCGTAGTAGTGGTACGCGAGTACGTCACGCCCCTTGTCGCGGAAGACGGACTCGCCCCCCGTGCCGACGAACCGGCCGTGCCCGGCGAGGAGCAGCGTGCCGCCGCCGGCCAGGAGCGGGGTGCCGTCCTCGTCCGCGTACGGGCCCGTGACCGAGGTCGAGCGGCCGACCCGGATCTTGTACGTGGAGTTCACGCCGGAGCAGCACGCGTCGTACGAGGCGAAAAGGTAGTAGTAGCGGCCGTGGTGGACGACGGCCGGGCCCTCGACCGCGTACGGGGCGTCGGGGCGGGTCGCCAGGTGGTGGACGGTCGCGCCCTCGATCGCCTTGCCGGTCCGCGGGTTCAGCTCGACCATGCGGATGCCGGACCAGTATGAGCCGAAGCTCATCCACAGTTTCCCGTCGGCCCGGACGATCGCCGGGTCGATGGCGTTCCAGGTGTCGGTGGTCCCGGAGCTGAACACCTTGCCGTGGTCCGTCCACGTACCTGGGAGACCCGATGCGGAGGTGGCGACGCCGATCGCCGAGTGGTTCGTGCCCCAGGACGAGACCGCGTAGTAGAGCCAGTACGTGCCGTCGCGGTAGGAGATGTCGGGAGCCCACGGGTCGCCGGTGTCGTTGTACTCGTACCACCAACTCGGCGGCGCGGCGAAGGCGTTGCCCTCGTCGGTCCAGTGGACGCGGTCCTTCGAGAGGCGGGCTCCGATGACGCCGCCGGTCGAATAGGCCACGTACTGGCCGGACTTGAGCTTGATGACCGTCGGGTCGTGGACGATCTGCTGGCCGGTGATCGCCTGCGGGTCCGGATAGGCGGCGTCGGCCTGCGCCATCGTGGGCAGCAGGGCGAGAAGGGCGGCGGCCGCCACGGCTGCCAGGGGTCTGCCCACTGCGCGTACGGTCACTGTCCCGCCAATCCCGTGTGGGCCACGCCGCTGACGATCTGGCGCTGGAAGAAGACGAAGACGACGATCAGGGGCAGGCCCGCCATCAGACCGCCGGCCATCAGCTGGGCCCACTGGATGCCGTACGAGTTCATGACGGTCGCGATGCCGTTCGGCATGGTCATCAGGTCGGGGTTGTTGGTGACCATGTACGGCCACAGGAAGTTGTTCCACGACGCGATGAAGGTGAAGATGCCCACCGCCGCGAGCGAGGGGCGGGCGAGCGGCACGACGATGGTGAAGAAGACCCGCCAGCGTCCGGCGCCGTCGATGAACGCGGCCTCCTCCAGTTCCTTGGGGATGCCCTGGAAGAACTTGTAGAGGATGTAGACCATCGCGGCCGGCGCGCACTGCGGCAGGATCATGCCCCAGTACGTGTCGACCATCCCCATCTGCTGGACCGTGGTGAACAGGGGCACGCCGAGGACCGCCGGGGAGACCATGAGTCCGGCCATGACGACGCCCATCAGGACGTTCTTGCCGCGGAACTCGGTGCGGGCGAATCCGTAGCCGGCGAGCGCGCTCACCGTCAGCACGATCGCGGTCACACAGACCGACACCACAAGGGAGTTGACGAACCAGTCGGTGATGTTGCCGGTCTGGAAGAGCGCCTTCCATGCCTGGCCGGTCCACTCCTTCGGCAGCCAGTGCGGCGGCACCTCGACGGCCTCGGTCTCCGACTTCAGCGAGGTGAACAGGGCCCAGGCGAGCGGCGCCAGGAAGACGGCGGAGACGGCGACGCCGAGGAGCGTGAGCACGATCTGGCTCGGCGTCCAGGCCTTGCGCGTACGGGTCTTGATGCGTATCAGCGCGGCGTCGGTGGTCATCGCGCGCCCTCCTCACGGTTGCGCAGCAGCCACATCCGCGCGAGGGCGACGGCCGCGATGATCACGAAGAAGATGATGGAGATGGCGGAGGCGTAGCCCACGCGGTAGCTGGTGAAGCCCTGTTCGAGGGTGAACTGCACGAAGGTGCGCGTCGATTCCTCCGGCCCCGGCCCGAAGTCCTGCATCACGACGGCCTGGTCGAAGACCTGGAGCGAGGCGAGGATCTGCAGGGCGATGACGAGGCCCGTGATGTTGCGCAGCATCGGCAGGGTGATGTGGACCATGCGGTGCCAGGCGTTCGCGCCGTCCAGCTTCGCGGCCTCGTAGAGGTGCCCGGGGATGCCCTGGAGCGCGGCGAGGTAGAGCAGGAAGCTGAAGCCGACCGTCCACCACAGGGTCGTGATGACGACGGCGAGCATCGCGTACGACTTGTCGGTCAGCCAGGGGGTGTCGATGCCGAAGACGTGGTTGACCATGCCCGTACCGGGGTTGAACAGCCACTGCCACAGGTTACCCGCGACGGTGGAGGGCAGCAGGAACGGCAGGAAGAAGCACAGCCGCCACAGCCATGTGCCGCGCTCTATGTGGTGGGCCAGCATCGCGAGCAGGAAGGCGAGGACGGTGATGCAGGGCACGACGAGCAGCGTGAAGAAGGCGCTGTGGCCGAGCGAGTCCCACATCAGCGGGTCATGGAGGGCCTCGCGGTAGTTGTCGAAGCCGATGAAGCCCGCGCTGTCGCCGGAGATGTTGGCGTCCGTGAAACTGAGGTAGATGCCGCGCAGCAGCGGCCAGATCACGAAGAGCGCGAACAGTGCGAGGAACGGGGCGACGAACCAGCCGCCGTGCTGGAAGCCCTGCTTCCTGCCGACGGTGGCGGCGCCCGCCGCGGCGGCCTGCGCGCGCGGCGGTGCGATGACGGTCTCGGCGCTGGTCGTCATGCGGCCGCACCTCCTTGCGCTGCGGTCTTGCCGTCCATGGGGTTCTTCATGGCCAGGAGCTGGGTGAGCGCGCCCTTCATGCGGCGGGCGACGGCCTGAGGCCTGGCCGAGCCCAGAGTCGAGGAGACGACGATCGGGCCGACGCGCTGGGCGAGGATGCCGGTGGACCCGGCGAACCACACCTTCGGCTCGTTCGCCTGGTGGTCCATCGCGGAGACGTATTCGTTCTGCGGGCTCAGCTTCTTGTACGCGGCCGTGGACAGGGTCGGCGTGTACGCGGGGATGTGGCCGCCGGCCGCCCACTGCCGGGCGTGCTTGACGACGTACGCGGCGAGTTGGTGCGCGCCCTCGTTGGTGGCGCCGCCGCGGCCGGCCTGGTGCGGCAGTACGAAGGAGTGCGACTCGGCGTGGGTGGCCTGCTTGCCGAAGACGGGCGGCAGCGGGGTCGCGCCGTACTCCAGCTTCGCGCCGGAGAAGACCGGCACGGACCAGTTGCCCTCCCAGGTGAAGGGGGTGCCGTTGACGAACTGTTCGGCGCCGACGGACCCCATGCCCGGGTTGGCGTACCCGTCGGCGACGTGCTGACGCAGGAACTCCAGGACCTGGGTGGCCTTGTCGGTGTCGAAGGTGACCTCGGTGTTGTCGGCGTTGAACCAGGTGCCGCCGAGCTGGGTGTAGAAGGCGACGAAGAACCACCACTGGAAGTTCTGGTCGTTGACCCACAGGCCGATGGTCTGAAGCCCCTTCCGGGTGGCCTTCTTGGCCTCCTTCAGCATGTCGAACCACCCGTCGGTGGACGTGACCGGGACGAGCCTGCCGTCGTCGCCGATCAGGCCCGTCTTCTTCAGGACGTCCTTGCGGTAGAAGCAGAGCTGGACGTGGATGTCGAGCGGGAGGGCGTAGAGCTTGCCGTCGATGACGGCGCGCTTCCACAGCGCGGGGTTGAAGTCGGCTTCCTTCACGCCGTACTTGGCGAGCAGGCCGACGTCCCACGGGTCCAGGAGGCGGCCGGGCGAGAACCCGGTGACCCGGCCGAGGTGCATCACGCCGAGGTCCGGTGCGCGGTTGCCCGCCGCGGCCATGGCGAGCTTGGTGTAGAAGGGGCTTCCCCACTGGAGGGTCGAGTCCTTCACGTCGATGCCGGGGTGCTCCTTACGGAACGCGTCCAGCATCGCGATCATGTTGTAGCCGTCGCCGCCGCTGAAGAGGTTCCAGTAGCGCACGCGTGTGCTCGCGCTGGAGGCGAGCGCGTCGGCCCCCGTGCCCAGCGCGGCAAATCCGAAGCTGCCCGCCACCGTCAACCCGCCGATTCCGGCCAGGAGTTGCCTGCGGTTCAGGCCAGGTCGTCCCATTCCCTGCCCTTACTGTTCGATATATCGAATGATGCTCGTAACTTCGAACGGGACCGTAAGTTCGGGACGCGGCGACGTCAATGGGTTGCGCAACACAAAGGTGCGGGACCCCCACCCGCGTGGGGGTCCCGCACCTTCGAAACGCTCGCTCCGGGCTCAGCCCTCGAACGCGGGTTGCGCCAGACCGCGGCCCATGTCGCGCAGGACGAGCAGTGAACCGGCGTACGGGGACGGGGCGTCGAGGCCGACGCGTGCCGACGTGACGTACAGGTCGGTGAGGTCCGCGCCGCCGAAAGCGCAGGCAGTGGGGCGCTTCACCGGCAGCTCCACGACACGGTCGAGCGCGCCGGACGGGGTGTAGCGTCGCAGCGCCGAGCCGTCCCAGAGGGCGACCCACACACAGCCGTCGGCGTCGACGGTGAGCCCGTCGGGGTGGCCCGCCCCTTCCTCGACGACCGTGAACTCCCGTCGGCGCACGACCTGTTGACCGTCCACATCGAATACATCGATGCGCCGCGTCGGGGTGTCGACGTAGTACATGAGCGTGCCGTCGGGGCTCCAGCCGGTGCCGTTGCTGACCGTGACGTCGCCGAGGATCTCGGTGGTGGTCCCGTCGGGCGCGATCCGCAGGAGGTTGCCGCCGCCCGGCGTCTCGTCGTACGCCATGCTGCCCGCCCAGAGCGAGCCGTCGGGGGCGACGGCGGCGTCGTTGCCGCGCCGGCCCGGCACGGGGTCCCGGTGCAGCCAGCGGAAGTCCTTCCCGCCGGGCCCGTACAGGCCGATGCCGTCACGGAGGTTGACGACGAGTCCCGCGCCGCCGGCCCGCGGTTTGGCGGCGCCCACGTGCTGCTCGGTGGCCATGACCGTGCGGCGGCCGGTCGCGGGTTCGTACGTGTAAACCCGGCTGCCGAGGATGTCGACCCAGATCATTCGGCCGGCCTCCGCGTCCCAGGTGGGCCCCTCCCCGAGCGTGGCCTCCGCGCGGACGGCCACCTCGGGCCTCATCGGCCGGCCCCCCGGTACCCGAGCCGCGCCGACAGGTCGGCGGCGCCCTTCACGGCGAGCTGCGCCAGCTCGTCCTCGCGCGACTCGCTCCAGCGGATCATCGGCACCGACACCGAGAGAGCGGCGACGACCCGTCCGGAGCGGTCACGCACGGGGGCGGCGACGCAGCTGACGTCCGGATTGGACTCGCGGCTCTCGACGGCGACACCGCGCTCCCGGATACCGGCGAGGGCCTCGCGCAGGACGGCCGGGTCGGTGATGCTGTTCTCCGTCATCGCCATCAGCTCGGCGTCGTCGGGAACGCGGACCGCCAGCTCGGGCTGCGGCAGCGAGGCGAGGAGCATCTTGCCGACGGAGGTGCAGTGCGCGGGCAGCCGGCGCCCCGCGGCGGAGACCATCCGCACGGCGTGGGTACTGTCGACCTTCGCGATGTAGATGACGTCGGTGCCCTCGAGGATCGCCACGTGCACGGTCTCGTCGCAGGTCTCGGCGACCTCGCGGGCCACCTGCTGGCCCTCGGCGGCGAGGTCGAGCTGCTCCGCGTACCGGCTGCCGAGCTGGTAGGGGCGCACGCCCAGGCGGTAGCGGCCGGGCTCGCCCGGGACGGTCACGAGGTAGGAGCGGGCGGTCAGCGTCGTGACCAGCTCGTGCACGGTGGTGCGCGGCAGCTGGAGCTTGCGGACGATGTCCGGGGCGGACAGGGTGCCGTCCCCGTCCAGGAACAGCTCGAGTATGTCGAGAGCCCGGGTCACGGCGGGTACGAGACGCCCCACGGCCGGCCCCCTCTCTATGTTCGAAATTTCAACAGTCGGTCGGTATCGCGAACATAGGCTACTCACAGCCGCGTTGAGGGGGCAATGGGTCCGGGGGCGCCCCACTCGCCGGTTCGCAGCCTTGTGACGGCGCTCACATGCCCCGTACGCGTGTCACAGCCGCGAGGGCCTGATGTGCTGTTTTCTCCGTGATGTTCCTGATCGACGTGACGTCCGAGCCGCATGAGATGAACGTCAGCCGGGCGCGATCCCGCGCGACCGGGGCGGCAGGGTCCTCAACACCGTCACGCTCGACGTGCTCGACGTGCTCGACGCGCTCGCGTGATCGACGTGATCGCGTGCTCGACGCGCAGATCCAGATGATCCACTTGGTGATCAACCCCGACAAGCTCGGGCACCTGGGCCCGGGGTCGGACCCATGGGCGATCGACCGCGGGGTGCGGCAGGCCCGCCGGCAGCCGAGGGGCTGCCGGACCGGTCACGGTCCGCCGGGCAGATCCCTCAACCGCCGTGCGCGCAACACCAGTTCCAGCTCGAAACGGCGGTCCGGGTCGTCGATCTCGTCGCCCCACAGCTCGCGGATCTGGCGCAGCCGGTAGCGGACGGTCTGCGGGTGGACGCCGAGGCGGGCGGCCACCTCGGGTGCGCCGCCGCGTGTCTCCAGCCAGGCGAGGAGGGTGTCGGCCATGCGGCGGGCATGGGTGGGGCCGCAGTGGGCGAGGGGCGCGAGCGCGCGGCGCGACAGGTCGTCGATGAGTTCCTCGGGCTGGAGGAGCACGAGGGCCTGGGTGTGTTCGGTGCAGTGCAGCACCTCGCCCGCCGGGAGCAGCCCGCGCTCCACGAGCCGGACAGCTGCCTCGGCCCAGCGCAGGGACTTCGCCGCGTCCGACAGCGGCACCGGCGGGCCGATCGCGCCCGACCAGCCGGCCATGGCGCGGCGCAGGAGTTCGGGGCGGCCCGCCGCGTCGGGGTCGGGCACGACCATGCGGGGCTGCTCGGTCTCCATGTCGAGGAGCACGCCCTGGCCGACGGCGGGCGCGACCGCCTCGCGCGCGGGGCGCAGGAGCACTCCCACGGAGACCCGGCCGGGCAGGGGCCAGCCGATCCGGGAGGCCCGTTCGGCAAGGGCCCGCGCGGGGTCGGGCGGGGCGGCGGCGCCGCGTTCTCTGTGGTCGAGGTGTTCGGTCTGCTCGGTGAGGAGCAGGTCGATGAGTTTGCGCTGGAGGCGCAGGCGTTCGCCGGCCTGCCGGGCGGCGGCCTCGGCGTAGCCGCGTACGGACTGGTCGACGAGTCCGTCGAGGTACTCGAATCCCGACTCGGCGAGTTCGTACATGGCGGGCGGCGGGATGAGGGCCCGCTGGCCGAGTTCGGCGAGGCGGCGCCAGGCCAGGCGGACGCCGAGCCGGTACATGGCCTGGAGGGAGTCGAGGCTGCGGCCGTGCAGGCTCTGGCCGCGGCCGAACTCCTGGAAGACGGCCGGGTGGGAGCGCGGCCGGTCCTCCGCGTCGGCGAGCTGGAGCTGCACGAAGCCCTCGATGGCTCTGCGGATGCCGACGAGCGCCATGGGCTCGCCGGACTCGTCGAGCACGAGGGGTAAGTGGGGGTATTCGCGGCGGATCTCCCGCAGGATGTCCTCCGCGAGGGCGGGCGCCTCGGCCATGGCGAGCCCGGCGAACCGTTTCACCTGGAGCCGGGGCACATCGCGCCAGGCCGATCGCTCGGGCCGCACGGCGCTGTGGGTCGCGGGGCCGACGGACGGAACGGGGGGCACCCTCAACGCTCCCGGCCGGCTGTCTCGTACGTCACGAGCGGCACGTTCGGCTGGTCCGGGGTGGCGTTCAGAAGGGCCATGACGCCCAGGGAGGCGCCGAGGGCGAGCACGGCGCCTGCCGCGACGGTCAGGGCGGCGGCGAGCAGTCGGTTCATCGCAGGGTCAGCCTCTCGTTCGGAGGTCGAATCCCCACCCGTTGCGTAGTCCCCTGCCGGGCCCCGTTCCGGCAAGTGCCCAGTGTCTGCAATGCATTGACACTCCGTCAAGGGTGCGCCTACGGTTCCCGGCCCAAAGCCGCGTTGCGCCCGCACCAGACCTCCCTCCCCCACCCCAGGAGTGCCGGATGCGTCGTACAGCTTCACCTTTCTCCCTGCTCACACTGGGTCTCGGCGCGTTCCTGCTCGCCCTGGCCCCGCTGTTCGCGTGGTACGTCGAGCCGCGCGCCGAACGCACCCCCGTCGACGTCGACACGACGACCGTGTTCACCGGAACCGGAAGCTATTTCGACACCGGCGCGGTGAAGACCGTGCGCGGCAAGAGGATCACCGTCACGCGCCAGGTGCGCGGCGATGTGGCCGCGTCCGAGAAGAGCGGCCGGGCGGTGTGGGACGTGTCCACGTCCGTCGACACCGACGCGTCGCTGCCCGCGGCCGACCCGCACGACGCGCTCCAGTGGACCCTGGAGCGCTGGGTCACCGACCGCAGGACCAACGCACCCGTGCACTGCTGCGGCGAACAGCCGTCCTTCGAGGGCGAGGCCTACCTCAAGTTCCCCTTCGACGTGCAGAGGCGCGCCTACCGCTGGTGGGACAACACGCTCGGCGCGACGGTCACGCTCTCCTACCGGGGCACGAAGAGGGTCCAGGGCTACGAGGGCTACCGCTTCACCGGCACCGTCCCCGCCACGAGGACCGGGTCGCGCCTGGTGCCCGGGACGATCGTGGGACAGCCGAAGCGGAATCAGGTCCTGGCCGAGGAGTGGTACGCGAACCACGGCATCGAGCTGGTCGTGGACAAGAAGACGGGCCGGATCGTCTACGCGGCGATCGGCCCGCGCAAGACGCTGCGCGCCCCCGGTTCGGCGAAGGACGCGGTGGTGCTTCTGGACAGCGAGCGCATCGCGTTCACCCCGGGCACGCAGCGCCGGCAGGTCGCTCTCGCCGACGACGACAGCGGCCGGCTCCACCTCCTCGGCACAACGCTCCCGCTCACGGCGGGTGCGGCCGGCCTGGCGCTCGCGGCACTGGGTGCCGTGTTCGTCGTACGAGGCAGGGGCGGGCGGGGCGGTACGGGCGGGAGGGGGCCGTCGAATCCCGATTCGTCCCCAACAGTGCTGGAACCCTCCACGATGTGATGAGACGTCAGCTCCGGAAAGCTGAGAATTTGTCACCTCGGTGAGTAGCCGCATCGAACAGCTCGGCGAAAACTGTCCCACCCCACCCCCGCACAGTTCAGGCACCGCCCCCGCACAGCCCCGGCACAGCTCCTCCGTAACCGCCGCCCCGGCACCCCGTTCCGCAGCCTGAGCCAGCCCCGTAAAGGCATCCCCAACGGCATCCGTAAGGCATTCCTGAAACGCCCCACGCAAGTCCCCCCACACAGTTCCGCACCCCGAGACGAGTTGGAGCACCCATGCCCCAGCACGTGCCCACCCCCCTGCGCACGCCCCACCCGGGCGACGCGCGTCCCCACCCGGCGCTTCCCCCACCGCCGCGCCGGATCGCCTTCCTCGCCCGCCGCGACCTCGGCAATCCGGCCGCGGGCGGCTCCGAACTCCTCGTCGACCGGCTGGCCGACGGGCTCACCCGCCTGGGGCACGAGGTGACGCTCCTGTGCGGCGGACCCGCCGCGTTCCGCGACTACCGCGTCGTGTCGGCGGGCGGCGACCTCGGCCACTATCTGCGGGCGCGCTCCGCCTTCGCCCGCCAGGTCGGCGACTGCGACCTGCTCGTGGAGGTGTGCAACGGCATGCCGTACCTGGCACCGCTGTGGCACCGCGGCCCGACGCTGCGCCTGGTCAACCACGTCCACACCGATCTGTGGCGCATGCGCTTCGGCGGGCCGCTCGCGCCGGCCGCGCGGCTCGGGCGACGGCTGGAGCACTGGGCGCTGTCCGGCGCCGAGCGGCGCGGTCTGCTGGTGGCCGTCTCGCCGTCGACGGCGGCCGCGCTGCGGGCGCTCGGCGTCGAACGCGAACGCATCCGTGTCGTCCACAACGGTGTCGAGGAGCCGGGCCCGCGCGCGGACCGCTCCCGTGAGCCGCTCTTCCTCGCGATGGGCCGGCTCGTCGAGTACAAGCGGATCGATCTGCTGCTGCGGCTGTGGGAGCGGGTGCGGCCGGTCACCGGCGGCCGGCTCCTGATCGTCGGCGACGGGCCCGAGCGAGAACGGCTCGAACAACTCGCGGGCCCCGGCGTCGAGTTCAGGGGCCATGTCTCCGAGGCCGAGAAGAACCGGCTGCTGTGCGAGGCATGGCTGCTGCTGCACCCCTCCGCCGTGGAGGGCTGGGGCCTGGTCGTCACGGAGGCCGCCGCGCGCGGGACCCCGGCGATCGGCTTCGACGTGCCGGGCCTGCGCGACTCTGTGGAGGACGGCGTCACGGGTCTCCTCGCGCGCGGCGAGTCGTCGTTCGCGGCGGCCTGGTGCGCGCTGGCCCTGTCGGGACAGCGGCGGAGACTGATGGGCAAGGCCGCCGAGGAACGCGCCGCGACCTTCCGCTGGGCTCACACGGTGCGGCAGTTCAGAGCCGTGGCCGCCGAGGCGGTGAGGAGCCCCGCGCCATGACGCACTCGAAACGGACCTCCCCGCCCGACCCGTCGCTGCGCCGCTCGCTCGCCCTGTTCCGCGCGTTCCTGCGCGAACAGCAGGACCCCGAGGCCTGCTACTCCCTGCTGGCCCGCGACGCCGCCGACCAGGTCGAGGCGGTCTGCGGCGACGTACGCGGAAAAGTCGTCGTCGATGTGGGCGGCGGGTCCGGCTACTTCACGCGGGAGTTCCGGCGGCGCGGCGCACACGGCTTCCTCTTCGAGCCCGACGCAAGGGAGCTGGGCGAGCGGCCGTCCGCTCCCGCGGTCGTCGCGGACGGCTATCTGCTGCCGCTCGCGGAGGGCGCGGCCGACGTCACGTTCTCCTCGAACGTCCTGGAACACGTGGATGACCCGCAGACATTTCTCAGCGAGCTGGTCCGCGTGACGCGGCCCGGCGGGATCGTCTATCTCTCGTTCACCAACTGGCTGTCCCCCTGGGGCGGTCACGAGTGGGCGCCCTGGCACTACCTGGGCGCCGACCGGGCCGGCGCCCGCTATCAGCGGCGCACGGGCAGGCCGCCCAAGCACACGCTCGGCGAGAACCTCTTCGCGCATCACATCGGCCCGACGCTGCGCCAGGTCAGGGCCCGTGACGACATCACCGTCGTCTCCGCGCGCTCCCGCTACTGGCCGTTCCTCGCGGCGACCGTCGCGAAGGTGCCGGGGGTGCGCGAGTTCGCCACCTGGAACCTCCTCCTCATCCTCCGGCGGTGTTCTCCATGACGAGCACGGTCCAGGCGCCGCCCCCGGCAGCGGCCCGCCCCGCCCCCTCCCGGCCGGGACACGGGCGGGGGCCGCGCTCGCGGCGCTGGCTGCTGGCCTTCTGGGCCACGGTGTTCGTGCTGTTCGTGGCGGTGTCGCCCGGGCGCACGACGTTCGACACGAAGCTGGGCGTCGCGCTCGACCCGTGGAAGTTCCTCACGGACCTGGGCGACCTGTGGCACGACCGGGCGGGCTTCGGCGGGATCTTCGACCAGTACGTGGGCTACTCGTTCCCGATGCTGCCCTACTACGGGCTCGCGCGCCTGACGCATCTGCCGGTGTGGCTGGCGGAGCGGCTGTGGCTGTCGATCATCGTGACCGTGGCGTTCTGGGGCGCCCTGCGCCTCGCGGAGCGCCTGAAGATCGGCAGCCCGCGCACCCGGCTGCTCGGCGCGGTGGCGTACGCGCTGTGGCCGGCGTTCACGATCGTCGTCGGCTCGACGTCGGCGGCCGTCCTGCCGGGCGCGTTCCTGCCGTGGGTGCTGCTGCCGCTCACGAACGACCGTACGAGCGCGCGCGTCGCGGCGACGCGCTCGGCGCTCCTCATCCCGTTCATGGGCGGGGTGAACGCGGCGGCCACGCTCGCCTCCCTCCTCCCGGTGGGCCTCTACCTCCTGTCCCGCCCGCCGGGCCCGCGCCGCCGCAAGCTGATCGCGTGGTGGACCCCGTCGGTGATCCTCGCGACGGCCTGGTGGATCCTGCCGCTCCTCCTCCTGGGCGTCTACGGCGAGAACTTCCTTCCGTACGTGGAGACTTCGCAGACCACGACGAGCACCATGTCGGCCGCCGAGTCCCTGCGCGGCGCCGGGAACTGGGTGGCGTATCTGCACTTCGGCGAGGCCTGGCTGCCGGCCGGATGGACGGTGGCGACGGCGGCCGTGACCGTCGTCGGCTCGGCGCTCGCGGCGGCCTTCGGGTTCGCGGGGCTCGCCCGCCGCGATCTGCCGGAACGCCGCTGGCTCGTCCTGACGGTCCTCACGGTCGCGCTGATCACGCTCGCGGGCTACGGCGGTGCGCTCGGCGCACCTTTCCACTCCACGGTGCAGTCCTGGCTGAACGGCGGCCTGGTCCCGTTCCGCAACATCTACAAGTTCCAGACCGGCCTGGGGCTCGCCCTCGCCTTCGGGCTGATGCATGTGACGGCGGTCGCGGCCGAGCCGCGCGGCGCCCGCCCCCTGCGCCACCGCCGGTACGCGCCGCTCGTGGCGGCGGTGCTCATCCTGCCGGGACTCACCTGGCCCTACCTCAACGGCTCGATCCTGCAACCGGGTTCGTTCCGCTCCCTGCCCGCGTACTGGGACACGACCGCGCACTGGCTGAAGAAGAACTCGCCCGACTCGCGCGCCCTCGTCGTGCCCGCCACCGCGCACGGCATCTACACCTGGGGCTCCCCCATCGACCAGCCCCTCGACGTCCTCGCCGACTCGCGCTGGGCGCAGCGCGACTACGTCCCGTTCGGCACACCCGGCAACCGCCGCGCCCTCGACGCCGTCGAGCAGGCCCTGACCACCGGAGGTGAAGTCCCCGGCCTCCAGGACTATTTGGGCAGGGCGGGCCTGCACTACGTCGTCGTCCGCAACGACCTCGACCCCGACCAGCTGGGCTACGTACCGACGGCGACCGTCAAGCGCACCCTGGAGGAGTCCGGGTACCGGCGCGTCACCGGGTTCGGGCCCGTCACGACCGGCGGGCGCATCGCCGAGGGCACGCCACTCCAGGTCGAGGGGCTCTATCCGCGCCTGCGGGCGGTGGAGATCTACGCACCCGGCTCCGCTCGGCGCCCCGGGCAGGCAGCCCTGCTGCCGGTCTCCGGCACGGCGGAGGTCAGCGGCGGCCCCGAGGCGCTCCTGCCGCTGTCCGCCGACCCCGGGATGCGCGGCCGGCCCACCGTCCTGGCCGGCGACAACCACCCGGGCATCGGCACGCCCGCGCTGCGCACGGCCGGTGACGGCCTCCGCCGCGCGGACACCCGCTTCGGTCTGGTCGGCTCCAACACCTCGTACACGTACACGCCGACCGAACGGAACTCCCCGGGCAGCACACAGGACCCGGGGGCGAAGCCGCGGCAGATCCTGCCGGGCGAGGGGATCCGCCATCAGACGACCGCCGTGCTGCGCGGCGCCGCGCAGGTCACGGCGTCGTCGAGCGGGAACTGGCTGTTCCACCTGCCGCAGTACGACCCGGTGAACGCGTTCGACGGGGACCCGGACACGGCGTGGGCGGAGGGCACACCGGGCACGCCCGACGGGCAGTGGCTGCGGATCGCGTTCTCCGCGAAGACACCCGTGCCCGGCACGCTCCAGGTGACTCCCCTGCCGCAGGAGGGAGTCCGGGCCGCGCCGACCCGGATCCGCGTACAGACGGAAGCGGGCTCGGCCACCTCCACTCTTCAGGCGAACGGCAGGCGCCAGACCGTCAAGGCACCTGAGGGAAACAGCAGTTGGCTGCGGATCACGATCCTGGACGCGCAGGCGGGACACACGGGGCTCGCGGGCGCGGGCTTCTCGGGCGTCGACATCCCGGGCGTTCAGGTGACCCGGCTCCTTCGGCTGCCCCAGGACTCCACGGACGCCCAGCAGTTCAGCTTCCACGCGACCACCGATGAGCCGAACCTCGGGCGCCGCTTCACGACCGCCGAAGGCGGCACGTACACCCTCAAGGCGAGCGCGCGGCCCGTTCCGGGCGACGCGTTCGACAAGCTCCTCTACGACGTGGCGCCCGATCAGCGCCGCCGCATCACGGCCACCGCGGACTCCACGTCCACGCTCGGCGGCGATCTGTCGGCGCGCAACCTCACGGACGGCGACCTGACCACGGCGTGGATCGCGGGCGACCGGCCCACCATCCATCTGCGCTGGCCGGACAAGCAGCCGGTGGGAGAGGTCGTACTCGCCGCCGCGGGCGGCCTGTCCACCCGGCCCGAGAAGATCGAGATCAGTTCGCCGGACGGGGCGGCGGTGGCGGGTGTCGACGAGAACGGCGTGGCCCGCTTCGACCCGATCACCACGGACCGACTGGACATCACCGTCACCGCGACGGCGCCCCTCACCGTCCACAACCCGGTGGCGGACGCCGATCTGCAACTGCCGGTGGGGCTGACCGAGGCGTACCTCCCGGCGCTCGACCGGTACCGCACCCCGCAGCCGTCCCCGACCCGCACGTTCAGTCTGTCCTGCGGCAAGGGACCCGAGGTCACCGTCGACGGGACGCGGTACGCGACGCGCGCGCAGGGATCGGTCAGGGACCTGGTGGAGCGCCGCCCGATCACCGTCACCCTGTGCGGGAAAACCCCCGCGTCGCTCGAACTCCCGGCCGGCACCCACACCCTGGAGACACCGCAGAACAAGGGCCCCCTCCGTCTCACCGACTCCACCCTCACCCGCACCGACGCGCCCTCCACCACCCCGCCCGCCGACCGCGATCTGCGTGTCCGCGACTGGCTCGGCGACCGCAAGGAGGTGGCCGTCGGCTCCGGCCCCGCCACCTATCTGACGACGTACGAGAACGTGAACGACGGCTGGAAGGCGACCCTCGACGGCAAGGAGCTGACGCCGTTGCGCCTGGACGGCTGGCAGCAGGGCTTCCTCGTTCCCCAGGGCGCCGGCGGCACCGTGAAGCTGAGTTACGAGCCGGCGCGGACGTACGAGGCCGGGCTGTTCGGCGGGGCCGCGGGCGTGCTCGCGCTGGCCGGGATCGCCCTGTTCCGGCGGCGCGCCACGTCCACAGATGTGACGCCGCCCGCCCCGCCGCCCGGGCTGCTGCTCGGCACGGTGGCGCTCACCCTCGTCGGCGCGGTGATCGCGGGCCCGCTCGCGCTGCTCGTCCCGGCGCTCGCGCTCGTGGCGTGGCGGCGGCACGCACTCCTCGTCCCGATCGCGTTCCTGGCGATGGCGGGCGCGGGGGTCGCCGCCGCGGTGGGTGCCGGGGAGCCGTCCCGGTCGTCCGCGGGCGCGTTCGGCCCGGTGGCCCAACTCCTCGCGCTGATCGCCCTGTTCGCGGCGCTGGCGACCACCCGCAGGCCGCCGGACACCGTGGCCGGCCCGTCGCAGGAAGGCGAAGCATGAGCGTTCCGGCCCCGCCCGCGCCGCGGCGCGTCCCGTTCCCCGTGGTCGACGAGGTCGCCCGGCACTGTCTCCAGGACGAGGAGCCGGAGACCGTCCACATCGAGGTCCACCTGCCGGGCGCTCCGGACCCCGCACGCCTGAAGGCCGCGTTCGCCGAGGCGCTGCGCCGCCATCCGCGCATCCTGATGCGGGAGGCGGCGGGCCCCTGGTACCGGCGGCGCTACGAGTGGGAGCTGACCCGTGACCCCGATGTGGACGTGGTCGTCTTCCCGCCGCCGGGGCCGGACGCACTCAAGGACGCGAGGACGCGTGCGCTGACGCACGCCCCGCCGCTGACCGCGTCGCCGCCGATCCGCCTGGAGGTCGTGCGGGAGCGGGAGGACGGCGCCGCGGTCCTCTTCCTCACCATCAACCACACCGCGCTGGACGGCCCGGCCTGTCTGCGCGTTCTCGCGACGGCGGCCGAGATCTACGGGGGTCACGACGACGCCCCCGGCGCGCCTGCGCCACACAGGGCGCCGCCCGGGGCGCCGGGGCCCGCCCTGCGCGGGCCCTCGCCGTGGACCCCGCCCGCCCGCGTCGCCCCCGGCACCCCCGATCCCTCGCCGGCCCTCTCGCCCGGCAACGGCCTCCTGGTCGCGGACCTGCCCGTGCCGCACCGGCCCGCCGGCGCCCCGTACACCGTCAACGACCAGCTCATGGCCGCCACCGCCCTGATGATCACGCACTGGAACAGGGAGCACGGCGCGCGCCCGCGCCCCCTGCGCATCACGATGCCGGTGGACGACCGGCCCCGGGGCGCGGACATGCCGATCGGCAACGGCACCCGGCTCGTCGAAGTCACCTTCGAACCACAGGAGTTGACCCCTACGGGCATTCCGCTCCTGCTGCACCGCACCTCGGTCCGCACCCGCGCGCTCAAGGCCCTCGACCGTCCCCAGCTCGGCCACGGCGCCGCCCTCCTCACCGCTCCGCTCGCCCCGGTCGCCTGGCGCGCCGCGGTCACGCGCGGGCTGCGCAGGGCCGCCGCACCCTGGACGTCGACCACGCTGCTCAGCAACATCGGCCGCGTCCCCTACCCGCTCGACTTCGGCGACGCTGGCCGCGCCCACGCCGTCTGGTTCTCGGCCCCCGCGCGCATGCCGCGCGGCCTGACCGTGACGACCGCGTCCACGGCGGGCCGGCTGCACCTCGCGCTGCGCTGGTCGCGCGCCCTGCTCGGACCGGGCGACGGCGACCGGCTGCTTGACCTGTTCGAGCACTACCTGCACGCGACGCAGGAGGCGACGCCATGACCACCACGTCCGCCCCGCCGGGGCTGCGGGACTTCTACGAGGACCCGGCGACCCCGGTCGCCTCCGGCGAACAGCGCTCCCACCGCCAGGCCCGCGCGCTCGCCACCGCCCTCGGCAGACCCGCGCCCTTCCCCGCCACGGTCGTCGACATCGGCTGCGGCGACGGGCAGGCGGCGGCCACCGCGGCGCCGCTCCTCGCGGGCCACCGCATCGTCGGCGTCGACTGGTCGCAGGACGCCCTCAAGCGGGCCAGAGCCCGGATCCCGGACGTGGTGCGAGGTGAACTCACCGCGAGCGGGCTGCCGTTCGCGGCGGGCTCCGCCGACGCCGTCCTGTTCAGCGAGGTGATCGAGCACCTCGTCGACCCCGATGCCGCGCTCGACGAGATCCGCCGGATCCTGCGCCCCGGCGGCCATCTCATGCTGTCCACGCCGAACCTCGCCGCCTGGTACAACCGCGCCCTGCTCCTCACCGGTGTGCAGCCCGTCTTCTCCGAGGTCAGCCTGCGCGCCGTGCACGGCCGCCCGGGCAGCGAGGTCGTGGGCCATCTGCGTCTGTACACGGCCCGCGCTCTGCGGTCGTTCGTGGCGGCGGCGGGCTTCGACGTCGTACGGGTCACGGGCGCGCCCTTCCACGGGGTGCCGCGCCCGCTGCGTCCCCTGGACCGACTCGCCTGCGCGGCCCCTTCCCTCTCGTCGATTCTCCTGCTGCACGCCAGGAAGACGTGAGCGGGATGACCGCCATGTGGTGGGGCGTCGGCGCGGCGCTCCTCGCGAACGTCCTCTACAGCACCGGGTTCGTCCTGGAGAAGCGGGCGCTCGCCGCACTGCCGCAGATCAGCGTGCGCCGCCCGGCCCGTCTGGTGCGCCTCGTCGCCGGCAGTCCCCTCTGGCTCGGCGGCTCCCTGGCCCTGGCCGCCGGGTTCGGGGCCCAGCTCGCCGTCTACAGAACGCTTCCCATCGCCGCCGCGCAGGCCATCTTCGTCTCCGGCCTCGTCCTCCTGCTGCTCCTGTCCTCGGCGCTCCTCGGGGAGCGGACGACGGGCCGGGAGCGGTACGCGATCGGGGCGATCCTCGCCGCGCTCCTCATGGTCGTCCTGTCCCTGCGCCAGGGCAGCGACACGGTCAGCAAGGGCGCGCCCGCCGCGCTGATCCTCGGGGTGTGTGTGCCGACGCTCGCGGCGGGGCTCCTCCTGTACGGCCTCGCCGAGCGCAGGACGCGCCGCCGGCACCGCCTCCCGACGACCGGCGTCGAGTACGGGGTCGCGGTGGGCCTGCTCTACGGCGTGAGCTCGCTGGCCATCAAGGGGGTCGCCGGGTATCTGACCACGGACCGGCTCGGCGCTGCCGCGCTGCACCTGCTGACCTCGCCCTACCCCTATCTCCTGCTGTGCACGGGCGGGTTCGGGCTCGTCATGTCGCAGGCGGCGCTCCAGCGGTGCCGCGCCTCGCTGATCGTGCCGGTGTGCTCGACGGTGACGTGCCTGTTCACGGCCGTGCTCGGCACGCTCGCGTTCGGCGAGTCACTGCCGCGCGAACCGGTGGCGCTCGCGCTGCGCCTGACCGGCACGCTCCTCGCCGTGTCCGTACTGCTCCTCATGCCGAAGCACGACGACCCGCCGCCCCACACACCCTCGCCCGCCAAGGAGTTGGCCGACCGTGAAGCCCGATGACCCGCTGCTGAGGATCCTGGCCTGCCCGCTCGACAAGGGCCCGCTGCACCTCCTCCCGCCCGAGGAGGACGCCCTTCTGTCGGTCGAGGCGCTCTACAACCCCCGGCTGCGGCGCCGCTACCCGATCGTCGACGGCATCCCCCAACTCCTGCCCTCGTCGGGCGAGCAGGTCCCGGAGGACGAGCACGAGCGGCTGCTCGATCGGATGTCGCCCTGACGGCGCGGCCGCCGTGCGCGACCATGGACCGTATGTCAGCGCGACGCACGCCCGCCCCCACCGGCGAGCCCTTCACGGTCACCGACTTCCAGCTGGTCCTGCTGCGCCGCATGGCGGACCACAACCCGGACCTCGTGGAGGACGCGCGCCGGCAGCTCGGCGCGACGGTGGCGCAGATGCGGGAGGCGAACCGCCGCTACCAGGCCAGGCGCCATGTGAGAGGCCCGCTCACCACACGGTCCATGCACCGCTCGCTCCTCGGCGCCCCCGAGCACACCGTCACGCGGCACATCGGCGACCTGACGTGCGAGGCCCTGCAATGGAGCGTGCCGCTCTGGCCCGGTCTGCTCTTCGAGGCGCTGGCCGGCCCGAACGGCGCGGTGTGGAACGAGTGGCTGGTGCGGGCCCCCGGCGCACCCGCGCCCGCGCTCCGCACCCTCGACGACCTCGTGCCCTGGTCCTGCACCGTGGACGAGGTGTCCGATGCGTTCCCTCCGGCCCGGCCGCTGGAGGGCTCGGCGCCCACGCGCTGGGGCCTCGCCTTCACGGCGCCGGACACGGAGGGGACGCCTCGAGAGGTCAAAGCGGAGTTCACCTACGGACTGCTCCAGCGCTGGACACTCACCGGCTGACGCCGGCTGGTCGGCAACCCCGTTGCGGGGCTCTTCGCGGGGTCCTTGCGGGGGCCGGCTACTCGCCCTCGTCCGGGTCCCAGTCCAGGAGCCTTACCTTCGCCACCGTCCGTACGTGGCGGCGCATCGCCGTCGCGGCCTGTGCCGGACGGCCCGTCTCGATCGCGTCGAGGATCGCCCGGTGCTGGGCGAGGGAGCGGGCCGGGCGGCGCGGCTGACGCAGGGACTCGGTGCGTGATTCGGTGACCTGGTCGGCGATGGACCGCATGAACTCGGCGAGGAGCGCGCTGTGGGCGGCCGCGGTGACGGCCGCGTGGAAGAGCCGGTCGCCCTCGACGCCGTGGCCGCCCTCCTCGATGTCGGCCACCATGCGGTCGAGCGCCGCGTGCAGGGCGGCAAGGTCCTCGTCGGTGCGGCGTTCGGCGGCCAGCTCGGCGAGCTTGGTCTCCAGCGCCTCGCGCGCCTCCAGGACGTCGGGCAGCCGGCGCCTGCGTTCCACCATCCGCTCGACAGGCTCCGCGTCGAGGCTGTCGCGCATGAGGTACGTGCCGCCGCCGTGCCGGGCCTCCACCAGGCCCTGGACCTCCAGGACGGTGATGGCCTGCTTCACGGAGGCGCGGCTCACGCCGAGGCGGGCGGCCAGGTCGCGCTCGGGCGGGAGGCGGTCACCGGCACGCAGGCCGCCCTCGGCGACGTAGGCGCGCAGCCGGTCGAGGACCTGCTCGTACAGGCGCGGCCTGGCCGTCATCGGCCGCAGTGCGTCGGTCATGGGCCCTCCTCCCTGGGGTTCCGCAGCGTAACAGCGGGCCGGACAAATGGCCCAGTGGCTGAACCAATCTTTCGGCGCATCCTTGACGTACGGGCGACGCCACCCCCACATTGGTTCAGCCACTTGGCCACTGCCGTCACTGTCGACCGCCGCTAGGAGCGCCACCCGTGTCCCTGCTCTTCCCCGCCCTGGCCCACGACCCCGACCGCCCCGCCCTGCGCTTCGGCGACCGCTCCCTCACCTACGGGGAGCTGGCCTCCGCGGCCGGAGCCCTGGCCGCACGCCTCGACGGCGCGGGCCGGGCCGCCGTGTGGGCGACGCCCACCCTGGAGACCGCCGTCGGCGTGGTCGCGGCGCTGCTCGCGGGTGTGCCCGCCGTACCGCTCAACCCGAAGTCGGGCGGCGGCGAGCTGGCGCACATCGTGGCCGACAGCGCCCCGGACGTCGTGCTCGCCGCGCCGGGGACCGAACTCCCGGACGCGCTCGGCGACCTGCGGTTCGTCGGCATCGACGTGGACGCGTCGGGTCCGGCCCGCGAATGGCCCGAGCCGGACGCCTCGGCGCCCGCGTTCGTCGTCTACACCTCCGGCACCACGGGCCCGCCCAAGGGCGCGGTCCTGCCGCGCCGCGCGGTCACCTCGACCCTGGACGCGCTCCAGGACGCCTGGGAGTGGACCGGCGACGACGTCCTCGTGCACGGCCTGCCGCTGTTCCATGTGCACGGCCTCATCCTGGGCATCCTCGGCCCGCTGCGCCGCGGCGGATCGGTGCGCCACCTGGGCCGGTTCAGCACGGAGGGTGTGGCGCGCGAGCTCGGCAGCGGGGCGACCATGCTGTTCGGGGTGCCGACGATGTACCACCGCATCGCCGAGGCGCTGCCCACCGAGCCGGAGCTGGTGAAGGCCCTCTCGGGGGCGCGGCTCCTGGTGTCCGGTTCCGCGGCGCTGCCCGTGCACGACCACGAGCGGATCGCCGCCGCGACGGGCCGCCGCGTCATCGAGCGGTACGGGATGACGGAGACCCTGATGAACACGAGCGTGCGGGCCGACGGCGAGGCGCGGGCGGGCACGGTCGGCGTGCCGCTGCCGGGTGTCTCGGTGCGGCTCGTGGAGGACGACGGCGTCACGGAGATCCCGGCCGGCGACCCGGAGGCGGTCGGCGAGATCCAGGTCAGGGGCCCCAACCTCTTCACGGAGTACCTGAACCGGCCCGACGCGACGGCCGGCGCGTTCGCCGAGGGCGGCTGGTTCCGCACCGGCGACATGGCGGTCCGCGACCCGGACGGCTATATCCGCATCGTGGGCCGCAAGGCCACCGACCTCATCAAGAGCGGCGGCTACAAGATCGGCGCGGGCGAGATCGAGAACGCGCTGCTCGAGCACCCCGGGGTGAGCGAGGCCGCCGTCACCGGCGAGCCCGACGACGACCTCGGCGAGCGCATCGTGGCCTGGATCGTCCCGGCCGACGCCGAACAGCCCCCGGCCGCCGACGAGCTGGCCTCCCATGTCGCCGACCGGCTCGCCCCGCACAAGCGCCCGCGCGTGGTGCGCTACCTGGAGGCGCTGCCCCGCAACGACATGGGCAAGATCATGAAGCGGGCGCTCCCCCGTGGCTGACGCCGTGCGGCTCTCCGCCCGCGAGGCGCTCACCGCCGTCACCGACCCGGGCACCTTCACCGAACTGCCCGCCCCCGACGGCACGTACGCGCCCGACGGGCCGCTCTCCTGGGAGGGCTACGACGCGGCGCGGGCCCGGGCCACCGCCCGCACCGGCGAGGCCGAGTCCGTGGTGTGCGGGACGGCGGCGGTCGGCGGGACCAGGGCCGTACTGGTCTCCTTCGAGTTCGGCTTCCTCGGGGGCTCGCTCGGCGAGCGCACCGGCGACCGCATAGAGGCCGCGTACGCCTTCGCCCGCGCGCACCGGCTCCCCGTCGTGCCGCTCGTCGCGACGGGCGGCAGCCGGATGCAGGAGGGCATGCGGGCGCTGACCCAACTCCAGCGCGTGGCACGGCAGTCGGCGCTCACGCGGCAGGCCGGGCTTGCGCAGGTGGCGGTCCTGCGCGACCCGACGACGGGCGGCGGCTGGGCGACGCTCGGCGCGGGCGCCGATGTGATCCTGGCGCTCGACTCGGCACAGGTGGGCTTCGCGGGCTCGCGGGTCAGACCGGCGGACGCGGACCCGGCGGCGTACTCGGCACGCGGCCAGTTCGCCGCAGGCGCGGTCGACGCGGTGGTGCGCCCCGACGACCTGGCGGGGACCCTCGCCGAGTGGCTGCGCCTGCTCACGCGCCCGTCCGACGGCCCCGCCCCGGTCCCGTACGCCCTCGGCCGCGGCGATCTGCCCGCCACGGGCCGCGACGCGGTGCGGCGCGCCCGCGCTCCCGAACGGCCGCGCGCCGACGCGTACTTGGACGCGTACTTCACGTCCCGGGTCACGGTCAGCGGCGACCGCTGCGGCGGCACCGACGACGGCGTGCTGTGCGGGTTCGGGGCGGGCGCGCGGGACGGCAGGACGGTCGCTTACGCCGCACAGCTCGGTACGGCGACCCGGCCGGCCGGCTACCGGACGGCGGCGCGACTGGTGCGGCTGGCCGGGCGGCTCGGTGTGCCCGTGCTGACGCTGGTGGACACGCCAGGTGCGGCCAACGACGCGGAGGCGGAGCGGTCGGGGGCGGGCGCCGCCATCGCCGACCTGTTCACGGCACTCGCCGCGTCGCCCGTCCCGGTCACCACGCTGGTCGTGGGCGAGGGCG
Organism: Streptomyces sp. NBC_01445; assembly: GCF_035918235.1. Classification (NCBI taxonomy): domain Bacteria; kingdom Bacillati; phylum Actinomycetota; class Actinomycetes; order Kitasatosporales; family Streptomycetaceae; genus Streptomyces; species Streptomyces sp. NBC_01445. Next base: position 6,810,160 of record NZ_CP109485.1, on the reverse strand, counting down.
GCTCGGGCGGGGCACTCGCCCTGGCAGCGCCGGAGAACACCTGGGCGACGCCGGACAGCTACTTCTCCGTGATCGCGCCCGAACTCGCCGCCGCGATCCTCAAGCGCGACCCCGACGAGACGGACGCGACGGCCGACCAACTGCATCTCAGACCGCAGGACTTGGTGGAGCTGGGCGTGGTGCGCGGGATCGCGGGGACGGCGTCGTGAGCGTCCCGTCCAGCGACCCCTTGGGCGGCCGCGCGGCCCCACAGAGCCTCGAAAATACGAACAGGGGAGCAGTTGTTCCCTTGAACAGGTGATCGTGCCACCAGGAATTGCATGAGGCCTCGGTGACCAACGATGCTTACGGTGCGCAAGCAACGGGCTGCAGACCGTAATTGCGCCTCGGTCCATGTCCCATGCGTGGCCGGGGAGTTGGTCCCACACATGCAACACCGCTAGGAGAGCGCGCCACCATGAACCTGATCACCGACATCCTCGCCGGCCTCGTCCACTTCGTCGGCTGGCTCGTCTGACGCCGACCCGCGGAGGTCACGCGGAGTCAACGCAGCGGCGCCGTCTCCCCCGGTCCCACGGGGAGGCGGCGCCTCCGCGCGTCACGCTCCGCAGACCGCGGCCGCGTCCGTGAGGGCACGCAGCCGCGGAAGGATCTCGCCGGCGACGCGGGCCGGCTCGCCGGGAGACGGACAGCCGTAGAGGACGAACTCGTCGATGCCGAGCTGCCGATAGGCGAACAGCCGCCGCGCCACCTCGTCGTACGTACCGATGACCGCGTCCTGCGCCGGCCCGCTCCTACCGTCGTCCAGGATCCGGCCCGCCGCGTCCCGCGCCTCGGACGCCTCGCTTCGGCCCACCAGGCGCAGGCGGAGCCCGTACCGCAGCCGCGGATTCCGGTCCCGCGAGCGGGCGATACGCTCCGCGACGACAGCGGGCGGCGCGCTCCTCACCAGCCGCACATCGGCACGCCGGGCCGCGATCCCGTCGGCGTCCGGGGACTCGCCCCCGAAGTAGAGCGGCACCGGGTGCTCGACGGCCGGGTCGCTCAACTGGGCTCCCTCGACCTGCACATGCTCCCCCTGGAAGTCGATGCGCCGGCCGTCGAGCAGGTCGCGCACGACGGCCATCACCTCGTCGGTGCGCCCGTAGCGCTGGTCGTGGGTCAGCCCGGCGCCGTGCGCGCCGACATCGAGCCTCAGGCGGCCGCCCGCGAACCGGCGGAAGGCCTCGGCCTGTTGGGCGATGACGGTGGGGCCCGCGCTGCCGGTGGGCAGGGCGACGAGGAAGCCGATCCGCTCGGTGTGGCGACAGAGCCCGGACGCGAGCGCCCACGGGTCGGGGCCGCCGGCCGGGATCGAGAGCGAGTCGAACCCGGCGCGCTCCGCGGCCAGGGCCGTGGGAGCCAGCGAGTCGATGTCGGCGGGCCGGCGGGCCGGCAGGTACCAGTGCAGCAGAGGGTGGTTCTCGGGCATGAAGACACCTCGGGAATCGCGCGGGGGCGTGGACTACTGCGGGAGCGAACCGGCCTTCAGGACACGGGACGCGGGCGGGCCGGGCGAGGGGATGCCCCCGGCGCGGCCTCAGGAAAGGGCGTCGGTGCCGGGTGCGGCCGGACAGAGCATCGTCGACACACGCAGAAGATCCACGTGACGGCGCGAGACGAGCACGCGCGAGACGAGTACCGGAGCCATGGACGCATCCTGCCCGCGGCCACCGCGCACCCACAAGAGCGTTCCCGCATGGCGGACAAGACGTATCACAGGGTGGACGCCTGGATCGCTGGGACGCACGCGAAGACCCGGCGCGGCGGTTGCCGAACCGGGCCTTCGGTCAGTACATCCCTACAGGTCAGAACACCCGCACAGGCAGAGTTACTTGACCCCCACCGCCCGGATGATCTCCTGAGTGACCTTGCCGCCCCGGTCGTCGCTCGCCGAGGCGCGCAGGGACACGTACTGCGCGTCGCCCGGCACCTTCAGCGTGCCCTTCCAGGACGCGCCGTGCCCGTCGAGCGCGACCTTCGTCCAGGTCTTGCCGTCGTCGTACGAGACCTCGAGGCTGCCGCCGCCGATCTTCCCGGTGTCCGCGGCGCCCTTGACGTACTCGGAGCTGATCCCGACGGAGACCCGGTGTCCGCCGCGCACGTTGCCCGCGAGGTCGGTGTCCACGTCGAAGCCGAGGTTGAGCAGCGGCAGGAACGTGAACCGGTCGTCGGGGGTCTCGGCGGACCTGAACGTCCACTCCGAGTGGCCCTTCGTGGCCAGCTTCCAGCGCGCGGGGTCGAGCGTCGTGTCGGTGACGACCTTGTAGGTGTGCTCGGCCGGGTCGGCGTCCCACACGTACACACCGGAACTCTGCTTCTTGTCCGCCAGCACCCCGTCGACGTACACGGAGGAGAACTGCGTCTGGGTGCTGTCGCTCCACACGTCGCCGAAGCCGGTGTGGTCGGGACCGGAGTCGCCCCAGCCGGGCACGTTGAACTGGAGGTCGTTGCCGGCGCGCTGCTGGCCCCAGCCGAGACCGGTGCCGAGCCACGGGTGCCAGACCGGCTTGAACCAGTCGAGCTCGGAGTGCTTGCCGCCCTTGTACGTGATGAGGCCGCTGCGCTGCTCCAGGTCGGTCGGGCCCGTCTGGACGGACTCGTGCCACTTCTGGCCGGTGCCGGTGGAGACGTAGTCGGTGCGCTCGGCCGGGTAGTCGATCTTCTCCAGGAAGCCGAGGCCGATGGGGAAGGTGTCGGTGATGGAGTAGCGGAACTCGCCGCCCGCCTGGGGCTTCACGGCGTGGAACTTGGCGTCCAGGACGGCCAGTTCGGACTTGCCGGGCCGGTAGGTCAGGTCGCCGCCCGGGACGGCTCCCTTGTGCTCGTCGGTGAGGTCGTACACCCAGGGCGTGTTGCGGGTGCCGGTCATCGTGACGCTGCGGCCCGCCTTCGCGGCCTCGGCGAGCTTCGCGCCGTCCGCGGCGTCGACCGTGGCGATCTGCAGCGGCCGGTCGGTGTCGTCGTCCGTGCCGAACCAGGCGTTGAGCCGACCCGCGGCTCCGTCGGTGACGAACAGCGCCTTGGCGCCCGCGTCCTGCGCGGCCTGGGCGAGCTCGGCCGGGGAGAGCGCGTCGGTGCGGCGCACGAGGACGGCCTTGCCGCGCACGTTCTTGCCGGCGTAGTCGGCGGGTGCGCCGGCGCCCGCGTCCACGACAGCGAGCTTGCTGCGGCCCTCGGTCAAGGTGCCACCGCCCTGGACGACGGCCTCACGGAGCCCGTCCACCTGGAGCGTGGGCTTTCCGAGGCGCCACACGGTGCGGTACTCGAAGGACCCGTCGGTGACCTTGTGGGTGGGTGCCGCGAAGATGCTGTCGTACTTGATAGGCAGCTGGACCGCGGTCATGTAGTCGGCGCCGCCCGCCTTGCGGTCGGCCTCCATGACGAGCTGGCGGGTCTGGGCGGTCCGGCCGACGTCGGCCCTGACCTCCTTCAACTGCCGTCCGTCGAGGGTTATCTCGCGGTCCCGGTCGAGGTTGACCGCGGGGTCGGCGAGGTAGCCGAGCCCGAGGGAGTCCTTGCCGTGGCTGCCGTGCACGTCGAGGAACGTGTCCACGTAGTAGTTGCCCGGCTTCAGGCGCAGCTGGATCGTGCCGGAGTCACCGACGGACGCGGGGAACGGGTCGGTGTTCTTCACGAGCTGCTGCACGCCGAGATACGCGGCCGTCGCGGCGCCGTCCCGGTCCTTCACATGGACGGTGAGCGTGTACCGCTCCTCCTCCTTGACCATTCCGAACGCCGTGTGCGCGACAGGCTTTCCGGCCACGGACGCGACGATCCGGCCGCTGGTGTTCCCGACGGCGGCCTTGGCGCCGTCACCGGTCACGGTCGTGGAGGCGGTGCCGTGGGCGGGCACGGTCAGCTTGCTGTCGGCGAGCGAGACGACACCGTCGGACGCGCCCTCCGCGGCCAGCGTCAGCTCCACCGCACTGTCGGAGGAGTTGCTGTAGGTGACCGTCTTCGTGACCGGCTTGTTGCTGTCGTACGGCCACTTGTAGTAGCCGAGGTCGGCGCTGCCGGTCGCGGTGACGTCCGCGGTCACGGCGTCGGGCACGCTGACGCGCCCCGAGCCCAGGTCGTAGGCGGAGTCGGCGAGCTCCTTGGACGTCGACATCAGCCCGTCCTTGAGCTGCGCGCCCGTCCAGTCGGGGTGCTTCTCGGCGAGCAGGGCGGCGACACCGGCGACGTGCGGCGTCGCCATCGACGTGCCGCTCATGGTGGTGTACGGCCCGCTGCCGGTGACCAGCGAGGAGCGGGCGGCGAGGATGTCGACGCCGGGCGCGGACAGGTCGGGCTTGAGCCCGTTGTCCCCGAAGCGGGGGCCCTTGCTGGTGAAGTAGGCGGCCTCGTCGGCGGAGTCGACGGCGCCGATGGTGAGGGCGGAGTCGGCGGCGCCGGGCGAGCCGATGGAGCCGGGGGCGCCGGAGTTGCCCGCGGCGATGACGAAGAGGGCGCCGGTCTCCTTGGACAGCGAGTTCACGGCGGCGGCCATCGGGTCGGTGCCGTCGCTCGCCTCGGACGAACCGAGGCTCATCGAGACGACCTTGGCGTGGATGTCCTTGGCGGCCCACTCCATACCGGCGATGATCTGCGACTCGCTGCCGGAGCCCTCGTTGCTGAGGACCTTGCCGACGGCGAGGGTCGCGCCGGGGGCGACGCCCTGCTCCTTGCCGTCGGAGGCGGCGCCGCTGCCGCCCACGGTCGAGGTCACGTGGGTGCCGTGGCCGTTGCGGTCCGCGACCTCCTGGCCCTCGATGAAGGACTTGGACTCGGTGACGCGGGACGCGAGGTCGGGGTGCGTGGCGTCATACCCGGTGTCGAGGACGGCGACCTTGACACCCTTGCCGGTGAGCCCGGCCTCCCAGGCCTTCGGGGTACCGATCTGCTCGTTGCTCTCGGCCATGTCGGCCTTGACGCGGCCGTCGAGCCAGATCTTGCCGATACCGTCGGCGAAGTCCTTGCCCTCGGGGGCGGTCACGGCGTTCCAGAACGTGCGGCCCTTGCCGGCGTCCAGGGCGGCGCCGCCGATGCTGTCGAGGCCGCGGGTGCGGTCGGCGCCCTTCGGGGTGCGCGCGGCGGAACGGGCGCTCTTGCCTGCGTACGACACGATGAGCGGCGTCGCATCGGCCTTGCTGTCGGCAAGCCCCTGGCGTATCAGCTCACTCACGTCGAAGAGCCGCGCGTCCAGCGTTCCGGCCGCGAGGTAGGGGCGCGCCTCGTCCGGTACGACGCTGATCTTCCCGTCGTTCACCTGGGTCCTGACGGCGCCGGTCGCGCCCTTCGCGCGGTCGACGGTGACGGCCTTCTTCTCGCCGCCGAGGTCGGTGACGGTCACCTTGTCGCCGGTCACCAGGGTCACTGTGTGGGCGGCGCGGGCGGCGGGCGTGGTGGCGCGGGCCGCCGGGGTGGCGGTGTCACCGGCGACGGCCTGCCCGCCCGGAAGCAGCGCTAGCGCGAGCCCGGCCGACAGCAGGGCCGCGCCCCGTCTCGCTGGTCCTCTGGTCATCGTTGCCTCTCTTCGTAAGCCTCGGGTCGGGGTGTTACCCGAGCACTGCGAAGAGTGTGAAGTGCCCACTGTTACGGCGACATTGACGGGACCTGGCGGGAAGCTGCCCTGGCACCTTCCCGCCAGGGGGCGGTCCGGACACAATCCGGACGCCATCCCGATGCCGGCGTCCGCGTGCGGCTGACAGCCTCAACGCCCCTCGGCCACAATGGTGTTAGGCATGTGCCACACGTTTCGACCGGCTTCACGGGGGCGGCATGGACGGTTTGGTGGAGTACGAGACCAAGGACCACACGACCGTGGTCTTCGAGGCGTCCGACGAGACAGGGGTGCGGCTCGTCTCGCGCGGGGGCCTGCCCACGGCGCAGGCGGTCGGCACGTTCGAGTCCGCGCTCGACGGGGCGCGCTCGGCGGCCGAGTCGGCGCTGCGGGTCTTTCGCGAGGGGCCGCTCAAGCCGGACGGCGTGGAGATCGAGTTCGGCGTGAAGATGTCCGCCGAAGCGGGCGCGGTGATCGCCAAGGGCACGGCCGAGGGCCATCTGGTGGTGAAGCTCACCTGGTCGGCGAAGGACCGCACGGCCTCGGACGACGCGTGAACAGCGCGCGCTGGCACGCCAGGATCGAGTGCGGGCGCCAGATCGGGGCCGGCTTCCTGGTGACCGGCCGCAAGGTCGTGACCTGCGCCCATGTGATCGCGGACAGCGGCGCCGCGCCCGTCACGGTCACGTTCCCCCACCAGGCGGGCGCAGCCGCCGTACCGGCGCGGATCCTCTCGCACGGCGGCTGGGGCGGCCGCCCCACCGACCCCGGCGACCTCGCCGTCCTCGAACTCGACGAGGACGCGCCGGTCGACCCGGCCGCCTTCGCCCCGGCCGGCGCAGCGTTCGGCGAGCCGCCGCGCAAGCTCGTCGCGTACGGCTTCCCGCGCGGCTACGACGAGGGGACGCTCGCCGAATACCGGGCCACCGCCGCCCAGTTGATCGGCGGCGAGTGGATCCAGCTGGAGGCGTGGAACGGGCACGGCCAGAGCCTGGAGGCCGGGTTCAGCGGCGCCGCGGTCGCGCTCGCCGGCACCGGAGAGGTCGTCGGCATGGTCACGGCGACCGGCGGGCGCGGCGTGCGCAACGGCCGGATGCTGCCCACCCACGTCATGGCCCGCTACTGGCCCGAGCTCGGCGAGCACCTCCCCACACCCGCCCACGAGGACGCGGACCGGGACCGGCTGCGCGTCCTCGTCGAGAAGGCGGCGCGCGCGGGCCTCCACTGCTCGCCGGAGCGCCTCTACCTCGACGCTGCGGGCCCGTTCGGCCCGCCCGTGCCGCCCGGCGGCTTCGACTCCCTGTGGGCCGCGGCCTGGTACGTCCTGTGCGAGCTCGACGACCCGGAGTCGGTGACCCGCTTCGCGGACCGGCTCGACGCCCTCCTCGACGCGCCGCGGACCGGTGCCGCCGCCCGCCACGACCGGCCCGACTGGTCGCCGATCCTCGTCGAGATCGACCGCAGCGGTGCGGGCGGCGACCAGGTGGTGGTCGAGGTGTCGGCGTACAGCGCGGGCCGCCGCCACCCGGTGGACTCGCGCACCCTGGCGCACGGCGAGCTGCGCCCGTACGTCCGCGAGCGCATCGACGAAGCGTTTTCCCATCTCGCCCCGGACACCGACGAGTTGATCGCGTTCGCGCTGCCCCGCGAGTGGCTGAACTGGCCCGTCGACCAGTGGGAGAGCGGCCCCGACGACCCCACGCCGCTCGGCTGCTCGTACCCGCTCGTCGTCACCGACCACGCGCGGCGCAGGGGCGGCCTGCGGCACCGGCTCACCCGCCGGTGGCAGGGGATCGACGCGGGCGCGAACGCGCTGGTGCACCGCGTCGAGTGCGGCAGCGGCGAGGACCCGAGGAAGCTGCGCCTGCGGCTGCGCGCGGCCGACGTCGCGGGGTTCGCGGCGCCGCCCGCGGCCGGACACGCCCGCCCCCGCTTCGACACCGCGCTGACCAAGCCGGTTCCGGTCCTGCTGTGGCCGCGCTCGGGGTGCGGCGGCGAGCACGCGGGGGCGGGGGCGGGCAAGGGGGACGGCGACTGCGCGGGCTCGGCCTTCCTGGATGCGATCGGCCCGTACGTGTCCGGGGTGACGCCCGCCGAACTGCCGCTCCGCATCCTCTCGTTGCGCGAGACGGCCGACGCGGCGGACGACCCGGACGGACACTGGGCGAGGGACGTCCAGCTCCTGTGGGACGACCCGCGCTGCTTCCCGGACCCGCACGCCACGACCGCCCATCTGCACTCACCCGTCGCCTGACCGCCATCCGAAAACGCACCCGTCGCCTGACCCTCAGTTGAAAACCCACCACCCGCCACGCCGCCCGTTACGGAGATCCGGATCATGCCCCTGTGGCCCGTCTACACCGGTACGACCGAGCCGCACGACGGCATCGACGAGCTCCCCGCTCCCCCGCCGTGGCGTGCCTTCGACGGCGGTCCCGCCCTGCCCGCCCCGGCCGACAGCGACGACACGGCGGCGGTCTCCCCGGACCGCGTGCACCGCGCCCACACCTACCGGGCCACCCCCGAGAGCGTCCAACTCGTCAACGCCGCCCTCTACTTGCGGCGTCCGCTCCTCGTCACGGGCCCGCCCGGCACCGGCAAGTCGTCCCTCGCGTACGCGGTCTCCCGCGAGCTGCGTCTCGGCCCGGTCCTGCGCTGGAACGTCACGAGCCGCAGCACACTCGCCGACGGCCTCTACCAGTACGACCCGCTGTCGCGCCTGTACGCGGCAAGGGGCGCGGACCGGCCCGTGACCGGCGGCGACAGCGGCGTCGAGGACCATCTGCGCCTCGGCCCCCTCGGCACGGCGCTCCTCCCCTACACCCGCCCCCGCACGCTGCTCATCGACGAGATCGACAAGAGCGACCTCGACCTGCCCAACGACCTCCTGAACATCCTGGAGGAGGGCCAGTACGAGATCCCGGAGCTGGCCCGCGCCGCGCGGCACACGCCGGACGCCGGCGCGGAGGTGATGGCGCACGGAACGGACGCGCGGGTCCCGGTCGTGCGCGGCCGGGTCCGCTGCCGGGCGTTCCCGTTCGTCGTCCTGACCAGCAACGGCGAGCGCGAGTTCCCGCCGGCGTTCCTGCGCCGCTGCGTCACGCTGCGCCTGCGCCGCCCCGACGGGACCCACCTCGCGGAGATCGTCCGCGCCCACCTCGGCGAGCCCGACGAGCACGCCCGGTCCCTGATCGCCCGCTTCCTGGCCCGGGCCGGCAGCGGCGAACTCGCCACGGACCAGCTCCTCAACGCGATCTACCTGACGGGCGCGGCGGGCCTGGACGAGACCTCACGCGACGAGCTGGCGGAGCGCCTGATGCCGTATCTGAGCCGGGCGGCCGACCCCGATGCGCACTGAACTCGCCCACCTCGCGGACGCCCTGACAGCGGCGTCGGGCGGCATGGCACCGACACCGGTGGAACTGGCGGAGCTGCTGTGGCTGGCGGGGCGGCTGGAGGAAGCCGACGGCCACTCCGACCCGGAGGCCGAGCGCCCGTCCCAAAGCCCGCCTCCGGATCCAGCGACCGGGACCACGCCGACCCCGCATCCCCGGCAGCCCACCCCTCGCACACCTGCGAAGGCACCCGCGCCTTCGCACCGCACGCCCCGGATCCGCGGCCGGGTCCCCCTGTACATGGACCAGTCAGAGGACCCCGCCGCGGCCACCCCCGCCTCGCTGCTCGCCCCGGCACCCCCGATGCTGCGCCACCCGCTCCCCCTCCAACGGGCCCTGCGCCCCCTGAAGCGCAGCGTCCCGTCACTCACGGGCGGGCGGGTCCTGGACGAGCGGGCCACGGCCGACCGCATCGCCCGGCTCGGCGCGCACCCCTCGTCCTGGGTGCCCGTCCTGCGCCCCGCTCCCGAACGCTGGCTGCGCCTGCTCCTGCTCCACGACACCGGCCCGACCATGCCCGTCTGGCGGCCACTGGTCCGCGAACTGCACGCCGCGCTCGCCCAGTCGGGCGTCTTCCGCACGGTCACCGTGCATCGCGCCACGCCCGACGGCCGCGTCGACCACCTGGCCGTTCCGCACGACGGCCGCACGGTCGCCCTCCTGCTGAGCGACTGCACGGGCCCGCAGTGGCGGCAGAGCGAGGCGGGCCTGCGTTGGCTCCGCACGCTCCACACCCTCGCGTCCCGCATGCCCCTGGCCGTGATCCAGCCGCTGCCCGAACACCTCTGGCGCACCACGGCGCTCCCGGCCCGCCCGGGCCGCCTCACCGCGCCGCACGCCGCGGCCCCGCTTTCCTCCCTCGGCTTCACCCCGTACGACGGCGGCGAACCCGGCCCGCCCCGGCATCCGGACGCGGTCCCCCTGCCGGTCCTCGAACCCGCCCCGGCCTGGCTGGCCAACTGGTCCCGCCTGACCGCGACCGCGGGAGGCGTCCATGTCCCGGGCGCGGCGGCGTGGCTGTCCCCGTCGCCGGTCACGGACGAGCCCCGAGAGGACGTCGCCTCGCTCACCCCCGAGGACCTCGTCCTGCGGTTTCGCGCGACGGCGTCCCCGCAGGCCTTCCGCCTCGCAGGGCATCTGGCGGTCGGGGTCCCGCACCTGCCGGTGATGCGCCTGGTCCACGCTGCTCTGGAACCCGAACCGCGCCCGCAGCACCTGGCCGAGGTCATCCTCAGCGGCATGCTCGCGACGACTCCGGGGCCCCCGGGCTCGTACGAGTTCCGGGACGGCGTACGGGACCTGCTGCTGCGCTCCCTGCCCCGCACGGCCCGCGGCCGCACGTCCGAACTCCTCGCCCGAGTGGGCGCGTTGATCGACGAGCGGGCCGGTGTGGGCGCCGGCGAGTTCCGGGCGGTCACCCGGGGGGCGGACGGGGAGGCGTTCGCAACGGTCAGCCGGGAGGCCGTCCAGCGCATGTCCGGCGGCCGGGAGCGGGCGCTGGGCGACCGGTACCGGCTGCTGCGGCGCCTTCTGCCGGGCGGGACCGTGTGGCAGGCGCGGGACGAGGAGCTGGGCCGCCTCGTGGCGGTGAAGCTGTCCCAGGAGATGCCCGCGCGCCGGCACCGGGCGTTCCTCGACGCCTCGCGCGTCCTGACCCGCATCGACCACCCGAACGTGGTCAAGGTGTACGACTTCGGCGTCGAGGACAGTACGGCGTTCCTCGTGATGGAGTACCTGGACGGTGTCGCGCTCAACACCCTCGCGGCAGGGGGGGGTTACCGGCTTCCGACGGCACAGCGCGCATCCGTCGTGCAGCAGCTCGCCCGCGCTGTCGAAGCGGTGCACGCCGCGGGGATCACCCACGGCCGGATCGGCATGCCCCAGGTCACCCTGCTGCCGGACGGCACGGTCAAGCTCACTCTGTTCAACCCGGGGGGCACGAGCGGCCCCGATGGGATCGCCCAGGACCTGCACCAACTCGGCTCCCTACTGGACCTGTTGAACAAGGGGGCGCCTCCCGACGGCGACACCGACGTGCTCCGGCTTCACCCTCTCGTCGCGGAGGGCCTCATGTCGGGGGACGCCGCCCGTCAGCGGCAAGCGCTGAAACTCCTGCTCAGGCCGCTGCCCGACGACCTGCGGCCCGCCGCCGCGGACCAGCGCCACTACCGCCTGCTCGGTCCCCTGACCGTCACGCGCGGCGGCACGCCCGTCACCCCGTCCGCCCCCGCACTCCAGTCCATGCTCGGCATGCTGCTGGTCCGGCGCGGCAACACCGTCACCCGTGCCGAACTGATGGAAGGCATGTGGGCCCCCGGCGGACGCCCGGATCGTGCCGACGCCCTCCTCGGCACGTGCGCCTCCCGCCTGCGCAAGACGCTCGGCCCCGGCGTCCTCCCCACGCTCCCCGACGGCTACGCCCTGCACACCAGCACCGACACCGTCGACGTCGACCAGTGCGAGGGCCTGGTCGCCGACGCCGAGGTCGAACGCGCCGTGGGCAACCTGCGCACGGCCCGCGACCACATCGCCGCCGCCCTCTCGCTGTGGCGGGGCACCCCCCTGGACGGAGTCCGCGGCCCGGCCGCCCAGAGAGCCCGCACCCGCCTCATCCAACGCCACCTCACACTCCGGTGCACCCGCGCCGAACTCGACCTGGACCTGGGCGACTTCGAGCGCGCCGCCACGGACCTCGCGGCCCTCATCCGCGCGTACCCGTCCCGCGAGGACTTCCGCCGCCTCCAGATGATCGCCCTGCAGCGCCAGGGCCGCATCGAGGAAGCCGTCGGGGCGTACGAGGAGTACGAGGCGGCGGGCGGACGGACCGGCCCGGAACTGGCCGAACTCCACCGGGACCTCCTGGCGGCACGCGGCGCGGAGGCCTCGCGGTCCGGGGCCCACACCTCGGTCACCTTCGAGGTGGCGGGCGACTCGCAGGTCGACCTCGCTCAGATCGTCTCCCAGTTGACCGAGTCGGCCGGCGTCAACCATGGCATGCGGCGCATCCCAGGCGGCTACGAGGTCACGGTCAGGACAGGGGAGGCCGCACAGCACCTGCTGGAGTCGACGGTGACCCAACTCCCCGCCGCTCTCTCCGACGTACCCGCCCCCGTACGCGTCGCAGGGCTCCCCGCCGGAGTGCACGTCACTGTGGTCTTCTGGCCGGCGGGCCCCGCCCACCGCACGGCACGCGAGTCCCTCCACGCCCAACTCGCCGCGCACTCGGCGGCGTCCAGCGTCACCGTCTCCCCCGAACTCGTCGACCCGTACACGGTGTCCGCGCTCGGCCTGCGCGCCATGGGCGGGGACCCGCCCGCGTACTGGTACCGGATGCTCACGGCCATGAGCCTCGACCGGCTGCACCGCCTGACGACGGCGCTGAACACCCTGGACCGGCTGCAAGACCCGGAAAGCCGGAGGGAGTTCGCCTCGGTCCTGGCCACACACCTCCATCAGCCCGTCGACCTGCGAGGCCCCGGCCCGCGCGAGGACGCGGCCACCCTGGCCGGTTCGGCACTGAGCGTGCCGACCGGCGAACTCGCCCTGGTCGAGACGGTCCGGGCCATAGAGGGCGCGGACGCGGCCGAGGCGTTCGAACGCCGGCTGACCGGGGACACCACGGAGGCAACGGCAGCCACGGAACCGGACGACACCACGACAGCCACCGAACCGGCCGTCCCCCTCCCCGGAAGCGACGAGGCCCCCTGGGGGACCACGCGGCCCCCACACACGCCACGCTCCCGCACCACCGACGACGTACTGTCCGGGGCCGAGAAGTTCCTGCTTGGCTTCGACGGCCTGCTGGTCCGCCTCTACACGGACCGCACCGCCCGCAACGCCGCCAGTGAACTCACCGCCCTGATCACCGAACTCCGCGACCCGGAAGAGGCGCTCAACGGCACGGCGCTGCTGGCGAACGTCACGCACAGGGAGGAGGGCGTCCACCCCCTCGACGTGCTGCGCACCTTCGCCCGCCACCCGCGCCTGGCCGGACCCCTGCTCGAACGCCTCGACCAGATCGAACTACGAGCCCTGCGCTCCGCGCGCCCGGTCCGCGAGTCCGACCTCCTGCTGCGCACCCTGAACTCGACGGGCCGCCCGGTGGCCGTCGTCTCGGACGTGTCCGGGCTCGTCGTCCGGTCCTATTTGGAGAGCCGTTCGCTGACGGTACGGGCGGGCGTGCACGGCCGCACCGACAACGCCACCCACCTGATGCCGAACCCCGACGCCCTGCACCGCGCCCTGCACCAACCGGGCTCCCCCACCCCGCACGCCGTACTCATCGGCTCGACCCCCACGGAACTGGCGGCGGCCCAGACCATCGGCCTCCCCTTCATCGCCCATACCCCCACCCCCCGCACTCACGACCGCCTGAGAGCCGCGGGCGCCCACCACACGGTGCGGAACCTCACCGAGATCGTCGACGCCTTACGCCGATGAAGGCGCCGATCGGTCACGCCTCCGGCTCCCGCCCGTCGTACCGCAGGAACCTCTGCGACCTCAGCGCCAGCAGCAGTACCGCCACTACGCAGGCCAGGCCGCCGCCCGTGATGGCCACCGTCGGGGACGACAGGTCGGCGACCGTGCCCGCGAGGAAGTCGCCCAGGCGGGGGCCTCCCGCCACCACCACGATGAAGACGCCCTGGAGGCGGCCCCGCATCTCGTCGGGGGCCGCGACCTGGAGCATCGTGCCGCGGAACACCATCGAGATCGTGTCCGCGCAGCCGGCGAGGGCGAGGAAGACGAGGCCGAGCCAGAGGTTTCTGGTCAGGCCGAAGACGGCGATCGCGAGGCCCCACGCGCACACGGCGAGGATGATCGCCAGGCCGTGCCGGTGCACGCGGCCCAGCCAGCCGGAGAACACCCCGCCCAGCAGCGCGCCCACCGCGGGAGCGGCGACGAGCAGGCCGGTCGTCCGCGCGTCGCCGCCGTACCAGAGCAGCGCGACGGCCGGGTACAGCGCCCGCGGGCTCGCGAGCACCATCGCGCACATGTCGGAGAAGAAGGTCATGCGCAGGTTGGGGCGGCCCGCCAGGAAGCGGAGGCCGTCCATGACCGAGGCGCGCCCCCGCCGTTCGCCATCCGGCGCGTCCGGCAGCATCGCCGGCAGCCGCCACATCGCGTACAGCGCCGCCGAGAAGGCGACCGCGTCGATCAGATACGCCGTCTGGTAGCCCCACAGGCCGACCACGACGCCGCCCAGCATGGGGCCGATGAGGCCGCCGGCTGTGCCCGTCATGGAGTTGAGCGCGTTCGCCGCCGGCAGGTGCTCGGGCGGCAGGAGGCGCGGGATCATCGAGGTGCGCGCCGGGGAGTTGAGCGCCCCGCACATCGCCTGGAGGGCCACGACCGCGTAGAGCAGCCAGACGCGGTGGTAGCCGGCGAGCGCCGCGACGGCCAGTGCCACGGACAGCGCGCACGAGCCGGTCGCGCTGTACAAGCCGAGCTTGCGCCGGTCCATCGTGTCCGCGATGGCACCCCCGTAGAGGCCGAAGACGACCAGCGGGACCAGCGAGAACAGGCCGACCAGGCCCACGGAGAAGCTGGAGTGCGTGATGTCGTACACCTGGAGGGACACCGCGAGCGCGGTCATCGCCTGGCCCGTCCAGGACACCGTGTTGCCGACCCACAGGCGCCGGTAGTCGACGGAGATACGCAACGGGGTGAGATCGGCGAGAATCCGGCGACGACCACCCGGCGCGGGGCCCTTCACCGGTGCCGGAGCTGATATCGCAGGGGTCTCGGAGGCGTCTGCCTGGTCCGGCGAGGACGGGGTGCTGGTCACACGGGATGCTAACAACGCCCGGCAAGACCACCCGTCCGGCGGAACCCCGCCCGGCTCATTCCAGCGCGCGCCCGGCGCCACCCCGCCGCAGGATTTCAGGAGGGCCGTTATTTGACGACCCGTCACGGTCTGCGCTCTCGGGAGGATCTGCCATGACCGTCAGTCTGGAGCAGTTGCGCCGCTGCCATCTCGCCGTCGACCTGGGGGCCGCGCGGACCCGGGTGTACGTGAAGGGCGCGGGCCTCGTCGTCGACGAGCCGAGCGCCGCCGCCGTCAACACCCGCACCGGCGCCCTGATCGCGGTCGGTGAGCTCGCCGAGAAGATGACGGGCCGCACCCCCGACTACATCCGCGTCATGCGCCCCGTCTCCGGCGGCACTGTCATCGACATCGACATGGCCCAGCGCATGCTGCGCCACCTCATCGGCGAGAAGCTGCGCCGCGCACTGCGCCGCAAGCCCCGGCTGCGCGCCGCCGCCTGCACCCCGCACGACGCCGACCCGCTCGCACAGCGCGCCGCCGTCGAGACCCTGGTCGGGCTCGGAGCGCGCCGCGTCGAACTCGTCGACACCCTCATCGCCGCCGCCGTCGGCTGCAACCTGCCCGTGGAGCGCCCCGAAGGCACGATGATCATCGTGTGCGGCGCGGCCACGACACAGATCGCCGTCCTGTCGCTGGGCTCGATCGTGACCGCCGAGCGCATCCCGGTCGGCGGCGACGCCATCGACCACGCGGTGGTCCAGCACCTGCGCCAGCACCACGAACTGATGCTCCCGTCCCAGTCCGTACGTCCCCTGCAGATCGCCCTCAGCGGCAATGGCCTCACCCCGTACGGCCCGGAGTCGACGGAGATCCACGGCCGGGACGTGGCGACGGGCCTGGCCCGCTCGGTGGTGGTCGACACGGCGGCCGTGCGCCACGCGATCCACACCCCGCTGACCGCCGTCCTCGACGGCATCGGCAAGGTCCTGCGGGACTGCCCGCCCGACCTGGTGGCCGACCTCGCCGACCGCGGCATCATGATGGTCGGCGGCAGCGCGCTGCTGCCCGGTTTCGACCAGATGCTGCGCGACGCCACGGGCGTACCGGTCCATATCGCCGAACGCCCCGACGTCTGCGCGGTCCTCGGCCTCGGCGCGATGCTGGAGGGCAAGGTCCAGCCCCTCACCCTCACCCCGGTGGCCGGCTGATTCCGGCGACCGGGTTCGACGCGGCGCGGGGACGTCCTTCGATGTCGCGTGTGGCGGGCCCGAGCCCGCCCGCCTGCGCACCGAGCCCCAAGGCCGGTGCGCAGGCGGGCGGGCTCGGGCATTTCACGGATGCGTCGCGACGCACGAGCATCGGACCGGCCGGGTGGCAACAGATCATCAAGCAGTCCGGGACCCACGCACAGGACCAGCGCCACCACACCCATCAGCAGGGTGCGCGCGACCGGCGCCGATCAGCTCGGCGGCGAAGGCCGGCCCGGGCGGACGATCGGGAGCCTCCGATCGCCGGCATGGGGCGGCTCATGTCCGCACGCGCGGAGCGTCATGACTGAGGAGGCTGTGGAGACTCGCTTGCCCTTGGCGCGTCCACGATGTTCACCGTGGACGCGTAGTGGTGGGCTCGCCCTCCCCGCCACTTCACCCATGCCTCGTCGTCGAGGAGAGCGCTGTGAACTGTCACGCCGGCCTGACAGAGGAGTTCGACGAGGTCGGCATCACTCCGGACGATCCCGGCGACGTGCCCCTGGATTGCTACCCGTCGGCCCCCGGTGGGGGCGGGCGGGTGCACGACTATCGGAGTGGAGTCCATACGGCGAACGGTGCTACAGGCCGGCCGATCCCGCGGGTGAGCTCCGGTGGGAACGTTGCGCTGTTCGCGTGACTGGACACATCAACAGTGCCGCGAGGCCGCGCCGCGACCGGTGTCGGGAACGGCCTGTCCGGGGCCTGGCGGACTGCGGCGGCGTCCGGCCGTCCCGGCCGCAGGCCGCCAAGTACCTTGTGCACCACGCGAGTTCACCTACGGACACAGCCCCCGGGACCGCCTCGTCACCGGGTGGCTCGCCAGGCCGCTCGCGCCGCTCGGTTCAGCCGGGCCGAGCCCCTGCGTGTGACGGACGCAAGGGCTCGCCGGGCACTTCCGCTCAGCCGATCGGCTGACGTCTTCGGGGCCTGGTCCGGTGATGGGCCCTCAGTAGCCGGCAGCGTGCGGGCATCGACACCACTCGCCGTTCGTGCCCGGACACGCCGTCATGAACGGCTGAATCGTCGCAGTGGCCCCGCCGGACCGGACAGCTTCGAGAGAAGCGCTTGAGACGTTGCCGTGAGGCGGTTTTCCTCACGCCTTCCCGGGTCCTCACTTCGTGAGGAGTCGAACGGCAAGGCGGGCTGCCAATGCTGTTCGAGACGCCCCGTCGAACTCTGCTCGCAGATATGTGGCTGAAGGTGATTCTGCGACGCCAACTGATTCGCCACGAGATAAATGAGCGTGGCGACCGCATCCTGATCCACGACCACTGTACGACCGCTACCCACCGGCGTCTCCGGTGCCGATCTCTTCGAGCACCTTCTCGGTGCGATCTGAACGGCCCGCTCTCGCTGCCCGACCTCGCCGGCCAGCGGAACACCGGACGCGCTCACCCTTGAGGGAATGGGCCGAATTCCGAGGGAGTCTCTGCGTTCCTCGATGTAGTCGAACTGTTGGTAGAATCCAGGCAGTTGAGACGTAGTTTCCGCGGATCCCGCGGCGATCTGCTCTCTGCCACGCAGGAGTTCGCGATGCATTTCCCCGTACGCGCTGCCCAGCTTGACGGAGTCCTCGCCGCGATCAGTCAGGCCGCTCGCGTAGGGGGCGGCAATGGCCAGCGCCGCCAGGCCCGACAGCCCGGAGATGAGAACCTGCGCCGTGAGCGCGGAGGACTCGGCCACCACAGGCCAGGCCAGAAGGCCGGTGAGGAGGCTGACCCCTCCTGCGGCGACGCCGTAGAGGCGCTCCTTGCGTACCAGGCGGACGGCCTCGCGCGGCATCCTTCTTGCCCAGTACTCGGAGCTTTCGATGGTCTCTTCAAGTCTTTGCGAGATTGCAGCGGCGGCCGTTGTCTTCGTTTTCGTGAGCGATCTCTGCGGCATTTTCATGCATCCCTCAAGTCCGAAGGGGCGGATTCGACGTCACGGATCGACGGAGCAAGACAGTCCGCCGCCTGGCGAATGCTCAGCCCGCACGGCCGGCATCCCACCCATTGCGATTCTCGGCTGGTCGGCCATGACGCCGTTTCGTATACCCCCGTCCGTATACGGAATGTGCAGCATGACCGACGACAGCCGACGCGACTTGGAGGGCTCGATCGAGCCCGAGGAACCGGGCATACCTCGGCACGTCTTCGACGAAGCGCGACATGCCGGGGGTGCGCCCGAGATCACCGCGATGCAGGCACGGACCGTGAGGTGATCCGTACGAGCATTCAGCCATCTCGGGCGCGGCGTGCCCGGCTGGGATAATCTTTTGTTGATCGCCCCGGCCCGATTCCGGCGGGCCGGGGCCTCAACTATTCGAGCGACAGGCAGGTACTACCAGCTGCCCTTGCCACCGCCGTTGCCGCCGCCGTAGCCGCCGCCGTAGCCGCCGCCGCGGTGGTCGTGGACCACACGGAAGCTGCCCACAACGCCGTTCTTGACGAACACGCCGCCGCGGATGTGGCGGGCGGGGACGATGCTGTTGCTGGTGCTCCACGGTCCGACCGTGGCAATGGGAGACCCGTTGTCGCAGGTCGCACCACGGAAGACCTCAACAGTCTTCCAGCTGTCGTTGCGGACGTTGAAGCTACGCGAGCCCAGACCGCTGACCACAGTGATGCAGCCATCCCCGAGGGCCGAGTAAGACCGCTCGTTGAACTGGATCCGACCCTCGTAGTGGCGGCCGCCGTAGTTGTTGTCTTCCTTCTCCTTGCCCTGGCCGGAGTCGCCACCGAGGGGCGCCGCCGCGGGAGCAGCCGCCTGACGAACAGCCGGAGCAGCCGGGGCGGCCTCCGTGCCGGCAGCAGCGGCGTAGTTGATGCCGGTGGCGGCGAGGGCTGCAGCGCCGGCAATAGCGGCGGTGACAGCAATGGAGCGCTTGCTCATGTCAGTTTCTTCCTTCTCGGAGAGATCGGCCGGACAGCCGCTCTGTGAAAGAAGATACATAAATCGCCCCATTCATCACTTATAAGACGTGCTGAAAATGCGAGAAATAATCCGAGTGGCCGTATGCCGGCGGCGGCACCTGTCGGCTGCGGCACTCACATCGACTCTCAATTGGCTTGATTTACAGGCGAGTTGACATCTCGTTAGCCCTATCGGGTGACTCGCTGACGACTGCTCAAGCCTCCAACGGCGTGTCGCGGATTTCCGCGTGGCGCGCAGTCGCTCGCGCCCCCTGCCGGTCGGGGCGAAGCTCGTCGACGCCACGCGGACCGCGCTTCAGGGCGGCCGCCTCGTGATCCCCAGGGTGCCCCGGGCGTCCCGGGCGCCTTCGGCGGTCCCGGCCGTCGCCACGCAGACCGGGCCGGTTCGCGACCCGACCGTCCGCGATCTCGACGTCGATGGTGTCCCTCTTCGCGGACGGGGGAGAGCGCCCTCTCGTCCGGCCGCCGTTCTTTCGGACACTCCCCGTACCGCGCGCGACGCCCCGTCCAGGCAGGTGCAGCGCGTCGACGGCGAATCCGTCGCGGGCCGAAGAAGCGGCAGGGGGCGAAGGGGCGGATCGATCAGATCACCGAGCGCACACCTGCCCGGCCCCTTAGGCGCCGAGGGGCATCGTCATCGATGACCCGCTCGACCGGCTCGCGGCTCCCCCCGAGCCGGGTGACGGAGGTTGCACCCAAACGGCGCGGTCGCCAGCTCTTCGGGCCGGCAGCGGGCGGCCGACGGTCCACCTGACGGGTAATCACGTCCGCCGAACGACGGACGCTCCGGTGTGTCGCAGGTTAAAACGTTCCTGCATCGGAAACCCTTGGTGGGGCGGGTGGGACTCGAACCCACGGCCGACGGATTATGAGTCCGCTGCTCTAACCGGCTGAGCTACCGCCCCGTTACGGCGTGGCGCGTACATGTGTGCGCGCCGTCTGCCGCAGCATAGCCGCTCATACGATCTCCTGCTCCGGATGCTCGGCCTTGCTCGACGTAGAGGACCTCGCCGCGCCCGCAGACGGTTCCACCTGGTGGAGAAGACGACACGAAAAGACCCCCGGGGGTTCCCCGGGGGTCTTGTTCGTCAGCTCTCCCGACTGGACTCGAACCAGTAACCTGCCGGTTAACAGCCGGCTGCTCTGCCAATTGAGCTACAGGAGATCGAGCTCCCCCGACTGGACTCGAACCAGTAACCTGCCGGTTAACAGCCGGCTGCTCTGCCAATTGAGCTACAGGGGAATGTCTCGTTGCATCGAACGCATCTACCTGGGCACTCGCCAGGGGGCGTGCGCTCGCTGCGACACATACATTAGCGCAAGCAGGGGGGTGCTCCGCCAATCGGTTCCCCCGGTGATCACAAGGGAAGGGTGACAGCCATGCGCTACCGGCTCACATTCGTCGCCGGTCTGGCCCTGGGTTACGTGCTCGGGACCCGGGCCGGACGCGAGCGGTACGAGCAGCTCAAGAAGTCCGCCCGCGGGTTCGCGCAGAACCCCGCCGTCCGGAACACGGCGGAGTCCGCGGCCCAGCAGACGCGTCACTTCGCGGGCAAGGCCATGCACTCGGTGAGCGTGAAGGTCGAGAGCCGGGTCCCCGACTCGGTGGCCGGCCGGGTGCGTTCGCTGCGAGAGCGCGGCCAGGGCGGCGACGGCTCCGAGGACGACTGGGGCACCAGCAACACCTGAGCCCCACGGCCCCGCCGCTCAGCGGGTCTTCGGCCCCGGCCCCGGCCCGCGGGACGGGGCCGCCGCGGAGTGCGGCAGAATTCAGTCATGGGGATAGTCGCCGGGCTGGACAGTTCGCCCGATTTCACTCGGATCGTGGTCTGTGACGCGGACTCCGGTGCCGTGCTCAAGCAGGGCTATGCCCCGCACCCGCTCGAATCCGCCGAGGGCGGCGGCCGTCCCGCCGATGTCGATCCACAGGCGTGGCTCCTCTCGCTCGGCGAGGCCGCGGGCGGCGGGCTGCTCGAAGGCGTGCAGGCCATCGGGGTCTCCACGCAGCAGAACGCGCTGGTGCCGCTGGACGCGCAGGGCAACACCGTGCGCCCCGCAATGCCAGGGGGCGACAAGCGGACGCAGGCCTCGGCCGCGGATCTCATCGACCGGCTCGGCGGGCGCGAGGCGTGGGCGCAGGCCGTCGGGTGTGTGCCGCAGGCCGCGCATCCGGTGACGAAGCTGCGGTGGCTGGCGAAGCACGAGCCGGAGGCCGCGCAGCGGGTCGCGCTCGTCCTCCAGGCCCACGACTGGCTGGTGTGGCAGCTCCTCGGCCGGCCCTCGCGGCGGACCACCGACCGGGGCGGCGCCTCGGGCACCGGCTACTGGTCGGCGGCGAGCGGCTCCTACCGGCCTGACCTGGTCGAGCTGGCGCTCGGGCACCAGGCGATGCTGCCGGAGGTGCTCGGTCCCGGGGACGCGGCGGGCACCACTCCGGAAGGGCTGATCATCTCTGCCGGTACGGGCGAGACGATGGCCGCGGCGTTCGGGCTCGGGGTGCGGCAGGGCGACGCCGTGGTGTCACTCGGCGCCTCGGGGTCGGTCATGGCGGTGCACCACGAGGCGCTCGTCGATCCGTCCGGGACGATCACCTCGCTCGCTGACGCGACCGGCATGCATCTGCCCGTCGTCCATACGCTCAATGCGGTGCGGACCCTGCGCGGTACGGCCGACATGCTCGGGCTCTCCGGGATCGAGGAGCTGTCCGACCTGGCGATGAAGTCGACCCCCGGTTCGCACGGGCTGGTCATGCTGCCGTATCTGGAGGGCGAGAAGACGCCGAGTCTGCCGCACACCGCGGGCACCCTGAGCGGGCTGCGGCGGGAGTCGATGAAGCCTGAGCATCTCGCGCGTGCCGCGTTCGAGGGCATGCTGTGCGGGCTCGGGGACGCCATGGACGTACTGCGGGCGCGTGGGGTCGGGGTGCGGCGGGTGTTCCTGCTCGGAGCGGCGGCCGAGCTGCCGGCGGTGCAGGCGGCGGCGCCGATGCTGTTCGGGACGCAGGTCGTGGTGCCGCAGCCCGCGGACTACGCGGCGCTCGGTGCGGCGCGGCAGGCGGCGTGGGCGCTGAGCGGTCAGCTGCCGCAGTGGCAGGGCGCGGCCGCGCAGGTTCTGGAGCCGGGCGAGGAACTGCCCGTCGGGCAGGCGGTGCGCCAGCAGTTCACCGCCGTACGGGAGCAGACGCACCCCGGAGCCTTCGATTCCGTGGGGGCATGAGCGTTTCGTCCCGCTCCACGTGGGTTTCTTGGCGCGGACTTGGCTAAATCGGTTGAGGTAACGCGGGTGGAGTGTCGGACGATGGGGGTCGTGCACCACTGACCCCCATCATGTCGGCCGACTTCGAGAGACCGAGCGTGCTCATACGACTCCTTCGGACGTACCTCAGTCCGTACAAGAAACCCATCGGCGTGCTGGTGCTGCTGCAGTTTCTGCAGACCTGCGCCTCTCTCTACCTGCCCACCCTCAACGCGGACATCATTGACAACGGTGTCGTGAAGGGGGACACGGGCTACATCCTGGCTTTCGGCGCCATCATGATCGCGATCACCGTGGTCCAGATGGTCTGCAACATCGGCGCCGTGTACTACGGCGCGCGCACCGCGTCCGCGCTCGGACGGGACGTCCGGGCCTCCGTGTTCGACCGCGTGCAGTCCTTCTCGGCACGCGAGATGGGTCAGTTCGGGGCGCCGTCCCTGATCACCCGCACGACGAACGACGTGCAGCAGGTCCAGATGCTCACGCTCATGACGTTCACGCTGATGGTGTCGGCGCCGATCATGTGCGTCGGCGGCATCGTCATGGCGCTGGGCCAGGACGTGCCCCTGTCCGGCGTGCTGCTCGCCGTGGTCCCGGTCCTCGGGATCAGCGTCAGCCTGATCGTGCGCCGCCTGCGCCCGCTGTTCCGCACCATGCAGGTGCGGCTCGACACGGTGAACCGGGTGCTGCGCGAGCAGATCACCGGTAACCGCGTCATCCGCGCCTTCGTACGCGACGACTACGAGAAGGAGCGCTTCCGCGAGGCCAACGCCGATCTGACCGCGGTCTCCCTCGGTACCGGCAAGCTCCTCGCGCTGATGTTCCCGATCGTCATGACCGTGGTGAACATCTCGTCGATCGCCGTCGTCTGGTTCGGCGCGCACCGCATCGACAGCGGCGGCATGCAGATCGGCGCGCTCACCGCGTTCCTCGCCTATCTGATGCAGATCGTGATGAGCGTCATGATGGCCACCTTCATGTTCATGATGGTGCCGCGCGCCGAGGTCTGTGCCGAGCGCATCCAGGAGATCCTCTCCACCGAGTCCAGCGTCGTGCCGCCGTCCGCGCCGGTGCGGGAGCTGCGCCGCCACGGTCATCTGGAGATCCGGGACGCGGGCTTCCGCTACCCGGGTGCCGAGGAGCCCGTGCTCAAGGCCATCCAGGTCACCGCGCGCCCCGGTGAGACGACCGCCGTCATCGGCTCGACCGGCAGCGGCAAGTCCACCCTCCTCGGCCTGGTGCCGCGGCTGTTCGACGCGACCGACGGCGAGGTCCTGGTGGACGGCGTCGACGTGCGCACCATCGAGCCGGCGCTCCTCGCCAGGACCGTCGGGCTCGTGCCGCAGAAGCCGTACCTCTTCGCGGGGACCGTCGCGACGAATCTGCGGTACGGCAATCCGGACGCGAGTGACGAGGACCTGTGGCACGCCCTGGAGGTGGCGCAGGCCAAGGACTTCGTGAAGAAGCTGGAGAACGGGCTCGACTCCCCGATCGCGCAGGGCGGCACCAATGTGTCCGGCGGTCAGCGCCAGCGGCTCGCGATCGCGCGGACGCTGGTACAGCGGCCCGAGATCTATCTCTTCGACGACTCGTTCTCCGCGCTCGACTACGCGACCGACGCCGCGCTGCGGGCCGCGCTGGGGCACGAGACCGCCGAGGCGACCGTGGTGATCGTGGCCCAGCGGGTCTCCACCATCCGCGACGCGGACCGCATCGTGGTCCTCGACGAGGGCCATGTCGTGGGCACCGGCACCCATCACGAGCTGATGGCCGGCAATGAGACGTACCGGGAGATCGTTCTCTCCCAGCTGACGGAAGCGGAGGCGGCCTGATGGCGGGGCCAGGCGGGCGGATGATGGCCGGGGGCGGCCCCGACCAGCGTTCGATGGACTTCAAGGGCTCGGGCAAGCGGCTCATCAGGCAGTTCAAGCCCGAGAAGACGACGATGTTCGCGATGGTCGCGTGCGTCGTCCTGAGTGTGGGCCTGTCGGTGCTGGGCCCGAAGATCCTGGGCCGGGCGACCGACCTGGTCTTCGCGGGCATCATCGGGCGTGAGATGCCGTCCGGGAGCAGCAAGGCGCAGGTCATCGCGGGGATGCGGGCCAAGGGTGACTCCGGGGTCGCCGACATGCTCTCCGGGATCGACTTCACGCCCGGCCGGGGCATCGACTTCGACGCCGTGGGCTCCGTGCTGGGACTCGCCCTCTGTACGTTCCTGGGGGCCGGTCTCCTGATGGCCGTGGCGACGCGGCTGTCGAACCGGGCGCTGAACAAGACCGTCTTCCGGATGCGCGAGGACATCCAGGCGAAGCTGTCGCGCCTTCCGCTGTCGTACTTCGACAAGCGGCAGCGCGGTGAGGTCCTCAGCCGCGCCACGAACGACATCGACAACATCGGGCAGACGCTCCAGCAGACGATGGGCCAGCTCATCAACTCGCTGCTCACCATCATCGGCGTGCTGGTGATGATGTTCTGGATCTCGCCGCTGCTCGCGCTGGTGGCGCTGGTGACGGTGCCGCTGTCGTTCCTGATCGCGACGCGGGTCGGCAAGCGGTCTCAGCCGCAGTTCGTGCAGCAGTGGAAGACCACAGGCAAGCTGAACGCGCACATCGAGGAGATGTACACCGGCCACACCCTGGTGAAGGTGTTCGGGCGTCAGGAGGAGTCGGCGAAGGCGTTCGCCGAGCAGAACGACGCGCTCTACGAGGCCGGGTTCAAGGCGCAGTTCAACAGCGGGATGATGCAGCCGCTGATGTTCTTCGTGTCGAACCTGAACTATGTGCTCGTCGCCGTGGTGGGTGGCCTGCGGGTCGCCTCGGGTTCACTGTCGATCGGTGACGTCCAGGCGTTCATCCAGTACTCGCGGCAGTTCTCCATGCCGCTGACGCAGGTCGCCTCGATGGCGAACCTGGTGCAGTCGGGCGTCGCGTCGGCCGAGCGGATCTTCGAACTGCTCGACGCGGACGAGCAGGAGGCCGACCCGGTGCCGAGCGAGAAGCCCGATCTGCTGCGCGGGCTCGTCGAGTTCGAGAACGTGTCGTTCCGCTACGAGCAGGACAAGCCGCTCATCGAGGACCTGTCGCTCGCCGTGGAGCCGGGTCACACCGTCGCCATCGTGGGCCCGACGGGCGCCGGCAAGACGACGCTGGTCAACCTGCTGCTCCGCTTCTACGAGGTGACCGGCGGGCGCATCACCCTCGACGGGGTCGACGTGGCGAAGATGTCGCGCGACGAACTCCGTTCCGGGATCGGCATGGTGCTCCAGGACACGTGGCTGTTCGGCGGCACGATCGCGGACAACATCGCGTACGGCGCCTCGAAGGACGTCACGCGGGAGCAGATAGAGGAGGCGGCCCGGGCCGCCCACGCGGACCGGTTCATCCGGACGCTGCCCGAGGGCTACGACACCGTGATCGACGACGAGGGGGCGGGGGTCAGCGCCGGTGAGAAGCAGCTCATCACCATCGCGCGCGCGTTCCTGTCGGACCCGGTGATACTCGTCCTCGACGAGGCGACGAGCTCGGTCGACACCCGTACCGAGGTGTTCATCCAGAAGGCGATGGCGCGGCTCGCGCACGGGCGGACCAGCTTTGTCATCGCCCACCGGCTGTCCACGATCCGCGATGCCGACACCATCCTGGTGATGGAGAACGGGGACATCGTGGAGCAGGGCACGCACGAGGCGCTGCGCGCTGCCGGTGGGGCGTATGAGCGGCTGTACAACGCGCAGTTCGCGCAGGCCGTTGCCGAGGTGGACTAGGCGCGTCATGGGGGGCGGGGTTCTGTGTGCGGGTCGTTCGTGTCTTGTTTGCGCAGTTCCCCGCGCCCCTGATGGTTCTCTGTGCGGGTCGTGGGGGTTGAGCTCGCCCACGCGGCGGAGCCGCACATGTCACAGCCCCGCGCCCCTGATGGTTCTCTGTGCGGGTCGTGGGGGTTGAGCGCGCCCACGCGGCGGAGCCACACATGTCACAGCCCCGCGCCCCCATCAGTCCAGATAGCCACGCAGTTGGTCGGCGAACGCGTGGTCGCGCAGCTTGTTGAGGGTCTTGGACTCGATCTGGCGGATGCGTTCGCGGGTCACCCCGAAGATGCGGCCGATCTCCTCCAGCGTGCGGGGGCGGCCGTCCGCCAGGCCGTAGCGGAGCTGGACCACCTTGCGTTCGCGTTCGCCGAGGGTCGAGAGGACCGCCTCCAGGTGTTGGCGCAGGAGGAGGAACGCGGCCGATTCGACGGGGGACGTCGCGTCGCCGTCCTCGATCAGGTCGCCCAGCGCGACATCGTCCTCCTCGCCCACCGGCGCGTGCAACGACACCGGTTCCTGGGCCAGGCGCAGGACTTCGCTGACCCGCTCGGGTGCGAGTTCGAGGTGGGCGGCGACCTCTTCGGGGGTGGGTTCGTAGCCGCGTTCCTGGAGCATGCGGCGCTGGACGCGGACGACCCGGTTGATCAGCTCGACGACGTGCACCGGGACGCGGATCGTGCGGGCCTGGTCGGCGAGGGCCCGCGACATGGCCTGCCGGATCCACCAGGTCGCGTACGTCGAGAACTTGTAGCCGCGGGCGTAGTCGAACTTCTCGACCGCCCTGATCAGGCCGAGGTTTCCCTCCTGGACCAGGTCCAGCATGGTCAGGCCGCGGCCCACGTAGCGCTTGGCGACCGAGACGACCAGGCGGAGGTTGGCCTCGATGAGGCGGCGCTTCGCCATCCGGCCCATGACGACGAGTTTGTCGAGGTCGATGGCGAGCTGGGAGTCGGGGTCGGGGGTGCCCGTCAGCTTCTCCTCGGCGAAGAGCCCGGCCTCGACCTTGCGGGCCAGGTCGACCTCCTCCGCGGCCGTGAGCAGCGGGATCCGTCCGATCTCGCGCAGGTACTGGCGGAACAGGTCCGAGGACGGGCCGCCGGTGTCGGTGCGGCCGCGGGAGGCCGGGGGCTCGGGAGTCTCGGCTTCCACGGTGTCGAGGAGGAGGGCGACGGGCGGGCGGGGCCCGGCCTCCCGCGGCTCCGTCTCCGACTCGGGCCCTGGCTCCGGCTCCGGCTCCGGTTCCGGTTCCGGTAGTTCGGCGGCGCCGGGCTGCTGGGGGACGGCCGGGAGCGCCTCTCCGTCCGCGTCCGGCGCGGGGGCGCCCTGGGCGCTCTCACGCGCGGCACCGGTCTGGCTGAGGGTCTGGGTCTGCACGGGGGCGACCTCCAAGGTGATCGCTGCTGAGGCGTGCGGCAGGGGTACACCGGGATCGGCGACGGCGGCCACACCGCTGTCCGTCCCGTACGCGATAGGCGGAACCGCGGGGGTGTCGGACCCGTTGTCGGGGTTCCGGCCGCGCTCCGAGGACTCAGGCACCGGACCCAGTGTGCTGTACGACACAACGCCGCCACGAGGGGCGTGCGGCGACTTTTTGAGTCCGGTGCGTAACCGCCCGGTTACCGTGCACGACGCCTGCCCCTGCCGGACGGGCCGAAACCGGCCGGACGGACCTCGTCGCGGGCCGGCGGGGGCCAGGGCCTGTCGTCAGTCTTTCCTCGTCCGCCGCGGGGCAGGCGGGAGTCCGACGGCAGGCCCCGAGGGTCAGAGCGCCTGTGCGCCGAGGTCCTGCAGTGCCCTGTCGTAGCGCTGGAGGACCATCAGCTCCTCCTGGACGGCGGACAGGCGCGCCGGGTCGCCGTGCGTGCCCAGGCGGGTCAGGGAGCCCTGTACGTCGCGGATGCGCCGGTCGACGGCGCGGCGGCGCACGGCGACCAGCTGCTGGCCCGCGTACACCTCGTCGACGGATCTGCGCAGGATCGCCTCGACGGCGAGCTCGGTGACCATGGCGCGCACCGCGTCGTCGGGCGCCACCTCCCGGACGCGTACGAGATACGCCTGCGGGTCCTGCGTGCCGAGGTCGGCGCCGCCCGCCTCGATGATCGCCTCGCGCACCGCGGCGTACGGGGCGGCGGTGAACTCGTCCACGCCGTACGCGTCGAAGGCCGGGGAGACCAACTCGGGCCGCTGGAGGGCCAGTTTGAGCAGCTCGCGCTCGGTGGCGTACACGGGGTTGCGCAGGGTGAGGGCGGGGCCGGCGGCGGAGGCGCGCGTCGCCGCGGCCTCGTAGGACTGCTGCGGGCGGGCCGGGGCGGGGCCGCGGCCACCACGGTCGCGGGCCCAGCGGGCGAGCTGCGAGACGCGCTTGACGACGAACTGGGTGTCGAGGATGCCGAGCATGCCGGCGAGCTGGACGGCTACCTCGTGCTGCGCGCCGCTGTTCTTGATGCGGGCGACGACGGGGGCGGCCTCGTCCAGCGCGGAGGCGCGGCCGGCGGGGGTCTCCAGGTCGTACCGGGAGACGATGTGGCGCAGGGCGAACTCGAAGAGCGGGGTGCGGGGTTCGACGAGGTCGGCGACCGCCTCGTCGCCCTTGGCCAGGCGCAGGTCGCAGGGGTCCATTCCGTCGGGGGCCACGGCGATGTACGTCTCGGCGGCGAACTTCTGGTCGTCCTCGAAGGCGCGCAGGGCGGCCTTCTGGCCCGCCGAGTCGCCGTCGAAGGTGAAGATCACACGGGCGCTCCCGTTGTCCATGAGGAGGCGGCGCAGGATCTTGATGTGGTCGCCGCCGAAGGCGGTGCCGCAGGTCGCGATGGCGGTGGTGATGCCGGCGAGATGGCAGGCCATCACGTCCGTGTACCCCTCGACGACGACGGCGCGGCTCGACTTGGCGATGTCCTTCTTCGCGAGGTCGATGCCGTAGAGCACCTGGGACTTCTTGTAGATCGGCGTCTCGGGCGTGTTCAGGTACTTCGGACCGTTGTCGTCGTCGCGCAGGCGGCGGGCGCCGAAGCCGACGACCTCGCCGCCGATGTCCCGGATGGGCCACATGAGGCGGCCGCGGAAGCGGTCGATGGGGCCGCGGCGGCCCTCCTGGGCGATCCCGGAGGTGATGAGCTCCTTGTCGGTGAACCCCTTGCCGCGCAGGAAGCGCGTGAGGTGGTCCCAGCCGGCCGGGCTGTAGCCGACGCCGAAGTGCGCGGCGGTGGCCTGGTCGAAGCCGCGCTCGGCGAGGAACTTGCGGCCGATCTCCGCCTCGGCGCTCTCCAGCTGGTCCATGTAGAACTGGGCGGCCGCCTTGTGCGCCTCGACCAGGCGGATGCGCTCACCGCGCTGGTGCGAGGGGTTGTAGCCGCCCTCCTCGTACCGCAGGGTGATGCCCGCCTGGCCGGCGAGGCGCTCCACGGCCTCGGAGAAGGAGAGGTGGTCGACCTTCATCACGAACGTGATGGTGTCGCCGCCCTCCTGGCAGCCGAAGCAGTGGAAGAAGCCCTTGCTCGGGCTGACCTGGAAGGACGGCGACTTCTCGTCGTGGAAGGGGCACAGGCCCTTGAGGTTCCCGCCGCCCGCGTTGCGCAGTTGCAGGTACTCGGACACCACGGCGTCGATCGGGACCGCGTCCCGGACCGCCTTCACGTCCTCGTCATTGATCCTGCCTGCCACGCAAGAATTCTACGGTGACCCGCCGACACTCACGTCACCCGTCCTCCCCCTCAAGCAGCGCCGTGAGCGCGACGGACGGATCCGACAGGCGTTCGGCCCCGGGCCTGACACCGGAGCGGATGAGGGCCTGGATGGTCTCCGTGACGTCCCACACGTTCACGTTCATCCCGGCGAGCACCCGCCCGTCCTTGAGCCAGAACGCGATGAACTGCCGCTTGCCCGCGTCCCCGCGGATGACCACCTGGTCGTACGAGCCCGGGGGCGCCCAGCCCGAGTACTCGAGGCCGACGTCGTACTGGTCGGAGAAGAAGTACGGCACGCGGTCGTACGTCACCTCCTGGCCCAGCATGGCGCGCGCGGCGGCCGGGCCGCCGTTGAGCGCGTTGGCCCAGTGCTCGACGCGCAGCCGGGTCCCGAAGAGGGGGTGCTGCACGGCCGCCACGTCACCGGCCGCGTAGATGTCCGGGTCGGAGGTGCGCAGCGAGGCGTCGACGGCGATGCCGCCGCCGTGCGAACGGTCGGCGAGCTCGATCCCGGCGGACTCGGCGAGCGAGACGCGCGGGGCGGCGCCGATCGCGGCCAGCACGTCATGGGCCAGGTGCTCCTCGCCGTCATCGGTGAGGGCGGCGAGGACCATGCCGTCCTGGCCGGTGATGCCGGTGAGGCGGGTCCCGAAGTGGAAGCGGACGCCGTGCTCGGCGTGCAGGTCGGCGAAGATCTGGCCGATTTCGGGGCCGAGGACCGCGTGCAGCGGGGTTGCCTCGGGCTCGACGACGGTGACCTCGGCGCCGTACTCGCGGGCCGCCGCGGCGACCTCCAGACCGATCCAGCCCGCGCCCGCGATCACGATGTGGCCGTTGTCCCGGCCGAGGGAGGCGAGGACGCCCTTCAGGCGCTCCGCGTGGGCGAGGCGGCGCAGGTGGTGCACGCCGGCCAGCTCGGTGCCCGGGATGTCCATGCGGCGCGGCTCGGCGCCGGTGACCAGGAGCAGCTTGTCGTAGTGGACGACCGTGCCGTCGCCGAGCCGGACGTTCTTCACGGCCGGGTCGACCGCTACGACGGTCTGGCCGAGGTGCAGCTCGATGTCGTTCTGCGCGTACCAGGCCGGTTCGTGGACGAAGACGCTGTCCCGTTCCTCCTTGCCCTGGAGATAGCCCTTGGACAGGGGCGGGCGTTCGTACGGATGATCCCTCTCGTCCCCGATGAGGATCACTCTGCCGTTGAAGCCCTCGGAGCGCAGCGTCTCGGCCGCTTTCGCTCCGGCGAGCCCGCCTCCGACAATGACGAACGTTTGATCCGCGTCGACCACGTGATGCCTCCTCTTTGCCATGGCGCCATATGCGAGCGTCCCGCACGGAGCGTGATGCGGGAAGGGGGCATGGTCCGAACAGGGCATCTTTTCGTCACGCCCAGTGGTCGATGGCCGGTTTCGCGACGAGGACGACGACCGTGCACAGGAGCGCGATCCGCACGAACCCCGCCGCGGCGCAGCGCGGTGCGGGCCCCGTCGTTCCTCTCCGTCGCGTCACCGGTGGCGCTGACCGACCCGCTGCTCGACCCCGTCCTCGTGCGTCCTCCGGGATCCGCGCCGGGGTGGCCGACCCCGGCGCTCGCCCTCGAAGCCATCGAAGCCCTCGAACATCCGCGTACGACCGTGCGGTTGGCCCGGCCGCTGCGGCCGACCGCGTCCACCGCGAGCCGGCGCGCCACGGTCCTGCGAGAAGCGGGTCCCGTCGGTTCGCTGCGGCGCGGCGACTCCGTCCTGCACCGCCGCACCCCGCTGGGCGACGCCCTCATGGACGGGGCCCTGTCAGCCGCGCGTGCAGCTCGCGGGCCGAGGCGTCGGTGAGGGAGGAGATCTGGTCGACGATCACGCGCTTGCGGGAGCGGTCGTCGCCCGCCGTGTCGAACAGGGCACGGAACTGCGGGTCGAGGCCGTCGGGGGCGCGCCGGGTGAGCGCCTCGGCGAGCTCCGCCACGACGATGCGCTGGTCGGCGCGGAGCCGCTCCTGCTGCGGGCGCTGCATCACGTACCGGTCGGCGACCGCCTTGAGGACCGCGCACTCGTACCGTGCCTCGCGCGGCACCACCAGCTCGGCCTCGTAGCGCGTGAGGCGGCCCGAGCCGTACCGGGTGCGCGTGGCGCCCTCCGCCGCGAGGCAGAAGCGGCCGATGAGCTGGCTCGTCGCATCCTTGAGGCGGGCCTGCGCGACCGCCGTGCCGTCGTAGCCGTGCGGCCACCACTCCTGGTCGAGGAGCCGGTCGAGCGCCGCCGCGAGCTCTTCGGGGTCCGTGTCCGCCGGTACGTATCGGCCGATCGCGACCGCGTAGATGTCACGGCGCTCCGGCTCGGCGTGCAGCATGTTCGGGTCCAGGTGGCCGGCGTGCAGGCCGTCCTCCAGGTCGTGCACCGAGTACGCGACGTCGTCCGACCAGTCCATGACCTGCGCCTCGAAGCAGGTGCGTCGCTCGGGTGACTCCTTGCGGATCCAGTCGAAGACCGGGCGGTCGTCCTCGTACACGCCGAACTTGGGCGAGGCCGGGTCGGTGGGGTGGCCGCCGCGGGGCCACGGGTACTTCGTCGCGGCGTCCAGCGCGGCGCGCGTGAGGTTCAGGCCTACGCTGACCAGCTCGTCCGTGTCGGCGCTCTGGACGAAGCGCTTGGGTTCGATACGGGTCAGCAGGCGCAGCGACTGCGCGTTCCCCTCGAAGCCGCCGCAGTCCTGCGCCACCTCGTTCAGCGCCTGTTCGCCGTTGTGGCCGAAGGGCGGGTGGCCCATGTCGTGCGAGAGGCAGGCCGTCTCCACGAGGTCCGGGTCGCAGCCGAGCGCCGCGCCGAGCTCCCGGCCCACCTGCGCGCACTCCAGGGAGTGCGTCAGACGGGTGCGGGGGCTGGCATCCCAGACTCGGATGGGGGTCCCCCCTGCTCGAGCGGAGTCGAGAGCCTGGGGGATCGTGCCGGGGGTGACCACCTGGGTCTTGCCCGCGAGGCGGCGCAGCGCCGAGGAGTGCAGGACGCGGGCGCGGTCGCGCTGGAAGGCGGTGCGGCCGGGGCGTTTGTCCGGCTCGGGGGCCCAGCGCTCCGTCGCCGCAGCGTCGTAGCCGGACTGGTCGATGGGGTGCGATGGGGCGGTTGGGACGGCTGGGACCGATTTCGCTGCGGGTGTCTCGTGCGTGCCTTCCATGGACTGACAGTAAAGGCACGCGGTGACAAACGGTCAGGCCGACGTGAGCTGCCGCTGTACGGGAGCGGGTCGCGCCGGGGACGCGAGCGTCGTGTCGTAGCGGTGGAGCAGGAGGCGCGCCATCGCCGTGTGCGCGCCCAGCGGGGCGGCGGCTATCCAGGGGGCGGCCTGCGCGCACTGCGTGGCGAAGCGGCCCGGCGCCGTGAAGTACGCGGCGACGGCGGCTCGGTGCCTGCCTCTCGCGGCCAGCGCCCGCAGCGCGGCCGGGACGGTGGGCGCGGCGGCACTCGCGTAGGCGGGCACCACCGGGACACCGAGCCGGTTCGCCAGGAGCGCGGCCGTACGGGCCGTGTCGACGGCCGAGTCGGGGTCGCGGGAGCCGGCCGCCGCGAGGACTACGCCGCTGGTCCTGCGGGTACGGGCGTCGGGGCGCG
This sequence comes from Streptomyces sp. NBC_01445, assembly GCF_035918235.1. Taxonomy (NCBI): domain Bacteria; kingdom Bacillati; phylum Actinomycetota; class Actinomycetes; order Kitasatosporales; family Streptomycetaceae; genus Streptomyces; species Streptomyces sp. NBC_01445. The sequence continues at coordinate 6,776,913 of NZ_CP109485.1, read as the reverse complement.
GGTCCCAGCCCGCCTCTACCAGGCGGGCGTACAGCGTTTCCACGAGGAGCGGGTGGGGGCCCAGCGGCGGGGCGACGCGGGCCGTCAGGTGCGGGGCCGTGGCCAGGGCTGCCGGGATGTCCTGCTTCACGTGGTAGCCGCGGGACAGGAGCAGCGGGGCCAGGACGGCGCGGCCGGGGGCGAGGCCCGCGAGGGTGTCGGTCAGGAGCGGTTCGTTCAGCTCGATGTGGCCGAGGTGGACGGGGAGTCCCGGGCGTTCCTCGCGCACCTTGTCCAGCAGGGCGTGGACCGTGGCGAGCGCCCTCGGGTCGCGGCTGCCGTGCGCCACGACCACCAGGGCCGGCGGGGCGGGCGGGGGCTGCGGGGGTGTGCGGCGGCTGCCGTCGAGCCTGACATGGCTCAGCTGGGTGCCGAGCTGACTGGTGATCCTGGTCATGAGTTGCGCCGTACTGTCGAGGTGGGCCGTGCCGGTGGGCTCGTCGCGCTGATGTTTCGACGCCGTCATGAACCGATCCTGTCCGCGGGAGGTTGCGGCGTCGTTGCGGGGCGGTGACGGGTCGCTTCCCCTGGGCTCACCGGGTGTTCGGACGGATGTGAGGTGGTCGGGTCCCCGCTTGCCGCGTGAACCGGCCGGCGGAAACGTGCGTCCAGTCGTGCGACGACGTTTTCGGAGGGGTGGGGGTGGGGGTCAGTGGTGCGGATCCGGTTGCCGCGTACGCGACGGGGGTGGCGGCTGTTCGTACAGGGCGCAGTGGCCGTGTGTGTGCTGGCGCTGTTGCCGGCTACGTGGATGTTTGTGGTGACCGGGGACCGGCTGCGTACGGTTGACGATGCTCCGCGCACGGATGTCGCTGTGGTGTTCGGGGCCGGGCTCTGGGAGGGCGAGCCTTCGCCGTATCTCGCTCACCGGCTCGACGCCGCGGCCCAGCTCTACCGTGACGGGCGGATCCGGGTCCTTCTGGTGACCGGCGACAACAGCCGCGAGGACTACGACGAGCCCGACGCCATGCGCGCCTATCTGACCCGGCACGGGGTGCCGGACAAGGCCGTTGTCAGCGACTACGCCGGGTTCGACACGTGGGACTCGTGCGTGCGGGCCAAGAAGATCTTCGGGGTCGACCGGGCCGTGCTGATCAGCCAGGGGTTCCACATTCGGCGCGCGGTCGCCCTGTGCGAGGCGGCGGGCGTCTCGTCGTACGGCGTCGGCGTCGACGACCGGCACGACGTGACCTGGTATTACGGCGGGGCCCGTGAGGTGTTCGCTGCGGGGAAGGCCGTCATCGACTCCGTGTTCCGGCCCGATCCCCGGTTTCTCGGCCAACGGGAGGCTGGGGTTCGGGAGGCTCTTGAGGTGGGGCTTCGCTGATGCGCCTCGTGTGACGTTCGGCTTCGGTGATGCTCCCCGTGTGACGTTCGGCTTCGGTGCATCGCCTTGTGTTCGGCTTCCCTCAATCGCCTGTTGTTCGGCTTCGCTCAATCGCCTCGTGTGACGTGGGGCGGGGCCGCGGGGGTGTGTCCGTCCTCGCCATCGTGGCGCCTCCGCCCTGTGTCCCTTCACCGGCGCCTGCACCTCCGTGCTCCGGGCGGACACACCCCCACGTCCCCTCGCGACGGTTTCGCGGCTGATCCGCCGCTGTTCTCACCGTCCCGCCGGTGCCGCTAAGAGGGCGTCGTGCCTTGCGTGTAATCGGGCGTGGGCTGTCGCGTAACAGCGTGCGCGCAGTGTGAGCCTCATGCTCACTGTCACGCCCACCCACTGCCCCTACTGCTCCCTTCAGTGCGGGATGAATCTCGTCCCGACTGCCTCTGGTGTTGTCGAGGTCGCGGAGCGTGCCGGGTTTCCCGTCAATCGTGGCGCCCTGTGCGGGAAGGGGCGTACGGCCGCTGCCGTGCTCGAGCCGGGGGTTCGGTTGAGTGGGCCGCTTGTTCGCAAAGGGGACGCGCTCGAGGCCGCTTCTTGGGGTGAGGCGCTTGACCGTGTCGCCGAGGGGCTCTCCCGTACGCGTTCTGCTCATGGCCCGGACGCGTGCGGGGTCTTCGGCGGGGGCGGGCTCACCAACGAGAAGGCGTACACGCTCGGGAAGTTCGCCCGGGTCGTGCTCGGGACCTCGCAGATCGACTACAACGGGCGGTTCTGCATGTCGTCCGCCGCGGCGGGGCAGCTCGCCGCGTTCGGGCTCGACCGCGGGCTGCCGTTCCCCCTTGAGGACATTCCGCGTACGGGATGTGTGGTCCTGGTCGGGTCGAACATGGCCGAGACCATGCCCCCTGCTGTGCGCTATCTGAACGAACTGCGGGAGAACGGCGGCACATTGGTCGTCATCGACCCCCGCCGCACGCGCACCGCCGAGCTCGCCGATCTCCATCTCGCGCCCCGGCCCGGGACCGATCTCGCCCTGGCCCTCGGCATGCTGCATCTCGTGGTGACCGAGGGGCGGGTCGACGAGGAGTTCGTGCGCACGCGGACCCGCGGCTGGGAGGACGCGCGGGCCGCCGTGATGGCGCACTGGCCCGAGTACGTGGAGCGTGTGACCGGCGTTCCGGTGCCTCAACTGCGCGAGGCCGTGCGGATGTTCTGCGAGCCCGAGGCCGCGATGGTGCTCACCGCGCGTGGGCCCGAGCAGCAGTCCAAGGGCACCGACACCGTGGGCGCCTGGATCAACCTGTGCCTCGCAACCGGGCGCGCCGGGCGGCCCCTTTCCGGGTACGGGTGCCTGACCGGGCAGGGCAACGGGCAGGGCGGGCGCGAGCACGGGCAGAAGGCCGACCAGCTGCCCGGGTACCGGAAGCTGACCGACCCTGCGGCGCGTGCACACGTGGCCGGCGTGTGGGGCGTTGACCCCGACTCCCTCCCCGGGCCCGGCCGTTCCGCGTACGAACTGCTCGACGCGCTGGGGCGTGACGTACGGGCTCTGCTGGTCATGGGGTCGAATCCGGTGGTGTCGGCTCCTCGTGCCGCCCATGTGGAGGACAGGCTGCGGTCGCTCGACTTTCTGGCCGTGGCCGATGTGGTGCTTTCCGAGACCGCCGCTCTTGCCGATGTGGTGCTTCCCGTCACCCAGTGGGCCGAGGAGACGGGGACCGTGACCAGTCTGGAGGGGCGTGTGCTGCTGCGGCGTCGGGCGCTCTCGCCTCCGGACGGGGTGCGGAGCGATCTGGAGGTGCTGCGTGAGCTGGCCGGCCGGCTGGGGGTGGAGAAGGGGTTCCCGGCCGATCCTGAGGAGGTTTTCGAGGAGTTGCGGCTGGCTTCGGAAGGGGGGCCTGCCGACTATGCGGGGATCTCTTATCGGCGGCTCGTCGAGGAGGACGGGGTGTTCTGGCCCTGTCCTGAAGAGGAACATCCCGGGACGCCCCGGCTCTTCCTGGAACGGTTCGCCACCGACGACGGGCGGGCCCGGTTCGTCGCCGTCTCGCACCGGGCCGCCGCCGAGGAGCCGGACGCCGAGTTCCCGGTCCATCTGACGACCGGACGCGTCGTGTCGCAGTACCAGTCGGGTGCGCAGACCCGGCGGGTGGCCGAGCTCAACGCCGCCGCGCCCGGCCCCTTCGTGGAGCTGCATCCGCGGCTCGCCGCGCTGATCGGGGTGGCGGAGGGCGAGCCGGTCGCCGTCGTCTCCCGGCGCGGGCGGGCCGAGGCGCCCGCCCGGATCACGGCGGGCATCCGGCCCGACACAGTGTTCATGCCGTTTCACTGGCCGGGCGCCGGGCGCGCCAATAACCTGACCAACCCCGCTCTCGATCCGACGTCCCGGATGCCGGAGTTCAAGGTGTGCGCGGTACGGGTCGAGGCGGCCGGTATCGACTCCGGCTCCGGTGACCGCTCGGACGGTGTCGTTCACGTTTGAAACATCGTGGGCGGGCGGTTAGCTTGGTCATAGCTTGAAAGTTCAAGCATGTCCCTTCCGAGTCAGGAGAACCCCCACGTGACCTCTCTCGCGAACCAGCTCGGGCCGCTCCGCGCGCCCGGCTCCCCCGCCCCCGCCGCGCCCGCCCACGCCTATGACCTCGGTCTTCTCGTCCTGCGCCTCGCCCTCGGCCTGACCATGGCCGCGCATGGTGCGCAGAAGCTCTTCGGCTGGTTCGGCGGAGGCGGGATCGACGGCACCGGGCAGTTCTTCGCCGCGTCCGGCTACCCGTCGCCGAAGGCGTTCGCCCTGGTCGCCGGGCTCAGCGAGACCCTCGGCGGGCTCGGCCTCGTGCTCGGTCTGCTCACCCCGCTGGCCGCCGCGGCCGTGGCCGGCACCCTGGTCAATGCCATCGCCGTGAAGTGGGGCGGCGGATTCTTCGCGCCGCAGGGCATCGAGTACGAGCTCTTGATCGCCCTCGGCGCGGTGGCGCTCGCCCTGACCGGCCCGGGGCGCATCGCCTTCGACCGCTTTCTGCCGGGGCTTCGGTCCCACCGCCTCGGATACGGAGTCGCGGCCGTGGCCCTCGGTCTGGTCGTGGCGGGGATCACGCTGGTGTTGCGCAAGTGAGGTCGGTCGTGAATCGGTGACGTCGTGCATCGGTGAGCGGTGACGGTCCGGGTGCTGGAGCGCTCGGGCCGTCGGCTTTTCCGGCTCCCGCGCTCAGGCTCCGCCCGTCTCCCCCGCGATCCACGCCAGGTACCCGGCACTCCCCCGCACCACCGGTGTCGCGATGATCTCGGGTGTCTCGTAGTCGTGCGCCTCCAACAGCCAGGACTCCAGGGCCTCGTAGCCCTCTGCCGTGGTTTTGAGTAGCACCTGCCATTCCTGGGCGGTCTCCGTGTTGCCCTGCCAGCGGTAGACCGACATGACCGGGCCCGCGATCTGGGCGCAGGCCGCCAGGCGTGCCTCGACCGCTCCCGTGGCCAGGGCTCGGGCCTTGACCTCGTCGTCGGTCGTCGTGAGGACCGTCAGGGCCATCGCGTTCATGTCCGTTCCTTTCACGGGCCGTGCGCCCCTTGATTCTGCACGTGAACACCTATTCACAGCTCCACCACGGGGGCGCTATGGACATGACATGTCATGGACCTTTAAATCTGAGACGTCATCAGTGTGACCCCCCTCAGCGCGCCCGCGCGCCGTCACTAGGAGCCCGATGAGACCTGCCCGGACCACATCGCGACTCACCACCGCCGGCATAGCCACGGCGGCCGCCACCCTGGTGGCCGCCGCCCTCGCCCCCACCGCGGGCGCCGACTCCGGCGACCCCACGCCACCCACCCGGGCCGACGCCGTACGCCATGCGACGGCCGCGCTCACCGCCGAGGCCGCCCGCCTCGGGATCACCGGCGCGCAGGGTGCCTCCGTGCGGGACGTCGTCGTCGACGCCGACGGCACCCAGCATGTGCGCTACAACCGCACCTACCGCCAACTGCCGGTTCTCGGCGGCGACTTCGTCGTCCATCTGAACCGCGACGGCGGCTACCGCTCCGCGAACCGCGCGGTCCTCGGCGACCTCGCCGTGCCGAGCGTGACGCCGGGGCTCCCCGCCCCGAAGGCCGCCGACATCGCCGCCGCCGCGCTGCGCGCCGCCAATCCGGGCGAGCTCCTGCGCAAGGTCGTCGCCAAGCCCGCGCTCGTCGTGGACGCGCTGCACGGCGCGCCGAAGCTGGCGTGGCGCACGGACACCGCGGGCAAGGACTCGCTCGGCAACCCGGTCGCCCGCGTCGTCCTCACCGACGCCACCACCGGCAAGCAGATCGACGCCTGGGACAGCATCGAGACCGCGACCGGCGACGGAAAGTCCCTCTACGCGGGCACGGTCCCGCTGGAGACGACCCAGTCCGGGTCCACGTACCAGCTCAAGGACGCGACGCGGGGCGGCACCTACTCGGGTGACGCGCAGAACAAGACCGACGGCTGCATCCTGACCATCTGCTGGAGCCGCGCTCCCGCGGTGGTGTTCACCGACGCCGACAACCACTGGGGCACCGGCGCGAACTCCGACCGCTCGTCGGCCGCCGTGGACGCCCAGTACGGGACCGACACGACGTGGGACTACTACAAGAACGTCCACGGCCGTAACGGCATCGGCGGCGACGGCAAGGGCTCGTACAACCGCGTCCACTACGGCAGCAACTACAACAACGCCTTCTGGGACGACACCTGCTTCTGCATGACGTACGGCGACGGTGACGGCTCGACGTTCGGGCCGCTCGTGGCGCTCGACGTCGCCGGGCACGAGATGTCGCACGGCGTCACGTCGAAGACCGCGGGGCTCACCTACTCGGGCGAGTCCGGCGGCCTGAACGAGGCGACGTCCGACATCTTCGGCACGCTCGTCGAGTTCTACGCGAACAACGCGTCCGACCCGGGCGACTGGCTCATCGGCGAGAAGATCGTGAAGCCCGGCTTCGGCCAGCCCGCGCTGCGCTTCATGGACAAGCCCAGCAAGGACGGCAACTCCGCCGACTGCTGGAGCTCGTCGGTCGGCAATCTCGACGTGCACTACTCGTCCGGGGTCGCCAACCACTTCGCGTACCTGCTGGCCGAAGGCAGTGGGCCGAAGGTCATCGGCGGCGTCCAGCACAACAGCCCGACGTGCAACGGCTCGACGCTGAGCGGCATCGGCAAGGACAAGCTCGGCAAGATCTGGTACCGGGCCCTGACCGTCTACATGACGTCCTCGACGAACTACGCGGGCGCCCGCACGGCGACCCTCAGTGCGGCGAAGGACCTGTACGGCGCCGGCAGCGCGGAGTACGCCGCCGTGGCCGCGACCTGGTCTGCCGTGTCCGTGGGCTGACATCGCGCATGAGTGAGGGAGGCCCCCGTAGTCGTCGGCTGCGGGGGCCTTCGGCTGCCCGGTCTCAACTGCCGTACGGGCGTACCTCCTTCGCCTCCCGCAGCGCCTTCGCCCACCACGCCAGCTGGTCGAGCATCGCCTTCAGCGCGGTGGCCGGCGCCTCGGGGTCGCGGTGGGCGCCGGATGCGTCGAAGTGGCTGCCCGCATGGGTGAAGGAGACGGTGTCCCTGACCGTGACGGCGTGCAGCTCGGCGAAGACGGTGCGCAGGTGCTCGACCGCGCGCAGGCCGCCGGAGATGCCGCCGTAGGAGACGAAGCCGACCGGCTTGGCCTGCCATTCGGCGTGGTGCCAGTCGATGACGTTCTTGAGGGACGCCGGGTAGGAGTGGTTGTACTCGGGGGTGAGGACGATGAAGGCGTCGGCCGCGGCCAGCTTCGGGGTGACCTTGGCCAGCTCGGCCCGTACCTCGGGGGACGGGTCGTAGGAGAGTGCGGTGGGCAGGTCGGTGGCGGCTACGTCGATCACGTCGACGGCGAGGTCGGGGCGCTCCCCGAGCAGGGACATGAGCCAGTCGGCGACGACCGGGCCGAAACGGCCCTCGCGGTTGCTGCCGATGACGACTGCGACCCGTACGGGGGCCTCGGTGGGGGTGGAAACGGGGGCGGTGACGGGGGCTGCGGTCTGCACCGCTGTGGGGTTCATGGCGCAAGCCTGCTACCTGAAGCTTGGTTGAGGTCAAGCGGGCGCCGCGCGGGTCCGGTCACCCGTTCACCGGCGTCCGCTGCCCCTTCGGCTTCTTTTCTTCGACGCGCCGGTGACCTGCTGGAATGTTCCTGCCGGGGTGTCAGATGACGCCCTTTCACCGGTTTTCTGATGGTGCATCAGGAGGCGTTACGGGGCGAGTGCCACTTACCTCGGTAGGGCAGGGGCGTGACCGACGCAGCGGCACTTGGGGGTGCCGCGGGCCGTGCCCCCTCGGAGGAGCACGACACGATGCGCACATCCCGCCTGCTGACCGCCGCCGCGCTCGCCGCGGCCGCCGCGGCACTGACCGCTGCGCCCTCGTACGCCGGTAAGGGCGGCTCGGGCGGTCTTGAGGTGTACCCGGCGAACGCCACCGCGGGCGCCACGGTCACCGTCAACACCACCGCGTGCGGTGCGAGCCGCACCGCCGCCGGGGACGCGAGCGCGGTCGGCGCGGGCACCTTCATGCTCGCCCCGGGCTCGCAGGCGAAGGACGCCGTGGGGCGCTTCCAGGTGCCTCCGTCGGCGCCGCCCGGGACGTACGAGATCGTCGCGAAGTGCTCCGGCGGCGGGCAGGTGACGGGCGATCTGATGGTCGCGCTCGCCTCATCGTCGGACCAGGTCCTTCCGAAGGGCCATGTGAAGACGGGGGTCGGCGGCGCGCTCGGCACCGACCCCGTGAAGACCGCGGCAGGAGTGGCAGCGCTTGCTGTCGCCGCCGCGGGCGGTACCTGGCTCCTGCATCGCCGGGCGAGAGGCGAAGGGATCTGACGGGCGCCGGACGGACGACCTCCGCTGTCCCTCCGGCCCCCTGGTACCGCTTGTCCTCTCCTCTCCCGGCCACGCACCCCCCTCCCGCGGCCGGGAGAGGAAGGCGCCCCCACCGATCCCGACCTGGAGAAGCCGATGCCTCAGGCGCGCCGCCGCAGAGTCAGCAGCGGACTCATAGCCGCGGTCACCACTCTCGCCCTGTGTCTGGGCGCCTGGCTGCTGCTCCAGGGCACCGAGATACACGGACCGCCGCAGCCGTCCACGGCGCAGGCCGGGTCCGCGCTCCCCGGCCACGAGCCGCCCGGCGCGGCCCCCCTCTCCTCCTCGCCCCCCGACCGCATACGCATCCCCTCGATCCGGGTCGACGCACCGCTCATGGGGCTCGCCCTGACCCCGCAGGGCAGCCTGGGCGTCCCGCCGCCGGAGCAGAAGAACCTGGCCGGCTGGTACGACGCCGGGACCGCGCCCGGGGTCCGCGGCACAGCGGTCGTGGCCGGCCACGTCGACAACGCCGAGGGGCCCGCCGTCTTCTACGACCTGGGCGCGCTGACCAGGGGCCGCGCCATCGAGGTCGACCGCCGCGACGGCTCAGTCGCCGTGTTCACCGTCGACGCCGTCGAGGTCTACGACGCCCGCGCCTTCCCCGACGAGAAGGTGTATGGCGCGGCCGACCGGCCCGAGCTGCGCGTCATAACCTGCGGGGGCGGCTACTCGAAGCAGACCGGCTACCGGGGGAACGTCGTGGTGTTCGCGCATCTGACGGGCAGCCGCTGAGCCCTCACACTCCCTCCTCGCGCGCGCTGAGCGCAGCGTTCCCCGTGGGAAACGGGAGGGATGCGGCCGGGTAACACCGGCCCCGCAGGCTGCCGTGCATGACCTTTTCGACGGACCCCGGGCGCGTGGTGGTGATCGGCACCGGCCTCGCCGGTACCCGGCTCGCCCGACGCCTGGGCGCTGCCGCCGTACTCATCGGCGAGGAGGCGCACGCCCCGTACAACAGGGTGCTGCTCGCCGAGGTCCTCGCGGGCAGTTACGGCGCCGACGTCATCGCGCTGCCCCGCCACACCGGAACCCACCTGCGGACCCGCGCCGTGCGTATCGACCGCGCCGAGCAGGTGGTGCGCTGCGAGGACGGCTCCGACGTCCCGTACGACACCCTCGTGCTCGCCACCGGGTCGAACCCGGTCCTGCCTCCTCTGCGCGGCCTGTTCGCGCCCGGTGCGGCTGAGCTGCCGGGCGGGGTGCACGCCTTCCGCACCATGGACGACTGCCTGGCGCTGTCGCGGGCGGTGGTTCCCGGGGTGCGCGCGGTCGTCGTCGGCGGCGGGCTCCTCGGGGTGTCCGCGGCCCGTGCGCTCGCCCGGCGCGGCGCCCAGGTGGTGCTCACGCAGCAGTCCGAGCGCCTGATGGAGCGCCAGCTCGACCCGCGGTCCTCGCGTCTCGTGCACGAGCACCTCACCGCGCGCGGCGTCGAGGTACACACGCAGTGCCGCGTACGGGGCGTGGGCGTCGTCGACGGGGCGGTCCGCAGCGTCGAGCTCGCCGACGGCTATGTACTCGGCACGGATCTGACGGTCCTCGCGTGCGGGGTGCGTCCCCGTACGGGGCTCGCACTGGCGGCGGGGCTCGACGTGCGCGAAGGGATCGTCGTCGACGACGATCTGCGCACCTCGGACCCCCGCGTCCGCGCGGTCGGGGACTGCGCCCAGCACGCGGGCCGCGTCTACGGGCTCGCGACCCCCGCCCTCGAACAGGCCGACGCGCTCGCCGAGAACCTGCTCTCCGGCCGGCGGCGCCCCTACGCGGGCACCCGCACCCTCACCCGGCTGACCCTGCCGCACGAGGCCGGGCCGCTCGACCTCGCGGCGTTCGGGGAGCCCGAGGCGCTGCCAGGTGACGACGTCGTGCAGCTCGCCGACGCGACCCGCGGCACGTACCGCAAGGTCGTCGTCCGCGGTGACCGGCTCGTCGGCGGGGTGCTGGTCGGCGAGCTCGGCACGGTCGGGGCGCTCGCCCGGGCCTGGGAGGCCGACGACCCGCTGCCCGACGACGGCGCGCCCCTGCTCCACCTGCTCACTCACGACGGAGGACTCTGAGATGCCCACCATGCCCACACTCGTCCTCGTCGGCCACGGCATGGTCGGCCAGCGCTTCCTCGAGGCCCTCGCCGAGCGCGGGCTCACGGACACGCACCGCGTCGTCGTGCTGTGCGAGGAGCCGCGCCCCGCCTACGACCGGGTCCAGCTCACCTCGTACTTCTCGGGCCGCACACCGGACGACCTCTCGCTCACGGACGCGGAGTTCATCGCCCGGCACGGCATCGAGCTGCACCTCGGGGACCCCGCCGAGCACATCGACCGCGATACGCGGACGGTCACGGCGCGCTCCGGTCTCCAGGTCACGTACGACGCCCTCGTCCTCGCGACCGGCTCCTACCCGTTCGTGCCGCCCGTGCCCGGCAAGGACGCGACGGGCTGTTTCGTGTACCGCACGATCGAGGACCTGCTCGCGATCGAGGAGTACGCGAAGAAGCACGCCACGACCGGGGCCGTGGTGGGCGGCGGGCTGCTCGGCCTGGAGGCGGCGGGTGCCCTGCGCGGCCTCGGCCTCGACACGCACGTCGTGGAGTTCGCACCGCGCCTCATGCCGGTGCAGGTCGACGAAGGCGGCGGCGCGGCCCTCCTGCGCACCATCACGGGCATGGGCCTGAGCGTCCACACGGGCGTCGGCACGCAGGAGATCCTGACCGAGGGCCCCGACGGTACGGCCGGCGCGGTGCGCGCCATGAAGCTGTCGGACGGCTCGGAACTGGCGACCGACCTGGTGGTGTTCTCGGCGGGCGTACGGCCGCGCGACCAGCTCGCCCGCGACATGGGGCTCACAGTCGGCGAACGCGGCGGCATCACCGTCGACGAGCGCTGCCGCACCAGCGACCCGGCGGTGTACGCGATCGGCGAGTGCGCGCAGGCCGTGGACGGCCGCGTGTACGGCCTGGTCGCGCCGGGCTACGAGATGGCGCAGACGGTGGCCGCCTCGATCGCGTCGGAGGAGGGGCAGTTCACCGGTGCCGACTTGTCGACGAAGCTGAAGCTGCTCGGCGTGGACGTGGCGTCGTTCGGCGACGCGCACGGCGCGGCCGACGGCTGCCTCGACGTCGTCTACTCGGACTCGCGCTCGGGCACGTACAAGAAGCTGGTCGTGGGTCCGGAGGGGGAGCTGCTCGGCGGGATCCTGGTCGGGGACGCGGAGGCGTACGGGACACTGCGCGCGCTGACCGGTTCGGTGCCGCCCGTGGCGCCCGAGCAGCTGGTGCTGCCCGCGGGGGCGGGGGCGCCGGTGGCGCTGGGCCCGGAGGCGCTGCCCGGCGACGCGGTGATCTGCTCCTGCCACAACGTCACCAAGGAAGCGATCCAGGCGCACGCCACGCTGCCCGAGGTGAAGAAGTGCACCAAGGCCGGTACGGGCTGCGGCAGCTGCGTGAAGCTGATCGGCCAGCTCCTGCCCCAGAGCGGCGACAAGGGCCTGTGCGGCTGCTTCCCGCACACGCGCGCCGAGCTGTACGAGATCGTCCGGGTCAAGCGGATCGCGTCGTACGCGGACCTGCTCGACGCGCACGGGCGTGACGGCGCGCGCGGCGGCGAGGGGTGCGAGGTCTGCAAGCCGGCCGTCGGCTCGATCATCGCCTCGCTCGCCCCGACGATCGGCGCCGAGGGCCATGTCCTCGACGGCGAGCAGGCGGCCCTCCAGGACACGAACGACCACTTCCTCGCCAACCTCCAGAAGAACGGCTCCTATTCGGTCGTGCCCCGCATCCCCGGCGGCGAGGTCACCCCGGAGAAGCTCATCGTGATCGGCGAGGTGGCCCGCGACTTCGGCCTCTACACAAAGATCACCGGAGGTCAGCGGATCGACCTGTTCGGCGCGCGGGTCGAGCAACTGCCGCTGATCTGGGCACGGTTGGTGGACGCCGGTTTCGAGTCGGGCCACGCGTACGGCAAGGCGCTGCGGACGGTGAAGTCGTGTGTGGGGCAGACGTGGTGCCGTTACGGCGTCCAGGACTCCGTGCGCATGGCGATCGACCTGGAGCTGCGGTACCGGGGTCTGCGGGCGCCGCACAAGCTGAAGTCGGCCGTGTCGGGCTGCGGGCGCGAGTGCGCGGAGGCCCAGTCGAAGGACTTCGGGGTGATCGCCACGGCCAACGGCTGGAACCTGTACGTGGGCGGCAACGGCGGCGCGACCCCACGCCACGCGGACCTCCTCGCGCAGGACCTCTCCGACGCCGAGCTGATCCGGCTGATCGACCGGTTCCTGATGTTCTACATCCGCACGGCCGACCGTCTGGAGCGCACGGCGGGCTGGCTGGAGCGGATCGAGGGCGGCCTCGACCACGTACGGGACGTCGTCGTGCACGACTCCCTCGGCCTCTGCGACGAGCTGGAGGCCCTGATGGCCGACCATGTCGCGCACTACCGCGACGAGTGGGCCGACACCCTCGACGACCCGGAGCGCCTGGAGCGCTTCGTGTCCTTCGTGAACGCGCCCGACGCCCCGGACCCGCTGGTGCGGTTCGTCCCGGAGCGCGACCAGATCAAGCCCGACCTGCCCCTGCTCTCCATCGGCTCCCGCCCCCTGGAAGGATCGGTGACGTCATGACCGTCGCTCCCGAGAAGACCGCCGTGATGGTGCAACTCCACCTGGGTGACGCCTGGTTCACGGTATGCGAGCTGGCCCGGCTGACCCCGGGCCGCGGGGTCGCGGCGCTGCTCCCCGACGGCCGGCAGGCCGCCGTGTTCCTGGACCGCTCGGGCCGCCTGTACGCGGTCGGCAACCGCGACCCGTTCACGGGCGCCGCGGTCCTCTCCCGCGGCCTGATCGGCTCGTCGCAGGGCCGCCCGTTCGTCGCGTCACCGCTGCTCAAGCAGCGCTTCGACCTGGAGAGCGGCACGTGCCTCGACGACGAGGCGTACGCGGTGGCCACGTATGCCGTACAGACGACGTCGAGCCTCGCGTGACCGGCCGCACTTCTTGACCGATCGTTCTAGTTACGCCTAGTCTCCTTTCCCTGGCCAGGACCAAGGAATTCGATCCGGACGCCGCACTCCAGTCGGCCCTGGAGCTGTTCTGGCGGCGCGGCTACGAGGCGACGTCGATGGCGGACCTCGTCGACCATCTCGGCATCGGCCGCGCCAGCATCTACGCGACCTTCGGCAACAAGCACGAGCTGTACCTGAAGGCCATGGACCGGTACGCCGAGTCCGCCGACGCGGCCATCCTCGCGGACCTGTCGGCCGGCGGCCCCGCGCTGCCGGCCGTGCGCGGGCTCGTCCGGCGCTTCGCCGCCGAGGCGACGGCCGACGAACGGCGCCTGACCGGCTGCTTCGTCACCAATACGGCGACGGAGCTGGCCCCGCACGACACGGCCGCCGCACGCCGCGTGGAACGCAGCTGGGAGCACATCGAGACGCTGCTGCACGCCACGCTCACCCGGGCGCGGGCCCAGGGCGAGCTGCCCGCCGACCGCGACCCCCGGGCACTCGCCCGTCTGCTGCTCGTCCTGATGCAGGGCATGCGCGTCGTCGGCAAGGCATCGCCGGACCCGGCGCGCGTACGGGACGCGGCGGAGCAGGCGCTCGGCCTCCTGGACCGAGCGGCTGCGCCAGAGAGCTTCTGAGCGAGCGAGGGGCCGCCCCTGATCCACCCATGGACTCTTCCGCATGCCCACATACTGAACCAATCGTTCTGGAAATGCCTGATCCACCGCCCGGCCCACCACCCAAGGAGCCCTTCATGTCCCGCAGTCGCTTCGCCGGTAAGAGCGTCCTCGTCACCGGTGCCGGAACCGGGCTCGGGCGGGCCATCGCGCTCGCCTTCGCCGCAGAAGGCGCGCGCGTCGTCGTCGCCGGACGGACCCGCGCCACCCTCGACGCGACCGTGGACCTCATCGAAGCGGCGGGCGGCACCGCCGTCGCGCACACCGCCGACGTGAGCCGGGCCGGAGACCTTCAGGACCTGGTGCGCGCCATCGTCGAGCGGTTCGGGTCGCTCGACGTCGCCGTGAACAACGCCGGCGTCTTCCGCGGCGCGGGCCCCGTCGCCGAACTCGCGTCCGGTGACTGGCAGATGATGCTCGACATCAACGTCACCGGCGTGCTTCTCGCCCTCCAGGCCGAGGTCGCGCAGATGCGGACGCAGGAGCGCGGCGGCGCGATCGTCAACATCTCCTCCAACCTCGGCCCCCACAAGTCCCGGGCGGGCGTGACCGGTTACGCCGTGTCGAAGGCGGCCGTCTCCGCCCTGACCAGGGGCGCGGCCCTCGACCACATCGGTGACGGGGTCCGTGTCAACGCGGTGAGCCCGGGCCCCTCCGCGACCGCCATGTCCCTGCTCCCCGGCGAGACCGAGGCCGAGCGGGCCGTCCGTATGAAGGAGCAGTCACCGCTCGGCCGGGTCTCGGCGCCGGACGAGGTAGCCGCCGCCGTGCTGTACCTGGCGTCCGAGGACGCCGCGTCCGTGGTCGGCGCCGACCTGGTGATCGACGGCGGCTCGGCCGCATAGCCCGTAGAGAGAGGGGGTGGGGTCAGTCGTCGATGCCCGAGCGTTCCACCCCCGCCACGATCCACCGCTGGAAGAACAGGAACACCACGAGCAGCGGCACGATCGACACGGCCGCCGCGATGAACAGCTCGTGGAGCCGCACCACTTGGGCCGTGGTGAAGGACGACAGTGCCACCTGGACGGTCCACGCGTTGCGGTCCTGGCCGATGACCAGGGGCCACAGGAACGAGTTCCACGCGCCGATGAAGACGATGGTGCCGACGGCCGCGAAAACGGGCCGGGAGTTGGGCACGACCACCCGCCAGTACGTACGCCAGTAGCCGAGCCCGTCGACGCGCGCCGCGTCCTCCAGCTCCCCCGGAAAACCGAGGAAGTACTGGCGGAAGACGAAGCACGCGAACGCGGAGAACAGGGTCGGGACGATCAGGCCGCGCAGTGTCGAGATCCAGCCCAGTGACGAGACGAGCACGAAGCTCGGCACGAAGGTGACCGCGGCCGGGACCATCAGGGTGCCGAGGATCGCGTAGAAGACCTTGTTCGCGTGCCGGTACGGGATGCGGGCCAGGCCGTAGCCGGCGAGCGAGGCGAGGAGCAGGGTGCCGAGCGTCGTCGCAACCGCGATGAGCGCGGAGTTGAGCAGCGAGCGGGCGTAGGGGACGGACGTGTCGGCGAAGAGTTCCCGCACGTTTCCCCAGCGCAGCGAGGACGGGAAGAACGTCCACTCGGGCGAGGTGATGTCGCTCTCTGCCGCGAGCCCGTTGCGTACCAGGAGGTAGAAAGGGATCAGGAACAGGAGCGCCAGCGCGATCAGCAGGGCGAGGCGCAGGGCGCGGCCGGCCCTGACCCGGGATTCGTCCCTCACTGTGCCTCCTTGCGGCCGAGGCCGAACCACTTGGCCTGCCCTACCGTCACCACCGCGATGATCAGCGCGAGCAGCACCGCGCCCGCACTGCCGAGCCCGAGGTTCTGCCCCTGGCCGAGCGCCGTGTAGTAGAGGTAGACGAGCGGGGGCCTGGCGTACGGCGGATAGCCGCGGGCGTCCGAGAGCAGGTTGTAGAACTCGTCGAAGGCCTGGAAGGCGTTGATGACGAGAAGCAGGACGACCGCCACGGAGGTGGCCCGCAGCTGCGGGAACGTGATGTGCCGGAAGACCTGCCAGCCGGGCCGCGCCCCGTCGACGGCCGCCGCCTCGTAGAGGGTGGGGCTGATGCGCTGGAGCCCCGCGAGGAACAGCACCATGTAGAAGCCGGCCTGGAGCCAGAGCCGTACGGTGACGATGACGGCCCAGTACCAGGGCGGGTCGGTCGTCGACAGCCAGGCGATCTGGTCACCGCCGAACCAGCCGAGGACGGTGTTGGCGAGCCCGAACCGCACCCCGTTGAAGATCGACATCTTCCAGATCAGGGCCGCCACCACGTAGGAACAGGCGGCGGGCAGGAAGAAGACCGAGCGGAAGAACGCCTGGGCGCGGCGCTGCCGGTTCACCATCAGGGCGAGGGCGAGCGAGAGCGCGTAGGTCGCGGGCACGATGAAGAGCGAGAAGACGAGGAAGGTCCACAGGCTGTCGGTGAAGGCCTCGTTCTTCAGCATCGCCGTGTAGTTGCCGAGGCCGACGAAGTCGCTCGGGGTGACGGTGTTGTGCGCGTCGAAGAAGCTGAGGTAGACGCTCCAGCCGAGCGGGATGTACGTGAAGACGCCGAGGCCGAGGAGGAAGGGCCCGACGAAGATCCAGAACCAGAGGGTGCGGTTCTGGACTCCGGCCCACTTCCGTGCCGTGCCGCCCTGCCCGCCGCCTCTCTGCCGAGGGATCGCCTGGCGGCGGCCCTCTTGCCGCAGGCTCACTTCTTCTTCACGCGGTCGAGCTCGGCCGACACCTTCCGCACGACTCCCTTGAGCTCGCTGTCCGGGCTCGCGCCGTCCTTGATGATGCGGCTCAGGGCATCCTGGTACGCGGTCTGGCTCGCGGGTGTCCACCTCAAGGGCTGGGCGAAGCCGTGGTCGGTCGTGAAGCGGACGGCGTCGGCCGCCGCGCCCTTCCGCAGCTTCGCGGCCTTCTTCGCCAGCGAGATACGGGCCGGGATGTGGAAGCCGTACGAGAGGGCGAAGTCCTCCTGGTATTCGGTGCGGTCGATCCACAGCCACCTGAGGTAGTCCTTCGCGGCCTGCTGGTGCTCGCCACGGGTGGAGACCGCCGCGCCGTATGCGCCGACCGGCACCGACGGCCTGCCCGCGCCGTCCTTCGGGAAGGGCAGGACGCCGAAGTCGTCGCCGAGCTCCTTCTGCACGGTGGGCAGCGCCCACAGGCCGGACCACTGCATGGCGGTCAGGCCCTGGACGAACGCCGACGGGTCGGACCAGTCGGAGGGCGCGCCCAGGAGCAGCGACTTGTCGGCGTACAGCTGGTGGATCTTGCCGAGGGCTCGCGCGGCGGCCGGGTCGTCGAAGCCGACCTTGCCGTCCTCGGTGACGAGTTCGAGGCCGGCCGCGTACAGAGGCGTACCGCCGAGGACGCCCGCGCCGCCGTCGTTGCCGAGGAAGAGGCCCTTCGCCTTCTTCGAGGTGAGTTTCTTCGCGGCGTCCACGAGCTCGTCGAGCGTCTCCGGCGGCTCGACGCCCGCGTCGGCGAGCAGGCTCTTGCGGTAGTAGAGCATCTGCATGTCGATGACCTGCGGGATCGCCCAGATCCTGCCGTCGTACGTCTTCGGAGCGAGGACCGCCGGGTTGAAGTCGTCCTTGACCCCCTCGAACAGGCCGGTGAGGTCGGCGGTCTGCTTGCCCTGGATCTGGTCGAGGGTGGGCCCGTTGACCTCGAAGACGTCGGGGCCCGAGTCGGTGAGGAGCGCGGCGGCGGTCTGCTCGTCGTAGTTGCCCGGCCGCCACTGGACGGTGACGCGCGCCTTGTCGTACGCGGCGGCGTACTTCTTCACGGCCTGCTCGGTGCCCTGCTCGCCGTACTGGTGGTACCACTGCGAAAGCTCCGGCCCGCCGCCCGAGCCTCCATCGTCCCGGCCCGTGTTGGAGCCGCACGCGGTGAGCAGCCCCAGCGCGGCGCCGGTCCCGAGCAGTCCCCTGCGGCTGATGGTCATTGATCGTCCCCCTGCTTCTCGCTGCTCTTGAACGCCGGCTTCTTTCGGCGTCCACGGATTCCGACGGCCCAACGATCAACCATGCGGCCGGATTACGACAGAGGGACTACAGCCGTATGTCGGCCCTCCCGTCAGCACGGCGTCAACATGCGCGGCCGCTGGATCAGCGACGCGTCAAGAGTGCTGACCTGGGGCGCCGCACGGGCTTACGGTGCGCTGCATGGGACGAGACACGAGGGCGGGATCCCGCGGGCGGGCGGCGGCGCCGGCTTCGCAGGACACGGTGGTGCGGGACCGGCGGTGGGCCGCCGATCTGCGGGCGGCGGTGTTCTGCGCGCTCACGCTGTTCTGCCTGATCCTGGTGATCGACACGGCCAACGGCACGCTCAGCGCGGCGCGGGTCGGGCTGTGGGCGGGGCTCTCGGCGCTGCTGCACGCCGTGCTGCATCCGCCGCTGGTCAGCGCGGGTCCCGGCTGGCTCGCCGTGCGCGGCGTCTGGGGCACACGGCGGGTCTGCACGGACCTGCTCACGTCGGTGCGCCACAGCGACGGGGTGACGCCGCGGCTCGTGCTGCGGGACGCGCTCGGCGGGCGCGTCGAGCTGGACCCGAAGGTGCTCACCGACAACCCCGTCGTCTGGCACCGCCTGGAGACGGGCGCGCGCCGGGCCCGCGCGAACGGGCTGCTCCGCTGCGGCACCCCGGTCGTCGACCGCCTCGCGGCCCGCATCGACGGCGACGCGGCCCGCGCGGTGTTCGAGGCCTCGGAGCTGGACTAGGGCCTCCGGCGCGGAAAGGCCCTGGTGGTTCGCCCTAGAACGTCACGCCCGTCAGCTGTTCCGACGCCGCCCACAGCCGCTCCCCCGCCACGTCGTCGAGGGTCCGCCCGGCCCGCCACGACTTCGCGGGCGCCCCGCGCCACATCATCAGGGACGGCCCGGTGAACGAGTCCGGGCGCACACCGGGTGCCGTCGCCGCGTACAGCGTGGGCAGCGCGCCCGCCTCGGCGGGCTGGGCGATGACCCGGTTGCCCAGCTCGACGACCCGCTCGACGGCCTTGCGGCCCTCCATGCGCACGCCCTGCGTCGCGAGGTTCGTGGACGCGTACCCCGGGTGCGCGGACGCCGCTACGACGTCGGACCCGCGCGCCGCCAGCTTGCGCGCCAGCTCGTGGATGAACAGCAGGTTCGCCGTCTTGGAACGGCCGTACGCGATCCAGCGCCGGTAGCGGCGCTCGCTGTTGAGGTCCGCGATGTCGATGTCCGAGAGGACGTGGAACATGCTGGAGACGCTGACGACGCGGGCGCCGGGTGTGTCGAGGAGCCGGGGCAGGAGCAGCCCGGTCAGCGCGAAGTGGCCGAGGTGGTTGACGCCGAACTGCGTCTCGAAGCCGTCGGCGGTCCGCCCGAGGGGCAGCGCCATCACGCCCGCGTTGTTGATCAGCAGGTCGAGCCGCTCCCCGCTGCCGCGCGCTCCGGCGAACTTCCGCACGGACGACAGGTCGCCCAGGTCGAGCTGCTCGAACTCGGCCTGCGCGCCCGGCACTTCGGAGCGCAGCCGGTCGAGGGCGGCCGTGCCCCGCTCCTCACTGCGGCAGGCGAGGACGACGTGGGCGCCCTTGCGGGCCAGCTCGCGTGCCGTGATGTAGCCGATGCCGCTGTTGGCGCCGGTCACCACGGCCGTGCGGCCGCTCTGGTCGGGGATGTCGCTCGCGTTCCAGCCGGTCATGGCTGTGCTCCCTGGACGAGGGGATACGGGGGTGCCCGACTGTACTTACCGGCCAGTAGATGCGGAACCCCGCACCCCCGTTTCCCCTCTCGGAGTGCTCAGCCCCGCACTTCGAACCGGTAGAGCGAGTAGCCGTACGTCGTCTGCCGCTTCACCCCGAGCATCCGCACCCGCCGCGCCTGAACGGCGTCGAGGTCGACCGTGTCCACCCCGGCCGTGGTGCGGTCGCGGCGCGCGGCGACGGTGCGCCAGGACGAGCCGGTGGCGTCGGCGGAGACCTGGAGGTCGTAGTCCCGTCCCGCGGCCGTCTCCCAGTCGAGGACGATCCGCCGCACGGTCCGGGTCTGCTCCAGGTCGACCTCGATCCACTCGCCGTCGGTGTACTTCGACGCCCAGCGGGTGCCCGGGTCTCCGTCGGTGGCGTTGGGCGCGGTGAGCGTGGCCGTCTCGGCGGAGGACGCGGTGGTGGGGCGGCCGAGCGCCAGGTCGGGGATGTCGTACGCCTGGAGGCTCCACACCGAGTAGCGCGTGCTCGCGCGCTCCCGGCCGCGCAGGCGTACATGGCGCGCGCTGGTCGCCGGGAAGCCGAGTTCGTCCCAGCCCGCGCGGTCGCGGCCGGTGCGCTCGGCGACGGTGCGCCATGCGCCGCCGTCGTCGGAGACCTCGACGGCGTACGCGGTGCCGTGCTCCGGCCCCCATTCGACGCGCACGCGCTGTACCGGCCGGCTGTGCCCGAGGTCGACGGCCAGCCAGGGAGCGCGCTCGCGGCCGCTGGTCCACCGGGTGACCGGGCTGCCGTCGGTGGCGTACGCGGGGCGGGATCCCGCTGCCGTGGAGGAGGCGGTGGCGGGGGCGTCCAGGGAGATCTGGTCGGGTTCGGCGAGGGCGGGCGTGAGGGTGGTGAGCCCGGGTCCGGCGATCCCACGCCGCAGCTCGGCCGTGAAGTCGCGGTAGCTCAGGCCCGCTCCGGACCCGCTCCACATCTTCTGAGCGAGCGTGCCGAAGGTCTTCTCGACCAGCCCGTGGACGGCCTGCTGGGTGTACGTGGCGTGCACGAGGTCGTTCCACACGGCGGACATGGCGCCGCGCAGCTTCGGGTCGTGCGGCTGGAGGCTCTGGTCGCCGGGGAAGACGTGCGGGGCCCAGCTCTCGTACAGGTAGGGGCCGTCGAGGCCGAGCGGGTGGTAGTAGGTGGCGAACGGGACGATGTAGAGGAGCCCGTCGTTCGTGTTGACGATCTCGTAGCCGTCGGCGGTGGCGGCCTTGGGCCCGTACCAGCCGTTGTTCCAGCTGTGGATGGTGACGTCGCGGTCGTAGCCGGAGGTGCCGGAGGGCGCCATCTCGGTGAGGCTGCCCCAGGCGCGGGGGTGTTTGCCGAGGGTGCGCAGGTGGGCGGCCATCGCGTTGAAGTAGCCGCGGTACTGCTCCTCGGGGCCGGTGTACTCGTCGGCGCCGTAGTGGATCTCGGGGCTGCGGAACCAGGGCGCGAACTCGTCGAAGACCTTCTTCATGAAGGCCGTCGTCTCCGGCTTGGCGAGGTCGAGGTGGTCGGAGTTGCCGCCCTTCAGGCCGAGTTCGGGGCGGAAGCGCACGAAGGAGCGGGCGTGCGCGGGCGCGTCGATCTCGGGGGTGAGCTGGACGGCGTGGGCGGCCGCGGTGTCCTCGAAGGAGTCCCAGTCCCCCCGCGAGTACGAGCCGTCGGGCGCGGCGAGCCCGGCCCATTCGGGCTTGTCGCTGCGCAGCCGGAACGCGTCATAGGCCTTGGACCAGTCGCCGCCGGCCGGGCTGATCTCGTTGTCGTTCAGATGCAGTTGCAGGTCGTTGAGCTTGAACCAGCCCATCAGGCGCAGCTGGTCGCGGATGAAGCCCGGGGTGAAGAAACGGCGGCCCGCGTCCAGCATGAAGCCGCGCAGCCGGTAGTCGGGCCAGTCGTGCGCGGTGCCGGTGGGCAGTTCGCGGCGCCCGTCGGAGCGCAGGAGGATCTGCAGGACCGAGCGGGTTCCGTAGTAGAGGCCGGTGCGGGTGGGTGCGGTGACCGTGATGGCGGCCGCGGTGACGCTGAGGGTGTAACCCTCCTCGGTGTACCGGTCGCCGCCGGGCGCGTGCCGGTCGGCCGGGTCGAGGACGAGCCGCAGGCCGCCACGCACTCCGCGGCCGGCGCGGGGAGCGCCGGGCCTGATGCCGGTGACCTCTTCGATCTCGTCGGCGAACTGCCGGGCGAGCGCCAGGAGTTCACTCGTTTTCGCGGCCTGTACGACGATCGGCGCGCCCGCTTCGAGCCGGTAGCGGCCCGTGGATCCGGCCCAGTTCTGGAGGGCGGGGATGACGACGGGGCGTTCGTTGGCCGCGTTCCCGCCCGCGGCCCGCGCGGCGGCGGACCCGAGCCCGAGCGGCAGGGCGGTGACCGCCGAGGTCACCGCGAGGGCGGTGACGAACGAGCGGCGTGACAGACGCGGTGAAGTCGAACCGTTACTCGGAGGCATGCATTGGACTACACCACTTGCCTTCCGGGCCTCACAAGGGAACGGACATCACAGAACTCCCAAGAGCGGCCGCCCCCGCCCACACGACTTCCAAGAGCGCCCGCCCCGCCCACACGAAAGGGCGGCACCCCCCGCACAAGGGGTACCGCCCTCTCCTTCGGTGCACCGGAGCCGCTGCCTTTCGTGAGGGTCGGGCACCCAGACAACGGCTCCGGAGTTTTGCGGACCGGTTCCTACCGGTGGTCGCTGCCCGTCGACGTCGACGCGGCACGGCCGGCCTCGAGGCGGGCGACCGGGATACGGAACGGCGAGCAGGAGACGTAGTCCAGGCCGACCTCGTGGAAGAAGTGGACCGACTCCGGGTCACCGCCGTGCTCGCCGCAGACGCCGAGCTTGAGGTCGGGCCGCGTGGCGCGGCCGGCCTCCACGGCGTTGCGTACGAGGCTGCCGACGCCGTCCTTGTCGATGGTCTCGAACGGCGAGACCCCGAAGATGCCCTTCTCCAGGTATGCCGTGAAGAACGAGGCCTCCACGTCGTCGCGGGAGAAGCCCCAGACGGTCTGCGTCAGGTCGTTCGTGCCGAAGGAGAAGAACTCCGCGGCCTCGGCGATCTGCCCGGCCGTCAGCGCGGCGCGCGGCAGCTCGATCATCGTGCCGAGCGCCAGCTTCAGCTCGACGCCGGTCTGCTCCTGCACCTCGGCGATGACCTGCTCGGCCTCCTCGCGGACGATCTCCAGCTCCTGGACGGTGCCCACGAGCGGAATCATGATCTCGGCGCGCGGGTCGCCCTTGGCGTTCTTGCGCTCCGCGGCGGCCTCGGCGATGGCCCGTACCTGCATGGCGAACAGGCCCGGGATCACGAGGCCGAGACGGACACCGCGCAGGCCCAGCATCGGGTTCTGCTCGTGCAGGCGGTGCACGGCCTGGAGGAGGCGCAGGTCGTTCTCGTTGGCGTCCTGGCGGGACTCGGCGAGGGCGACGCGCACCGACAGCTCGGTGATGTCGGGCAGGAACTCGTGCAGCGGCGGGTCGAGCAGGCGCACCGTCACCGGGAGCCCGTCCATCGCCTCGAACAGCTCGACGAAGTCCTTCTTCTGGAGCGGCAGGAGCTCCTTGAGGGCCTCCTCGCGCTCCGTGTCCGTGTCGGCGAGGATCAGGTGCTCGACCATCTCGCGGCGCTCACCGAGGAACATGTGCTCGGTGCGGCACAGGCCGATGCCCTGCGCGCCGAAGCGGCGGGCGCGCAGCGCGTCCTCGGCGTTGTCCGCGTTGGCGCGCACCCGCAGCCGGCGGACGCGGTCCGCGTACGCCATGATCCGGTGCACGGCGCCGACGAGCTCGTCGGCGTCGTCGGCGCCGGCGTGCATGCGGCCCTCGAAGTACTCGACGACCGGGGACGGGACGACCGGTACCTCACCGAGGTAGACCTTGCCGGTGGAGCCGTCGATGGAGACGACGTCGCCCTCCTCGATGACCTGCCCGCCGACCGTCATCCGGCGGCGCTTGGTGTCGACCTCGAGGTCCTCGGCGCCGCAGACACAGGTCTTGCCCATGCCGCGGGCGACGACGGCGGCGTGCGACGTCTTGCCGCCGCGCGAGGTGAGGATGCCCTCGGCGGCGATCATGCCGTCGAGGTCGTCGGGGTTGGTCTCGCGGCGGATCAGGATGACCTTCTCGCCCGAACGCGACCACTTGACGGCGGTGTACGAGTCGAAGACGGCCTTGCCGACCGCTGCGCCCGGCGAGGCGGCGATGCCGCGGCCGATCTTCTCGACCTTCGCGTTCTCGTCGAAGCGCGGGAACATCAGCTGCGCGAGCTGGGCGCCCGTGACGCGCTGGAGCGCCTCGGCCTCGTCGATGAGTCCCTGGTCGACGAGCTGCGTCGCGATGCGGAAGGCGGCACCGGCGGTGCGCTTGCCGACGCGGGTCTGCAGCATCCACAGCTGGCCGCGCTCGATCGTGAACTCGATGTCGCAGAGATCCCTGTAGTGGGTCTCGAGCGTCTCCATGATCTGCATGAGCTGGTCGTACGACTTCTTGTCGATCGACTCGAGCTCGGCGAGCGGGACGGTGTTGCGGATACCCGCGACGACGTCCTCGCCCTGCGCGTTCTGGAGGTAGTCGCCGTACACACCCTGGTGGCCGGAGGCGGGGTCGCGGGTGAAGGCGACGCCGGTGCCGGAGTCGGGGCCGAGGTTGCCGAAGACCATGGAACAGATGTTGACCGCGGTGCCGAGGTTGCCGGGGATGCGCTCCTGGCGGCGGTAGAGCTTGGCGCGGTCGGTGTTCCAGGAGTCGAAGACCGCGTGGATGGCGAGGTCCATCTGCTCGCGCGGGTCCTGCGGGAAGTCCCGGCCGGCCTCGGTCTTCACGATCTTCTTGAAGCGGGTGACCAGCTTCTTGAGGTCGGAGGCGTCGAGGTCGGTGTCGACCGTGACCTTCTTGGCGGCCTTGGCCTTGTCGAGGGCGTCCTCGAAGAGCTCTCCGTCGACGTCCAGGACGGTCTTGCCGAACATCTGGATGAGGCGGCGGTAGGAGTCCCACGCGAACCGCTCGTCGCCGGACTGCTTGACCAGGCCGAGGACGGACTTGTCGGAGAGTCCGATGTTGAGGACGGTGTCCATCATGCCGGGCATGGAGAACTTCGCGCCCGAACGGACCGACACCAGAAGGGGGTTGTCGGCCTGGCCGAGCTTCTTGCCCATCTTCTGCTCGAGGGCGTCGAGGTGCGCACTCACCTCGTCACGCAGTGCCACCGGCTCATCGCCACTGTCGAGGTAGACCTTGCAGGCCTCAGTGGTGATGACGAAGCCGGGAGGAACCGGGAGACCGAGGTTGGTCATCTCCGCGAGGTTCGCCCCCTTCCCGCCGAGGAGGTCCTTGAGGTCCTTGTTTCCCTCGGTGAAGTCGTAAACGAACTTCACTACGTGGGGATCCTTGTTTTCCGACACGGGTCTCGACTCCTCGATGACTCGGTGGCTGCCCTGACGGCGAGGAACATACCCAGATCGAAGGCATCTGGGTACGTCCACTTGTGCGTCATACGGCCGTAACCACCCGTCCGCCGCTAGATCGAAAGTAACTAACGGGCGGCGACACCCAGGGCCTTGTCTTCATTTCTTGAAGACACAACCCCCGTAGACCCCGAATATCGCTCACGTGAGCGCACTACACACTCAGGTGAGTTCAAGTTGTAAATGATCGAACAGTGGCACTCAGTGCCATGCCTTAGAAATGTACAGCCGCCTTCAAGTTGCTCATCTGAGCGCCACCCCTATCAGGGGTGGCGAGAATCACGCCGTTTCCGGGCCCCGCGATGTCAGCATCCGGACGCAAAGCGGACGTTCACAGGCCGAGCGCCGCGAGCCGTTCCTCCGCCCGGTCCGGCGCGTAAAGGTGCTCCACGACCAGCGCACCCGCCCCCACCAGGGCAGACCGCTCGCCGAGCCGCGCGGTGACCACGTCCAGATGAGCGGTGGAGCGCGGCAGGGCCCGCTGGTAGAGCAGCTCGCGTACGCCCGTGAGGAAGGGGGTTCCGGCCAGATCCCCCGCGATCATCAGGACCCCCGGGTTGAGCAGGGTCACCACCGTCGCCAGGACCTCGCCCACGCTGCGCCCGGCCTCCCGTGCCAGGCGCACCGCTTCGGGGTGCCCCTCGGCGAGCAGCTCACGCACATCCGATCCCGACTCCGCCGGCACCCCGGCCTCGGTGAGCCGCCGCGCAAGGGCGCGCCCGCTCGCCACCGAGGCCAGGCACCCGTACGAGCCGCACCGGCACAGCGTGCCCGCGCCCTCGGGCACCCGGATATGCCCTATGTCGCCCGCTCCCCCGTCGATGCCCCGGTAGATCCGGCCGCCGACGACGACGCCGGCGCCGATGCCGGTGGACACCTTGACGAGGGCGAAGGCCGCGCAGTCCGGGTGTCCGGTGCGCTGCTCGCCGTAGGCCATCAGGTTGGCGTCGTTGTCCACGAGAACGGGGACGCCGCTTGCGCCATCTGCGTCACCCGCGTCACGCACGTCACCCCCGCCGCCCGTCTGCTCGGCGAAGGCGCGGCCCAGGCGGCCCCTGATGTCGTAGCCGTCCCAGCCCGGCATGATCGGCGGCTGTACGACGCGGCCCGTGGCGCTGTCCACGGGACCCGGGACCCCGATGCCGATGCCGCACACCGCGTCCGCGGTCCGCCCCGCCTCCTTCAGCAGCCCGGCGAACCAGCCGCCGAGCGCGCCGAGCACCCGCTCCGGCCCCTCGTCGACGGACAGGGCGCCGGAGCGCTCGGCGAGCAGCTCGCCGGTGAGAGTGAGGACGGCGGCGCGCGCGTGCCGGGTGTCGAGGGAGACGGCGAGCACGACCGCGTGGGCGTCGTCGAACTCCAGGCGCAGGGAGGGCCGCCCGCCCGTCGGCGACCCGGCCGGACCACCCGCGCCCTCACGCAGCCAGCCCGCCCGGAAGAGCCGTTCGAGGCGCTGGCCGACGGTGGCCCTGGAGAGCCCGGTGGCCTCCTGGAGCGCGCCGCGCGTGGTCGCCCGGCCGCTGCGCACGAGGTCCAGCAGATCCCCGGCGCTCGCCTGGCTCCGCGGCCGCTCTCTCGTCCGGTCCCCGGCCATTCGCACCCCTTGCGTTCATCAACTGCGCGTTACATATTGGGTTTTGCTGGTTAAGTAGACGTAACTCTATGCTGGATACGGCTTAACTGACAGACCGTGGGAGTTCGTGTGGACCGCACAACCCGGCGGACCGGTGCGGCTGTGCGCCGCGCCTCCGATGCCGTCGCCGCGCCCTCGCTCGAGCGGGCCGCGCTGCGCGAGCGGGCGGCACGGGTCCTGGAGACGAACTGGACGGGCACGTCCACGGTCCCCTCCCGCACCCTCTATCCGCACCAGTGGTCGTGGGACTCCGCGTTCGTCGCCATCGGGTCACGTCATGTGTCGCCGCTGCGAGCCCAGTTGGAGCTGGAGACGCTGTTCGACGCGCAGTGGGGCGACGGCCGGGTGCCGCACATCGTGTTCAACCCCTCCGTCCCCCTCGACGCCTACTTTCCCAGCCCCGACTTCTGGCGCTCCTCCACTTCGGGCCGGGCGGCCGGAGCGCCGCGCTCCGTGCAGACCTCCGGCATCGTGCAGCCGCCGGTGCACGCGCTGGCGGCCTGGCTCGTGCACCGCGCCGACCCTGGCCTGTCCCGGTCCCGCTCGTTCCTGGCCCGCGTCTATCCGAAGCTCGCGGCCTGGCACCGCTACCTCCTCCACCGCAGGGACCTGGGCGGCGGCGGCCTCGCCAGCGTGATCCATCCCTGGGAGCAGGGCATGGACAACAGCCCGTGCTGGGACGCCCCGCTGAGCCGGATCGCCCCGGCACCCGCGCGCGCGTTCCGCCGCGCCGACCTGGAGCACGGCGCGCCCGACGACCGCCCCACCGACCTCGACTACGGCCGGTACGTGCGCCTGGCGACGGACTACCGGAACGGCCGATACGCCGACGGACAAGGCGAGTTCGCCGTGGAGGACCCCTCCTTCAACGCCCTCCTGATCGCCTCCGAACACGCCCTCGCCCGCATCGCCTGCGAACTCGGCGCCGCGGGCACGGCCCGCCACGCCCGCGCCGAACGCCTCACGGCAGCGCTGGTCGAGCGCCTGTGGGACCCCGCGACGGGCATGTTCTTCTGCCGCGACCTGCGCGGCGCGGCCGACGGCCACCACGCGCCCCGCGCACCGGGACACGACACACCCCGAACCGCCGGCCGGTCCTCACCCCCCGCCCTGATCCCCGAGTACGGCGTCTCGGGCCTGATCCCGCTCATCCTGCCGACGCTCCCTCGGCACGTGACCGCCGGACTGCTGCGCGTCGCCCGCGGCCCCCGCTTCGGCCTCGGCACCACGGTGCGGCTCGTGCCGAGTTACGACCTGACGGGACCGGCCTTCGACCCGCACCGCTACTGGCGCGGACCGGCCTGGTTCAACACGAACTGGCTGATCGAGCGCGGCCTGCGCCTCCACGGCGAGCACGCGGAGGCCGAACGCCTGCGCGCCGCGCTGCTCGGCACGGCGCTCGACACGGCCTTCGCCGAATACGTGGATCCGTACACGGGGCGCGGCTGCGGCGCGCGCGGCTTCGCCTGGAGCGCCGCGCTCGCCCTGGATCTGCTGCAGGAGCCGCGGGAGCGGCACGAGGGAGGGACCTGGGGATGACGGACCGACAGCATCAACTGCTCGTGCGGGGAGCCACGTTCGCGGCGATCGGCCCCGGCGGCGACATCAGCGGCGTACGCGGATCCGGCTCGCCCGACGGCCTGTTCGTGCGCGACGGCCGGCACCTCAGCCGCTGGCAGCTCACGGCGGACGGCGCCGCACCCGAGGTGCTCACGCCCGCCGGACGGCCGGGCGGGGACGCGGGCGGGCGGACCGGCGGGGACGCGGCCGGGCGGACCGGCGCCGGTGAAGGCGTGGCGCGCTGTGTGCTGGTGCCGCGCGGCGGCCGCCTGGAGCCGCCCGCGTACACGCTCTTCCGCGAACAGGCCGTGGCGGACGGCGCGTTCGTCGAGACCCTGCGGGTCGTCTCCAACCGCGCGGTGCCGACGACGGTACAGCTCGCGTTGACCGTGGACGCCGACTTCACCGACCAGTTCGAGCTGCGGGCCGACCACCGCACGTACGCGAAGACCGGCGCGGTCCGCTCCCGGTCGGTCCTGGAGGACGGCGTCCGGTTCGGCTACCGGCGGGGCGAATGGCGCTCGTCGACCACGGTGACCGCAGAGCCCGCGCCCGACGCCGTCGAGGAGACCGGCACCGGCGCCCGCCGCCTCGTCTGGTCCCTCGAACTGGCCGGGCACGGCACGGCCGACCTGAACCTGCGCGTCGCGGCCCGCCCGCACGGCGCCCCCCGCACCCCGGTGCCCGCGTCCCCCGCCGACGCGGCGGCCGAACTCGCCGCGCGCACCGAGGAGTTCACCCGGGACGTCACCCTGCCCGCCGCCTGGCCCGGACTCGCAGCGGCGTGCACGAGGGGCCTGGCCGACCTGGCCGTGCTCCAGGTCCCGGCCACCGGCCCGGACGGCGAGCGGCTGAGCGTGCCGGGCGCGGGCGTCCCCTGGTTCCTCACGCTCCTCGGCCGTGACGCGCTCCTGACCTCCCTGTTCGCCCTCCCCTACCGGCCGGGGCTGGCCGCCGCGACGCTCCCGGTGCTCGCCGCGACGCAGGCCACGGAGTCCACCGAGGGCGCCGTGGCCCAGCCCGGCAAGATCGTCCATGAGGTGCGGCACGGCGAGCTGGCGCACTTCGGCCAGGTCCCCTTCGCCCGCTACTACGGCTCAGTCGACGCGACGCCCCTCTTCCTCGTCCTGCTCGGCGCGTACACGGACCGGACCGGCGACCTGGCCACGGCCCGCCGCCTCGAACCGCACGCGCGGGCCGCCGTCAGCTGGATGCTCGACCACGGCGGCCTCACCTCACGCGGCTATCTCGTCTACCGCGCCGACCGGGGCGGCCTCGCCAACCAGAACTGGAAGGACTCGCCGGGCGCCATCTGCTCGGCCGACGGCAGCCGCCCCACGGGACCCGTGACGGCGGCGGGCGCCCAGGGCTACGCGTACGACGCGCTGCGCCGCACGGCCGCGCTCGCCCGCACGGCCTGGGACGACCCGGTGTACGCGGACCTTCTGGAGCAGGCGGCGACGGATCTGCGGGACCGGTTCCAGCGGGACTTCTGGATGGCGGACCGCGCGTTCCCCGCGCTCGCCCTGGACGGCGAGGGGCGGCACGTCGACGCGCTGGCGTCCGACGCGGGCCATCTCCTGTGGTCGGGCCTGCTCGACAAGGAGTACGGGGAAGTGGTCGGCCGGCGTCTCCTGGAGCCCGACTTCTTCTCCGGCTGGGGGGTGCGCACGCTCGCGGCGGGGCAGGCCGCCTACCACCCGCTCTCCTACCACCGGGGCTCGGTGTGGCCGCACGACAACGCGCTGATCGCGCTCGGGCTCGCCCGCTACGGACTGCACGACGAGGCGCGGACGGTGGCGAACGCGCTGGTGGAGGCCGCAGCGGCCTCCGGCCACCGGCTGCCCGAGGTGCTCGCCGGGTACGCGCGGGAGTCGTACCCGGCGCCCGTCCCCTACCCGCACGCGTGCGAGCGCGAGTCACGGTCGGCGGCGGCGCCGCTCGCGCTGCTCACGGCGGTCTATTAGCAACGGGGGTCTTCGGCCGACCGGGGTCTTCGGGCGACGGGGTCTTGGGGAGGTCTTTCAGCCGGTCGCGGCGTTTGAGCGACCGGGGGTCCGGACGTCCGGGGGCAGAGCCCCCCGGTTCCGGGAAGGGGCGGGGTGGGGGAAACAACTCCCCCGCCACCAGTCACCCCCCGGACGTGTCCAGCTCCGCGTCCTCACTGACGCCGGCGCAGTCCCACGGGTCCTTGAGCCAGCCGTCCGGCAGCACCACCCGGTTGTTGCCGGACGTACGGCCGCGAGGCCCGTCCGCGCCCACGGGCCACGCCTGGTCGAGGTCCAGCTCGTCGAGCCCCGCGCGCAGCTCGGCGAGCGACGACGTGACGGCGAGCCGCTTGCGCATCTCGGAACCGACCGAGAAGCCCTTGAGATACCAGGCCACGTGCTTACGGAAGTCGATGACACCGCGTGCCTCGTCGCCGATCCACTCGCCGAGCAGCCCGGCGTGCCGCACCATCGCGTCGGCGACCTTGCGCAGGTCGGGCGCGGCGGGCGCGCCGGTGCCCTCGAAGGCGGCGACGAGATCACCGAACAGCCACGGCCGCCCCAGGCAGCCGCGCCCCACCACGACACCGTCGCAGCCGGTCTCGCGCATCATCCGCACCGCGTCGTCGGCGCACCAGATGTCGCCGTTGCCGAGGACGGGAATCTCCGGGACGTGCTCCTTCAGGCGGGCGATGGCGTCCCAGTCGGCCGTGCCGCCGTAGTGCTGCGCCGCGGTCCGCCCGTGCAGGGCGATCGCGGTGACGCCCTCCTCGACGGCGATCCGGCCCGCGTCGAGGAAGGTGATGTGGTCGTCGTCGATGCCCTTGCGCATCTTCATCGTGACCGGCAGGTCCCCGGCCCCGCTGACGGCCTCCTTCAGGATGGCCCGCAGCAGATTCCGCTTGTACGGGAGCGCGGAGCCGCCGCCCTTGCGCGTCACCTTGGGGACCGGGCAGCCGAAGTTCAGGTCGATGTGATCGGCGAGATCCTCTTCGGCGATCATGCGGACGGCCTTGCCGACGGTCGCCGGATCGACGCCGTACAGCTGGATCGACCGGGGCTGCTCGCTCGCGTCGAAGCGAATCAGCTGCATGGTCTTCTCGTTGCGCTCGACCAGCGCCCGCGTCGTGATCATCTCGCTCACGAAGAGGCCCTTGCCGCCGGAGTACTCCCGGCACAGGGTGCGGAAGGGCGCGTTCGTGATCCCGGCCATGGGCGCGAGGACCACGGGCGGCTGCACGAGGTGCGGACCGATGGTGAGCTGCTGGGACATCGGGCGGGCTCTCCGAAATCGTGGGGCTGTGGGCAGGGGCAGTTCTCCATTGTCCCCCACCTGGCGGACAGCCCCGCCCAGGGTTGTCCCCGACCTGGCGGGCGCCCCCGCCCACCGTCGGGCTACCGTCGGATACATGCCACCCCCACTGACTCCTCGCCGGCGGATGCTCGTCCTCGCGATCTGCTGCATGAGCCTGCTGATCGTCAGCCTCGACAACACCGTCCTGAACGTCGCACTGCCGAGCATGCAGAAGGAGTTCGGCGCGAGCGTCTCCGGCATGCAGTGGACCATCGACGCGTACACGCTGGTCCTTGCGTCGCTCCTGATGCTGGCGGGCTCGACGGCCGACCGGATCGGGCGCCGCCGGATCTTCAAGGCCGGCCTGGTGATCTTCACCGTGGGCTCGGTGCTGTGCTCGGTGGCGCCGAACCTGGAGTCCCTCATCGTGTTCCGCATGGTCCAGGCGGTCGGCGGCTCGATGCTCAACCCCGTCGCTATGTCGATCATCACCAACACGTTCACCGAGCCCCGCGAACGCGCCCGGGCCATCGGCGTCTGGGGCGGCGTCGTCGGCATCTCCATGGCCGCGGGCCCCATCGTGGGCGGCGTCCTCGTCGACTCGGTCGGCTGGCGCTCCATCTTCTGGATCAACCTGCCGGTGGGCCTCGCCGCCCTCCTGCTGACCATCCGCTACGTCCCCGAGTCCCGCGCCCCCAAGCCGCGCCGCACGGACCCGATCGGGCAGCTCCTCGTCATGGTGCTCCTCGGCTCACTCACGTACGCGATCATCGAGGCCCCCGAAGCGGGGTGGACGTCCCCCACCATCGCGACGTTCGCACTGCTCGCCCTCGTGGCCCTCATCGGACTGGTCGTCTACGAGCCGCGCCGCGCCGAACCCCTCATCGACCTGCGCTTCTTCCGCTCGGCACCCTTCAGCGGCGCCACGGTGATAGCGATCAGCGCGTTCGCCTCGCTCGGCGGCTTCCTGTTCCTGTCGACGCTCTACCTGCAGAACGTACGCGGCCTCAACGCCCTGGACGCAGGCCTGTGGATGCTGCCGATGGCGGCCATGACCCTGGTGTGCGCTCCGGTCTCCGGCCGCATCGTCGGCAGCCGCGGCCCGAGGATCCCGCTGCTCGTCGCGGGCATCGCGATGACGGCGAGCGGCCTCCTGTTCGCCGCGTTCGAGGCGGAGACGTCGAACGTGACCCGCTTCATCGGCTACGTCCTGTTCGGCCTCGGCTTCGGCTTCGTCAACGCCCCCATCACGAACACCGCTGTCTCCGGCATGCCCCGCGCCCAGGCGGGCGTCGCCGCCGCGGTGGCCTCCACCAGCCGGCAGATCGGCCAGACCCTCGGCGTCGCCGTCATCGGCGCGGTCCTCGCGTCGGGCGTCGCGGGGGCCGTCGGCACATCGGCGTACGCGACCACGTTCGTCGACGCGAGCCGCGGCGGCTGGTGGATCATCGTGGGCTGCGGCCTCGCCGTACTCCTGGTCGGCCTCCTCACCAGCGGCCGCTGGGCACGCTCCACAGCACAGCGCACCGCCCGCTGCCTGGAACAGCCGGAAATCCAGGAGGCCACAGCGGGCGCCAGCTCCTGAAGCGACCGCCGCCGGCCACGGCACAGCCGTTCCCCAGGCCGGCCACCAGCCGCCTTGCGCCTTGCCGGAGCAGCCGGAGACTCAGGAGGCCACGGCGAGCGCCAGCTCCTGAAGCCGGTCGAGCCGCTCCCGGGACTCCTCGTCGGCGGGCGTGTACGTCACCAGACGGGCCCCCTGGTCCGGGCCGAGCCACAGATCGGTGTGGACCAGGGACAGCGGCCCGACGTACGCGTTGCGGAAGTACTTCGTCTTGCTGCGCGTGCCCACCACCTCGTGCAGCTGCCACGCCTCACGGAACTCCGGCGACTCGTCCTCGAGCCGCTTGAGCAGCAACTCCCAGGCGGGCTCGCCCAGATGACCGGCCATCGACCCGCGGAACTTGGCCGCCATCAGCCGGATCGTGTCCTCCAGGAACACGAACGACTTCCGCCACTGCTCGTTCGTGCAGATCAGCACCATGCAGTTGCGGTCCTCGGGTGCCACCGTGTCCAGATCACACAGCAGCCGCCCGTACGTACGGTTGTACGCGAGGATGTCGTACCGGCTGTTCTGGATGCAGGCGGGCAGCGGCTCCAGCTTCTCCAGCATCAGACGCAGCGCCGGCGTGACGGTCTGACAGCTCGCCGCGGGCGACGGATCGACGGCCCCGGCGAGCTGGAAGAGATGCGCGCGCTCACTCGCGTCGAGGAGCAGCGCGCGGGCCAGCGCGTCCAGGACCTGAACCGACACCTGGATGTCCCGCGCCTGCTCGAGCCACGTGTACCAGGTGACTCCGACCGCGGACAGCTGCGCGATCTCCTCACGCCGCAGCCCGGGGGTACGCCGGCGCCGGCCGCGCGGCAGCCCGACCTGCTCGGGGGTGATGCGGGCGCGACGGCTGCGCAGAAAGTCGGCGAGCTCATGCCGCCGGATCTCGGACTCGCGCTTGGGCGACTCGAGCGGGGGCGCCACCTGCCCGGGCCGCCCTCCAGCCTTCGCCTGAGCCTCCGCCTGAGCCGGGGCCTCCGCCTCGGCCCGCGCCCGTCCCTCTGCCCCAGTCGTCGTAGTAATCCGCGCCATCGTGGTCATGCCTCCAGCCTGCCGCGCCACGGAGCCTGTTGCCAGGTAGTCCTTCTACCAGGATAAGGACACTCTGGTACCAGTCTGAGCGCCCGACGACGCTGGTACCCATGACCGGAACCGGGACCCGTTCCCTCTCTGTCGCCACCACTGCCCGCGCCGCCACGGCCCCACCGGCACTCGGCGGACTCGGGCTCTTCACCGTGCTCGTAGGTGCCGCCCTCCCTCTCATCGACTTCTTCATCGTGAACGTCGCCCTGCCCACCATCGGCCACGACCTGGCCGCGGGCGAGGCGCTCCTCGAACTCGTCGTCGCCGGATACGGACTCGCGTACGCCGTCCTGCTCGTCCTCGGCGGACGGCTCGGCGACCTCTTCGGCCGGCGCAGGCTGTTCCTCGGCGGCATGATCGCCTTCGGCCTGACCTCGCTGGCCTGCGGCCTCGCCCCCGACGCCTGGACCCTTGTGGCCGCGCGCGTCGCGCAGGGCGCCGCGTCGGCCGCGATGCTCCCGCAGGTCCTCGCCACCATCCAGTCGACGACGACGGGCCGGCGCCGGGCGAAGGCCATGGGCCTGTACGGGGCGACGGCGGGCCTGTCCATGGTCGCCGGCCAGATCCTCGGCGGCGTCCTCATCGCAGCAGACGTGTTCGGGACCGGCTGGCGGTCGGTGTTCCTGGTGAACGTGCCCGTAGTCCTCGTCGGCCTCTTCCTGACCGCCCGCGCCGTCCCCGAGACGCGCTCCGAGCACCCCGAGCCGGTCGACGGTCCCGGCACGGTACTCCTCGCCGCGTCCCTGCTCACGCTCCTCGCACCCCTGACCGAGGGCAGGGCGGCGGGCTGGCCCCTGTGGACGTGGCTCTCGCTCGCGGTCTTCCCCTTCATCGCGTACGCCTTCTACCAGGTGGAACGCCGTGCGGACCGCCATGGCCGCACCCCCCTGGTCCCACCCAGCCTCTTCGCGCTGGTCTCACTGCGCCGCGGCCTGATCATGGTCGTGCCGTTCTCCATCGGGTTCAGCGGCTTCATGTTCGTGATCGCAGTGGCGCTCCAGCAGGGCGAACACCTCGGCCCCGTACCGGCGGGCCTGGCCCTCGCGCCCATGGCCGTCGCCTTCTTCGCGGTGTCCCTCGCGGGCCCGCGCCTCATCGCCCGTTACGGCACCCGGATCGTCACCGCGGGCGGCATCATCCAGGGGGCCGGCGTCGCCCTGATCGCCCTCGCGGCCTGGCGAACCTGGCCCGACCTGGGCGTCCTGGAACTGATGCCGGGCGCCGCACTCGCGGGCGCGGGCCAGGCACTCCAACTCCCCATACTCTTCCGGCTCATCCTGTCCGAGGTACCGGCGTCGCGGGCGGGAGTAGGCAGCGGCGTCATGATCACCACCCAGCAGTCGGCCCTGGCCCTCGGCGTAGCCACACTCGGCTCCCTGTTCCTCACCCTGATCCCAAGCCTGGGCACACGAGACGCACTGGTGACGACCCTGCTGGTGCAACTGGCGGGCATCGCCCTGACGACAGCACTGAGCGTGCGACTGCCGCGGGTGGTGGGGTGATGCCCGCCCCACCACCAGCTAGGGGCGAACGTAGGGGCGAGTCATGATCTCCATGTTGTGCCCGTCGGGATCGCTGAAGTACGCGCCTCGGCCGCCGAAGAGCCGGTTGATCCGGCCGGGTTCCGTGTGGCTGGGGTCGGCGAAGTAGATGACTCCGACGGCGTCGAGGCGGCCGATCATCCCGTCGAACTCCTCGTCGGGCACGAGGAAGGCGTAGTGCTGCGACTGAATGGGCTCGTCGCGCTTCTCGTAGAAGTCGAGGGTCACGCCGTTACCGAGATCGACCGGCAGGAACGGCCCGAACGGAGCGCCGACCTTCAACCCCAACACGGCGGCGAGGAACTCGGCCGACAGATGACGGTCGTGGGCATAGACGGCGGTGTGATTCAACTGAGCAGACATGGGTGACAGTTCTCCGGTTCATACGCTTCTTCGGCTGCTGAAGGAACGCGGCACCCCGCACACGGGCGCCGGGAAGGAACACGGAGACTCGCGGCGGCCCTCGGCCCCGCGCCACCCTCACCCGAAGGCCGGGCGCCTCACTCGTACGCGGCCCAAGGCCGACCCGGCAGTCATGCAAAGAACGCTAACGCCCAGCCGGGACAGGCTCAACAGCGAAACCCGGCCACCGGGCCACCGGGCCACCGGGCCACCGGGCAGAGGGTCCGACAACGATTGCGCCCGGCATCGCACGACAGATAACAGCTGACAGATGACAGATATTGAAATCTGTTATCTGTCATGCCATCGTGGATAGGGAGACACCGAACTCTCGAACTGACGGCACCGACCCAAGGAACGCTCTATGTCCCCCACCACTCCCACCTCCCCCACCCTCCACCCCCGCTCCCTAGGCTCCACCGGTCCGCAGGTGTCCGCCATCGGGCTCGGCTGCATGGGAATGTCCGCGCTCTACGGCGAGGCCGACCGGGGCGAGTCCATCGCCACCATCCACGCGGCCCTCGACGCCGGCATCACCCTGCTCGACACCGGGGACTTCTACGCGATGGGGCACAACGAGATGCTGATCGGGGAGGCCCTGCGGACCGCCCCCGCCGCACACCGCGAGAAGGCGCTGACCAGCGTGAAGTTCGGCGCTCTCCGGGACCCGGACGGCGGCTGGTCCAGCTACGACGGCCGGCCGGCCGCCGTGAAGAACTTCGCGGCGTACTCGCTCCAGCGCCTCGGCGTCGACCACATAGACGTCTACCGGATCGCCCGTGTCGACCCCGACGTACCGATCGAGGAGACCATCGGCGCCATCGCCGAGCTCGTCGAGAAGGGACACGTCAGGCACATCGGCCTGAGCGAGGTCGGCGCCGACACGATCCGGCGGGCCGCGGCCACCGCCCCCATCTCTGATCTGCAGATCGAGTACTCGCTGATCTCCCGCGGCATCGAGGACGCGATCCTGCCGGTCGCCCGCGAGCTCGGCATCGGCATCACGGCGTACGGGGTCCTGTCGCGCGGTCTGATCTCCGGTCACTTCGGCCGGGACCGCAAGCTCGCCGCGAACGATTTCCGCGGAATGAGCCCGCGCTTCCAGGGCGAGAACCTCCAGCACAATCTCGACCTCGTCGAGTCGCTGCGCAAGATCGCCGAGCAGAAGGGCGCCAGTGTCGCGCAGGTCGCCATCGCCTGGGTCCTCGGCCGCGGCGACGACATCGTGCCCCTTGTCGGCGCACGTCGCAGGGACCGGCTGACGGAGGCGCTCGGCGCTCTCGACGTCACCCTGGACTCGGCGGACCTCGCCGCTATCGAGAAGGCCGTCCCGGCCGGTGCCGCCGCCGGTGACCGCTATCCCGAGGCGCAGATGGCACACCTCGACAGCGAGCGCTGATCTCCGCCGGGTACGGTCGGCATCATGGCAACCGAGACCCTGACCACCGAGCGCATCCTCGAGGCGACCGAGGAGGTGCTGCGTCGCCACGGTCCCGCGAAGGCGACCGTCGTCGACGTGGCCCGCGCGCTGGGCGTCAGCCACGGCAGTGTCTACCGGCATTTCGGCACAAAGGCACAGTTGCGCGAGGCGGTCACGAAGCGCTGGCTCGACCGCACCACGAATGAACTGCAACTCCTGATGACAGATGGCTCGCTGACGTCGCCCGCCCTGTTGCGCCAATGGTTCTCGACACTGTTCGCGGCCAAACGCCGCAAGGCAGGCGACGATCCGCAGCTCTTCGCCACCTACCAAGTTCTGATCAGCGAGAACAGCCGCGTGGTCGAACTGCACGTCGGTGAGCTGATCATGCAGCTCGGCCACATCATTCAAGACGGCGTCGCCAGGGGAGAGTTCAGCCTCCCTCACCCCGACCCGGCTCTGACCGCCCGCGCGGTATTCGACGCGACGAATCGCTTCCACGATCCGGCGTACGCGGGTGAGTGGCAGAAGGCCGGCATCGACGAGGAGTTCAGGGCCCTCACGGATCTCGTCCTCCGCGGCCTGAATTCCTGACTGTATCCCCGCACAGCATTCGGCCGGGCCCTGAAAAGGGGTCCGGTCGGAAAAGGGGACCAATCCCTTAAACGCAGAAAACCCCCGTAACAGGATTCTCATCCGTTACGGGGGTTTTCTTCAAAAATAGTTCGGCGGCGTCCTACTCTCCCACAGGGTCCCCCCTGCAGTACCATCGGCGCTGTGAGGCTTAGCTTCCGGGTTCGGAATGTAACCGGGCGTTTCCCTCACGCTATGACCACCGAAACACTATGAAACTGTCAACCGCACCACGCTCTGTGACAAACGTGGGGTTGTTCGTGGTTTCAGAACCAACACAGTGGACGCGAGCAACTGAGGACAAGCCCTCGGCCTATTAGTACCAGTCACCTCCACCCGTTACCGGGCTTCCAGATCTGGCCTATCAACCCAGTCGTCTACTGGGAGCCTTAACCCCTCAAGGGGGTGGGAATACTCATCTCGAAGCAGGCTTCCCGCTTAGATGCTTTCAGCGGTTATCCTTTCCGAACGTAGCCAACCAGCCATGCCCTTGGCAGGACAACTGGCACACCAGAGGTTCGTCCGTCCCGGTCCTCTCGTACTAGGGACAGCCCTTCTCAATATTCCTACGCGCACAGCGGATAGGGACCGAACTGTCTCACGACGTTCTAAACCCAGCTCGCGTACCGCTTTAATGGGCGAACAGCCCAACCCTTGGGACCGACTCCAGCCCCAGGATGCGACGAGCCGACATCGAGGTGCCAAACCATCCCGTCGATATGGACTCTTGGGGAAGATCAGCCTGTTATCCCCGGGGTACCTTTTATCCGTTGAGCGACGGCGCTTCCACAAGCCACCGCCGGATCACTAGTCCCGACTTTCGTCCCTGCTCGACCCGTCGGTCTCACAGTCAAGCTCCCTTGTGCACTTACACTCAACACCTGATTACCAACCAGGCTGAGGGAACCTTTGGGCGCCTCCGTTACTCTTTAGGAGGCAACCGCCCCAGTTAAACTACCCATCAGACACTGTCCCTGATCCGGATCACGGACCCAGGTTAGACATCCAGCACGACCAGAGTGGTATTT
Source organism: Streptomyces sp. NBC_01445 (assembly GCF_035918235.1). Taxonomy (NCBI): domain Bacteria; kingdom Bacillati; phylum Actinomycetota; class Actinomycetes; order Kitasatosporales; family Streptomycetaceae; genus Streptomyces; species Streptomyces sp. NBC_01445. The sequence continues at coordinate 6,737,627 of NZ_CP109485.1, read as the reverse complement.
CAACGACGACTCCACAACCACTGGCGTGGCCGCTTCAAAGTCTCCCACCTATCCTACACAAGCCGAACCGAACACCAATATCAAACTGTAGTAAAGGTCCCGGGGTCTTTCCGTCCTGCTGCGCGAAACGAGCATCTTTACTCGTAGTGCAATTTCACCGGGCCTATGGTTGAGACAGTCGAGAAGTCGTTACGCCATTCGTGCAGGTCGGAACTTACCCGACAAGGAATTTCGCTACCTTAGGATGGTTATAGTTACCACCGCCGTTTACTGGCGCTTAAGTTCTCAGCTTCGCACACCCGAAAGTGCACTAACCGGTCCCCTTAACGTTCCAGCACCGGGCAGGCGTCAGTCCGTATACATCGCCTTACGGCTTCGCACGGACCTGTGTTTTTAGTAAACAGTCGCTTCTCGCTGGTCTCTGCGGCCACCCCCAGCTCGGAGAGCAAGTCTCCTCACCAGTGATGGCCCCCCTTCTCCCGAAGTTACGGGGGCATTTTGCCGAGTTCCTTAACCATAGTTCACCCGAACGCCTCGGTATTCTCTACCTGACCACCTGAGTCGGTTTAGGGTACGGGCCGCCATGAAACTCGCTAGAGGCTTTTCTCGACAGCATAGGATCATCCACTTCACCACAATCGGCTCGGCATCAGGTCTCAGCCTTAATGTGTGACGGATTTACCTATCACACGGCCTACACCCTTACCCCGGGACAACCACCGCCCGGGCTGGACTACCTTCCTGCGTCACCCCATCACTCACCTACTACAAGTCTGGTCCGTCGGCTCCACCACTTTCCTTTCCCCGAAGGGTCCGGAACGGCTTCACGGACTTAGCATCGCCTGATTCAATGTTTGACGCTTCACAGCGGGTACCGGAATATCAACCGGTTATCCATCGACTACGCCTGTCGGCCTCGCCTTAGGTCCCGACTTACCCTGGGCAGATCAGCTTGACCCAGGAACCCTTAGTCAATCGGCGCACACGTTTCTCACGTGTGTATCGCTACTCATGCCTGCATTCTCACTCGTGAACCGTCCACAACTCGCTTCCGCGGCTGCTTCACCCGGCACACGACGCTCCCCTACCCATCACGATCCCCGTTGGGGGTATATATCGCAATGACACGACTTCGGCGGTACGCTTGAGCCCCGCTACATTGTCGGCGCGGAATCACTAGACCAGTGAGCTATTACGCACTCTTTCAAGGGTGGCTGCTTCTAAGCCAACCTCCTGGTTGTCTGTGCGACTCCACATCCTTTCCCACTTAGCGTACGCTTAGGGGCCTTAGTCGATGCTCTGGGCTGTTTCCCTCTCGACCATGGAGCTTATCCCCCACAGTCTCACTGCCGTGCTCTCACTTACCGGCATTCGGAGTTTGGCTAAGGTCAGTAACCCGGTAGGGCCCATCGCCTATCCAGTGCTCTACCTCCGGCAAGAAACACACGACGCTGCACCTAAATGCATTTCGGGGAGAACCAGCTATCACGGAGTTTGATTGGCCTTTCACCCCTAACCACAGGTCATCCCCCAGGTTTTCAACCCTGGTGGGTTCGGTCCTCCACGAAGTCTTACCTCCGCTTCAACCTGCCCATGGCTAGATCACTCCGCTTCGGGTCTTGAGCGCGCTACTGAATCGCCCTATTCGGACTCGCTTTCGCTACGGCTTCCCCACACGGGTTAACCTCGCAACGCACCGCAAACTCGCAGGCTCATTCTTCAAAAGGCACGCAGTCACGACTGCATGTGCAAGCACATACAGCGACGCTCCCACGGCTTGTAGGCACACGGTTTCAGGTACTATTTCACTCCGCTCCCGCGGTACTTTTCACCATTCCCTCACGGTACTATCCGCTATCGGTCACCAGGGAATATTTAGGCTTAGCGGGTGGTCCCGCCAGATTCACACGGGATTTCTCGGGCCCCGTGCTACTTGGGTGTCTCTCAAACGAGCCGCTGATGTTTCGACTACGGGGGTCTTACCCTCTACGCCGGACCTTTCGCATGTCCTTCGCCTACATCAACGGTTTCTGACTCGTCCTGTCGCCGGCAGACGACAGAAGAGAGATCCCACAACCCCACATGCGCAACCCCTGCCGGGTATCACACGCATATGGTTTGGCCTCATCCAGTTTCGCTCGCCACTACTCCCGGAATCACGGTTGTTTTCTCTTCCTGCGGGTACTGAGATGTTTCACTTCCCCGCGTTCCCTCCACACTGCCTATGTGTTCAGCAGCGGGTGACAGCCCATGACGACTGCCGGGTTTCCCCATTCGGAAACCCCCGGATCAAAGCCTGGTTGACGGCTCCCCGGGGACTATCGTGGCCTCCCACGTCCTTCATCGGTTCCTGGTGCCAAGGCATCCACCGTGCGCCCTTAAAAACTTGGCCACAGATGCTCGCGTCCACTGTGCAGTTCTCAAACAACGACCAACCACCCATCACCCCGAACCAGAGATTCGAGTGCACTGGGGCCGGCACTGAAGGCGACCGTCTCGGCCGTACCTTCAGACACCCAACAGCGTGCCCGACCCGGTCCCGCCCGGAGATCATGCTTTCCACGCTCCGAAGAGCAGTACTCACAGCCTCCGACCCGTGAACCCGGTCGAATAGTCAACGTTCCACC